>NZ_JBVVOZ010000046.1:0-40296 GCF_055807395.1 Bradyrhizobium sp. Kon10 | reverse complement strand
CAGCGTACCCGTGGCCTTGCGGCCGACCAGGATGATGTCGCCTTCCCTGATCTTCTGCAGCCGCGACGTGAGCGGGCCGTCCGCAACCTTGATCGAGAAGAACTCCAGCGCGTCTTCGTGATTGGCGCTGGCCATGCTGTAGGCCCGCATCAACGGCTTGCCTTCGACTTCGAGCCCGATCATCGCGAACTGACCGTTCTGAAACCGGAAGCCGGGATCGCGCGTCGCGGTGAAGCTGAACAGCGAGTCGGTCCAGTGCCGGACCGACAAAACCGTTTCCTTTTGAAATGCGCTCATCATCTCTCCTTGGCCCACGACTGCGGCACAAAATTTCGGAGAGACGGGAATCCGGCAACGCCGAACTGGAAATCCCGGTCGATTAGTTTCACATTTCGCGGACGATGATTGAAGAGAAGGCAGCGAACGTCAGGCGAGATAGCTCGCCGCGCTTCCGCCGGCAATTAGTTGCTATTCGCGCACGTCAGCTACAATGTAGAAGAGCGCTCGGAGACACGTCATGACCATGGCCTTGGTGGCACCGACCGTTGCGGACTATGAGGCAAGCGCCGATCTCGCGACGCTCCTCGTTCGCACAACCGAGGGCGATGCACTCAGCCTGCCCGCCGAGCAGCTTCGCCTCTCCTGCAAATGCGCCCACTGCACCCGCGCCCGCTTCGACGAGCGCTTTCCCGAGCGCTTCCCGGGGATCGCGATCACCGAGATCGGCGATCTCGGCTACGGGCTGAACATCTCGTTTTCGGATGGGCATAACCGCGGGATTTACCCCAAGCCGTATCTGCTGACCCTGACGGGGCGCTAGGGCGCGCTCGGCCTCCGCGCTCCGCTGTCATTCCCCGCGAAGGCGGGAATCCAGTACGCCGCGGCCTGACCGTATCCCATTGCTTTCGCTGGAATACTGGATCGCCCGGTCGAGCCGGGCGATGACAGCTGTGTGACTGGCACGGACATTGCTCCGCTTTCGAACGATTTCAACGTTCCGGAGGCAGATGATGTTGCAGGCGGCCAATGTGGTTCGCGGGACGATTCCCGCAACGGTCCGGCCTGCCGGCAGCTCATCGCTGCTGCTCACCGAAAACCAGCAATGGATCGGCGGCCCGCCGCCGCTGATGGACAAGCTGACGCCGCGCGAGCGGGAACTGGTGCTGAAACAGGGCCGCCGCAAGGTCCTCAACCGCGGCCAGACACTATTCAGCCAGGGCGGCAAGCATGACGGTATCTGGCTGATCGAGAGCGGCCGGATTCGTGTGTTCTATACCTCGCCGCTCGGGCGCGAGATCACGCTGGCCTATTGGCATGTCGGCAATTTCGTCGGCGGGCCCGAAGTGTTCGAAGGCACCGTGCACCAATGGTCCGGTGTTGCATCCAGCAATTGCAGCGTGGTGCACCTGCCCGGAAAAGAGCTGCGATCGCTTGCCGTCGAGATACCGAATCTCGCGATCGGCCTCATCGAAGGCCTGACCTTCAAGGGCAAATGCTATTCGGCGCTGGCGCAGATGCTGGGAACGCGCTCGATCACGCAGCGCCTCGCGCATCTTTTGCTGCATCTCGTCGATCTCTATGGCGTCGAGGATGCCGACGGCCGGGTGATCGCGGCGGCCTTTACCCATGCCGACATCGCCCACATGGTCGGCGCCACAAGGCAATGGGTGACGATCAGCCTGAAGCGCATGCAGGAAAAGGGAATCGTCTTGACCAAGCGCTCGCAGATCGTGGTCTGCCGGCCCGACGTGCTGGAAGAGATGCGCGGTCAAGGCAGCGACTAAGACCGCTGCACAGACAAGCGGCTTTATAGTGCAGGACTGCCCAAGGAGTATGCAATCGGCTTTTCCCGGCAACTAATCGACTGCGGCGGTAATTCCGGATTTGCCCTGTCTGCGCCCTCACCCAATCATGGCAACCACAGCCCGGCCAACCGAATGAGGATGAGAATGGTCCGCCATCTTCCCACGCTCTCGATCGCGACGTCAGTGACGTCGCTGGCGATGCTCCTTGCGCAGCCGGCCTCAGCGGAAACGGTGACGCTCGGTATCGGAACACAGGACACCACGACCAATACGGTGACCGCCGGCGTCGTGATCCGCCAGTTGCATCTCCTTGAAAAGTACCTGCCGAAGGACGGCAAATACGCCAACATCAAGTTTGAGCTGGAGTGGCAGAATTTCACGTCCGGTCCGCCCGTCACCAATGCGATGATGGCCAACAAGCTCCAGATCGGCATGATGGGCGATTATCCGCTGATCGTGAACGGCTTCACCTTCGAGAGCAATCCCGAAAGCAAGAGCCGCCTGATCGGCGTCGCTGCCTACAGCCTGTCCGGCTCCGGCAACGGAATCGTCGTCCACAAGGATTCGCCCTACTACGAACTCGCCGATCTCAAGGGCAAACTCGTGAGCGTCCCGTTCGGCTCCGCGGCGCACGGCATGGTGCTGAAGGCGATGCAGGACCGCGGCTATGGACCCGACTTCTTCCAGCTCGTCAGCCAGAGTCCGGAGGTCGGCTCGACCAACCTCCAGGAAAAGAAGATCGACGCCCACGCCGACTTCGTCCCGTTCGCGGAGTTGCTGCCGTTCCGCGGCTTCGCGCGAAAGATCTTTGACGGCGTCGAAACCAACCTGCCGACCTGGCACGGTGTTGTTGTGCGCACCGACTTCGCCGAAAAATATCCGGAAGTCGTCGTCGCATATGAGAAGGCGCTCATCGCCGCCAACCAGTGGCTGCGTGCAGATCCGAAGCTTGCCGCTGAGAAAATCCAGGAATGGACCGGCATCAACAAGGAGGTCGTCTATATCTTCCTGGGGCCGGGCGGCAACATGACGACCGATCCCACGATCAAGCCCGCGCTGATCGATGCGGCTGCGACCGATGTCAAGGTGCTGCAGAATCTCGGCCGCATGAAGCAGTTCGATCCCAAGAAGTGGGTTGACGATTCCTACATTCGCAAGGCGTTCACCGAGATGAAGCTCGATTACGACGCTCAGCTCGCCAGCACCAAGAACTACGAAATCTCCGGCGAAGACAGTTTCTGCAAGAAGCCGATCGCCGATCCGCGCAAGGCCGGTGAGGTCTGGGTGGACGAGATCGGCATCCTGCCCTTCGCCAGCACGTCTTGCACGCTCGGCGCTTATGCGGATTTCAAGGCCAAGGGCAAGAAGATCAACGTCGCCTATGTCTTCGACACCACGCGCGGCATCAAGTTGTTCGCCGACCAAGCCTTCTTTGCGGTCGGCAACGGCGACGTCGCGCCGTTCCTGCTCAAGAAGGACGCCGAAGCCTACGCCGCCAAGATCAGCGGCAAGGTGCTCGGCTTCGATGACGCAGTGAAGGCGGCGGTCAGCGGAGGCAAGACTTGAGCAGCCCCGCCCCTCTCCGACATCGCCAGGACAGCACGCCAATGACAATCGCGGAGGCGGAGCCGGTGACCGTCATCGCCGCGCCCACGACACCGGCCTCGTTCGCTACGCTTGCGTCGCGCTGGTACCGGCTCAACCGGGCGGGACTGCGCGCCATCGCGATCGGCATCGTCTCGCTCGCCGCGTTCCTGCTGGCCTGGCACCTGCTGACGACCTATCGTGTCGTGTTCTTCGTGCGCTTCACCAACGTGCCGTCGCCGCTTGCGGTCTATGCGAGCTTCACCAAGGCGATCCACGATCCCAAATTCCTGATGCATATCGTGCTGAGCTGCCGGCGCATCTTCATCGGCTTCTCGCTCGCAGCCCTCGTCGGCGTACCGCTCGGCCTGGTCATGGGCCGCTTCAAGCTGGTGCACGAAATCGTCTTCCCGGTGGCGGAGGTGCTGCGGCCAATTCCGGCGATCGCCTGGGTGCCGATGGCGATCATGCTGTGGCCGACCAACGAGCAGAGCATCATCTTCATTACTTTCCTCGGCTCGTTCTTCCCGATCCTGGTCAACACGCTGCACGGCATGACCCTGGTCGATCCGGTGCTGGTGCGCGCCGCGCAATGTCTCGGCGCGCGCGAACGATCGATCTTCCGCGAGGTCTATTTTCCGGCGTCCCTGCCGCACATTTTCACCGGCCTCACGGTCGGGATGGGCGTCGCCTGGGTGTCGCTGATCGCCGCCGAGATGATCTCGGGCCAGTACGGCATCGGTTACTTCACCTGGGAAGCCTACTCGCTGGTCCAGTATGCCGACATCGCGCTCGGCATGATCGCGATCGGCGTGCTCGGCCTCGGATCGAGCCTGCTGATCAGGGGCGCCGGACAATTGGTGATGCCGTGGAGGCTGAAATGAACGAGATCCTGACCAAAGCACCGCAGGGCCATATCGAGGTCAAGAATTTCTCGCTCAGTTATGAGAGCATCGAGGGGCCGGTCGAGGCGGTCACGGACACGCAGATTCATGTCAACCCGGGCGAGTTCGTCTCGATCGTCGGCCCCTCCGGCTGCGGAAAATCGACGCTGCTCAACGCGGTCGCCGGTTTCCTCAAGCCGACCACCGGGGTCGTCACCGTCGACGGCGAGAAGGTCAACGGCCCGAGCGCCGAGCGCGGCATGGTGTTCCAGCAATATTCGCTGTTTCCCTGGAAGACGGTGCGGGAGAATGTCGAGTTCGGCCTGAAGATGCGCGGCATGGCGCGTTCGCAGCGCGAGCGCGCGGCGCGCACTCTGCTCGGGCTTGCCGGGTTGGACGCATTCGAAAAGCACTATCCGGAAAAGCTCTCCGGCGGCATGAAGCAGCGCGTCGGCATCGTCCGCGCACTCGCGACGGGACCGAAGGTGCTGCTGCTGGACGAGCCGTTCGGCGCACTCGACGCCCAGACCCGCGTCATCATGCAGCAGATCCTCACCAACATGTGGCAGCGGCTGAAGATCTCGGTGCTGTTCGTCACCCACGACATCGACGAGGCGATCTTCCTCTCCGACCGCGTCTACTGCATGACGGCGCGCCCCGGCTCGATCAAGGCCGAAATCCCGATTCCGCTGGAGCGTCCGCGCCAGCAGTCGATGATGATGTCGTCGGAATTCCTGGCGCTGCGCCGCGGATTGATGTCGCTGATCCGGGAGGAAAGCATCAAGGCGATGGGCGGCGAGATCACCGATCTCGGCATGCAGGGGCTCAACATCGAGCTGCGCGGCCACTCGCTGGCGGATGTGATCTAGTTTATTTCGCCCGCTTACGCGGATGACGGTCCCGTAGGGTGGGCAAAGCGAAGCGTGCCCACCATTTTCATCACGAATGCTGATACATGGTGGGCACGGCGCTTTGGCGCCTTTGCCCACCCTACGGCAGTTTCGCTCTGTTCACTTGAACCAGTGCACCAGCGCGATGCTGATCCCTAACAGCAGCATCAGCGACAGCGTGACCGCCGCTGTCACGCGGCCGCCGACATTGGCGAGCACCCGCACATCGACGCCGAGACCCAGCGCCGCCATCGAGACCACCGTGAGAAAGCTGGTGATCTTCGTCACCGGGCCGACCACCGTGGCCGGCACGATCTCGAGCGAGCGCAAGGTCGCGAGCACGAGGAAGCCGAGGATGAACCAGGGCACCAGTCGGAAGAAGCCGACATTGGTCTTCTTGGCGTCCGTCTGCCAGCGCGCGGCGACAAGCGAGAGGCCGACGACCACGGGCCCCAGCATCAGTACGCGCATCAATTTCACGAGCGTCCCGATCTGCGTCGAGACGAGGCCGGCCGGCACCGTCGCTGCCAGCACCTGCGGCACGGCATAGACGGTCAGGCCGGCGAGGATGCCGTATTGCGTGGCCGTCAGCTGCAACAACGGGATCAGCAGCGGCAGGCCCAGCACCATCATGACGCCGAGGATCGCCGTGAACGAAATGGAGGATGCGATCTCGTCGCTGTTGGCGCCGATGATCGGCGCCACGGCCGCAATCGCGGAGTTGCCGCAGATGGAATTGCCGCAGGCGATCAGGATCGACAGCCGCGTCGACAGCCCAAGCAGACGGCTCAATCCGAAAGAGACGGAGAGCGCGATCACGACAACGGCTGCGATCGAGAGGAGCAGCGCGACCCCGGATGCGGCGATGGCGGCAAAGCTGATCGAGGCGCCTAACAGCATCACCGCAACCTCGAGGAGTTGCTTGGCACTGAAAGCAATGCCGGCCTGCCAGCGCGGCGCCGGCTTCCAGAAGCTGCGGAGCGCCATGCCGAGCAGGATCGCCATCACCAGCGCCTCGACATAGGGATGCTCGAACACGCCCAATTCCCCGCGTTCGAGCAGGGCCGAGACGCCGGCCACGGCGATGCAAAGGAGAATGCCGGGAATCAGCGCGACGATGCGGCTGGCGGCCGTGGTCGGCTTGGAATCGGCCGGGCTGGATGCTTGATTCTGCGACACAAATCTCTCCCGAGGAGAAAGATTTATACGCAGGGGCGCTCGTCTGGGGAATAAGTTTTCGACATATCAGGCCCGAGGGGAGTTCTATCCCCGGCCTGGAATAAAAGCCGTTAGAAGATCAGGCTTTTGGCCAGCATCGCGACGTGGCTGAAGCCGTCATAGACGCCGGGCTCGAAGAAGGCGGCGCGGGCCAGCACGATCGCCGCAACCAGCGACCAGAACAGACCGGTGCCAGCCCGCAGCAGCAGCTTTGAGGCGCGCGACTTCGGCTGGGCGTCCTTCGCGGACACCATTTGCTCGCCAAAGGGCTCAAATCCTGTGCGGTCCATAAGCGTCGCCGATCCATCAATTTCTGACGGGAATGTCGTTGTTTCCCGCCAAAACAGCAATGGAAGCGATTGGCGTTTTTGCCGCCCCGAAGGGAAACTCCTTCTGTCGGGCGCGCCCGGCTCAATAGTTTTCTTCTTTTGGCCGGTTTGGCTGGCCGGGCACCCGGCCGCCAGCCAGATAAGCCTCTACGCCGCGAGGCCGCTCCCGACCGGCGCGAATTCCAACCCGAGGCTTTCCGCCACCGCCTTGTTGGTGATGCGGCCGCGATGCACGTTGAGCCCGTTGCGCAAATGCGGATTTTCCAGCACCGCGGCAAAGCCCTTGCTGGCGAGCATCAGCCCGAACGGCAGGGTCGCATTGTTGAGCGCCTGGCTCGACGTCACCGGCACCGCGCCCGGCATATTGGCCACGCAATAATGCACGACGCCGTCGACCTCGTAGGTCGGATCGGCGTGCGTGGTCGCATGCGAGGTCTCGAAGCAACCGCCCTGGTCGATCGCGACGTCGACCAGCACGGCGCCGGGCCGCATCGATTTCAGCATTGCGCGCGTGACGAGCTTCGGTGCACTGGCGCCCGGCACCAGCACCGCGCCGATCACGACGTCGGCGGCGAATACCTCGTCCTCGACCGACTCGATGGTCGAGAAGCGGGTGCGCACCCGGCCGCTGAAGAGATCGTCGAGTTCGCGCAGCCGCGGCAACGAACGGTCGATCACCGTGACCTCGGCGCCGACGCCCGCCGCCATCCGTGCGGCCTGCGTTCCCACCACGCCACCGCCGAGCACGACGACGCGCGCCGGCTGCACGCCGGGCACGCCGCCCAGCAGCAAACCGCGACCGCCCGCCGAACGCCTGAGCGCGGCGCCGGCGGCCTCGATGGCGAGGCGGCCGGCGACTTCGCTCATCGGCGCGAGCAGAGGGAGGTGACCGGCCGCGTCGGTGACGGTTTCATAGGCGATCGCGGTACAGCCGGACGCAAGCAAGCCCTTGGCCTGCTCCGGGTCCGGCGCGAGGTGGAGATAGGTAAACAGGATCTGGCTTTCGCGAAGCTGCGCCCATTCGCTTTTCTGCGGCTCCTTCACCTTCACGATCATGTCGGAATTGGCGAAGATGTCGCGGACGGTCCCGGCGATCGCCGCGCCAGCCCGTCGATAGACCTCATCCGACGCACCGATGCCGCTGCCGGCGCCAGTCTCGACCAGCACCTGGTGCCCGGCCGCGACATATTCGCGGACTGCGCCGGGGGTGAGCCCGACGCGATATTCCTGGACCTTGATCTCCTTGGGCACACCGACGCGCATGCTGGGCTCCTTCCGACGTCCTGATTCACGGATGTTATCGTAGCGACAGAGCCAGTTTGGTTTCGGGCGAATATCCGCTAGTTTCGGAACCCGCGCGCTGGTTTCGAGCGCAGAAGCAGCCTTTGACGCCGGAAACAAAACCTTGGCCCTCGACCGGAAAGATCTCGCCATCCTTGTGGAACTCACCACCAATGCGCGGGCCAGCCACACCGAGCTTGCCAACAAGGTCGGCCTGTCCAGCACGGCGCTGGCGCGGCGGCAAAAGGCGCTGGAGGATGACGGCTACATCCAGGCCTACCAGGCCGCGCTCGACCTCGCGCAGTTCGGCCTCACCACGACGGTGCTGGTGCGGATTGCGCTTGAGAGCCAAAGCGACGAGGCGCTGAAGGCGTTCGAGGCGGAGGTGGTGAAATGCCCCTCCGTCGTGCGCTGTTTCCTGATGTCCGGCACCGACGACTACATCCTGATCGTGCTCGCCCGCGACATCCAGGATTTCGAGCGCATCCATCGCACCGAGCTGTCACGCCTGCCGCGTGTCGCCCGGGTGCAGTCGAGCTTCGCGCTCCGCGAGGTGGTCAATCGCGCGGTGCCGACCGTCGTGTTCGGCGAAGCGAAGCGCTAGCACTTATGCTCACGAATAAACCAAAGCGCGATGATCATTTACCATCGCGCTTTGGATCCTCACGGGGCCTCAAGACGGAAAATCGGCCGCTCTGATGTGGATGCGATCGGCGTGCAGGGACCAGTGATGCAACGCCTGTTCCTTGCAGAACTTCGCCTTCGCCCGCTCCTTGGCCTCATCCTCGTCGGCGGCGTCGATCTCGATCGCGCCCTGGCAGATCTCACTCTGCCGGCCATACTCGCCGAGCACGTCCTTCATGAACCTGACGACATAAGTTGACATGGGACCTCCCTGCTGCCCCGGCGGCACTCTAATCCCATTTTGCCCAAATCGGGGAAGGAGAATTTGACGCGGATCAAGGTCAGACTGCGCGAGTCCTTGGCGCCAGGGAATGACAATGTGGCTGTCCCTACCCCGGCATCACCCCGAACGCCTGCTTGAAGCGCGCGGCATAAACCGGCCAGACCTCAGGATTGACGATGCGCGGCGGGCGCTTGCCGTCGAGCGTGTCCAGGACCTGCTCGGCGGCGATCCGACCCATGTTCTGGCGCGCCTCGATGGTGACGCCAGCCGTGTGCGGGCTCGCCAGCACGTTATCGAACTGCAGCAGCGGGTGCTCCGGCGGAGGCGGCTCCTTGGACCAGACGTCGAGCCCGGCGCCCGCGATGCGCTTGTCGCGTAACGCCCCAAGCAGCGCGTCCTCGTCGTGGATGAAGCCGCGCGCGGTGGTGATGAAATAGGCATGCGGCTGCATCAGCGCAAACTCGCGCACGCTGATCATGTTGCGACTGCCCTTGTTGAGCGGACAGGAGATCGAGACGAAATCGGCGCGGCGCAACAGCTCGTCAAGCTCGACCTTCTCCCCGCCCCGCTCGGCCATGACCTCGGCGGAAAGATAGGGATCATAGGCCAGCACCTTCATGCCAAGCAGACCCTTGCACAGCGCGGCGATGCGGCGGCCGACATTGCCGAGCCCGATAATGCCGACGGTCTTGCCCTCGACCTCGTTGCCGACGAGCTCGTTGCGGTTGACATCGCGCTCCCGGCGCAACCGGCGGTCTGACTGGATGATGCGCTTGGATAGGGTCAACATCATCGCCAGCGCATGTTCCGCAACGGAATGCGCGTTGCCGCCAGATTGATTGACCACCAGCACGCCCGCATCCGTGCAGGCCTCGGCATCGACGGGATCGAAGCCTGCGCCATTGCTGGATACGAGCAGGAGATTCGGCGTGCGCTTCAGGAAGGCGGCGTCGACATGGAAATGGGACGCCAGTTCATCGCGCGCGGCCCCGATCTGGTAGACGTGTGCCGCACTCAGGATCGGGGCGTAGAAATCTTCGGGGCTGTCGTTCTCGATGCGATCGAGCCGGACGTCGGGCCGCGCCTTCAGGATATCGATGTAGATCGGATTGGCCAGATATTTGACGTAGAACACGCGCTTGCTGTTGACGGACATCAGGACCCTTCCGGCGCTCTCGCGGAGATCCGCAAGGCGTCAGCGCGGCGCGCGTCCATTCCATGCGTTCCTCCCGTTTTCTCATTATTGCCGCTTATGACATGGCGGTGCCGACCACGGCAGGCCGTCGGGCGCAGATCACGGTGCCGGCCGGGACATGTTGACAATCCCGCTCGCTCCGTCAAGTTTCGAGAGGCCGCCGCGACGCCGGACAATGGCAAGACGAAGAAGCATGCGCGGCTCAAGGGAGAACGCAATGGCGATTGCGGAACAGCAGACCTCGCCCCAGGGAGCGCAGGCGTCCAGCGACAACAGCTGGCACGGCATTGTCCTGCAAACCCTGAAGCGGAACGAGATCAGCCTCGTGCCTTACGTGCCCGACCGCGTGCTGACACCGCTGATCAAGAACCTGCACGCCGATCCGTTCTTTACGACCTTCGCGACAGCCCGCGAGGAGGAAGCGGTCGGCATCGTCTCGGGCGCCTGGATGGGCGGACGGCGCGGTGCGGTGCTGATGCAGACCTCAGGTTTTGCTACCCTCGCCAACGTGCTCGCGTCGCTCGCGGTGCCCTACCAGATACCGCTGATCATGCTCGTTTCAGAGCGCGGCACGCTCGGCGAGTTCAACTACGGCCAGTCGCTGGTCTGCCGCACCATGCGCCCGGTGCTGGACTCGCTGGCGCTGGAGCATCACACCATCACCCGCCTCGACGAGCTCGAATTCATCACCGACCGCTCGATCAAGCAGGCGGTCACGACGCAGGCGCCGGTGGCGCTGATCCTCAGCCCGCTGCTCACGGGCGGCAAGGTGTTCGACAAGTGAGTCCGGCCAAATGAGTTCAAAAATGCACACCCGCAACACCAAGGTGATGAACCGCTTCGATGTGACCTCGCGCCTGGTCGCGAAGCTCAAGCACGAAGAGGCCGTGATCGGCGGCATCGGCAATACCAATTTCGACCTCTGGGCCGCCGGCCACCGCCCGCAGAACTTTTACATGCTGGGAAGCATGGGCCTCGCCTTCCCGATCGCGCTTGGCGTAGCGCTGGCGCAACCCGAGCGCCGCGTGTTCGCGCTCGAGGGGGACGGCTCGCTGCTGATGCAGCTCGGCGCACTCTCGACCATTGCGACGCTGAAGCCGAAGAACCTCGTCATGATCGTGATGGACAACGGCATCTATCAGATCACCGGCGCGCAGGCGACACCGGCCGCCGGTATCGCCGACATCGTCGCCATCGCCGCCGGCTCCGGTCTTGCCAACAGCGCCTGGGCCGCAGACGAGGAGGATTTTGAGCGTCTGGTCGATGACGCAATGTCCGCTTCCGGGCCGAGCCTGATCGCTGTGCGCATCGACGACAAGCCCGGCGTCGGCGCCACCCGCAGGGACCCTGTGCAGATCCGGGAGCGCTTCATGCACGGCCTTGGCGTGCGCGAGCCGCTTTAAAGGTTCCGTCATTAACTACACGCCGATCTGATCAGGGCGCCGCGACAGCCGGCGGCAAATCTGTGCTATCCGCATCGGATGTCCATTTTCGTTCGCGCTTTTGCCTGGCTGCTCGCAGCCGCCATCACCTTTGCGACTCTCGGGCCGGCGGGCCTGCGGCCCCATTCCGACCTTGGCCAGGACGGCGAGCATGCGCTCGCCTTCGTCCTGCTCGGACTGGCTTTCGGCCTCGCCTATCCGCATCGCCGCCTGGCAACCTCAGCGGTCGCGGTCGTCCTGATCGGCCTGCTCGAACTGATGCAGCTTTGGGCGCCAGGACGCCATGCGCGGCTGGAGGATTTCGTGGTTGACGCACTCACCGCTTGCATCGGCTTTGCCTTGGCCGCTGTCGCCGGTTGGGGCATGACGCGCCTTGCCGCAAGCTCGGCCGCCACAAGCGAAGGCCCCGCGGAGTAACACTCCACAGGGCCCGCCTCTTGAAAGCCTGAGCTCGAACCGATCAGTCGATGATCTTGACGACGCGGCGCGTGCGCGGCTCGACGATTACGCGGCGATCGTTCACAACCGCATAGCGATACTCGGTGTAGTTCGGTACGGGACGCAGCACCACGGTCGGAGGCAGCGGCTCGCCGACCACGACGCGCTCGTGAACCACGACTGAATCATCGCGCGGGATGCCGCCGAGAATCGCATTCGGGATTTCCAGGCCTGCCCCGACGGCTGCACCCACGGTGCCGCCGACCATCGCGCCGACCGGACCACCGATGTCGCCGCCCGCACGGGCGCCGTTCGCAGCGCCTTCGGCGGTCGTCGACTGGGCAAAGGCTGCGCTTGACGCCAGCAGCGAGATGGCAGCCAGCGAAATCGCAAGACGGGTTTTCATGTCCACACTCTCCAGCGTTGTTGTGCGCCATCAACCGCGCAGCCGGATCATTGTTCCGGTTCCACCGTGGCGAACGCAGCGTCAACTGTTACCCCGTAACACTTCCAACGGCGCCGATTTCGTGGTCCGCCATCAGTTCCAGCGCACGCACCATCGCAGAATGGTCCCAGCCCTTGCCGCCATGCGCGGTGCAGGACGAGAACAATTGCTGCGCCACCGCCGTGCTCGGCAGGGACAAGCCGAGCGCGCGCGCGCCTTCGAGCGCGAGGTTGAGATCCTTCTGGTGCAACTCGATGCGAAACCCTGGATCGAAATTGCGCTTCACCATGCGCTCGCCATGAACCTCGAGAATTCGCGACGAGGCAAATCCGCCCATCAACGCCTGCCGCACCAGCGCAGGGTTGGCGCCGGCCCTGGATGCAAACAGCAGCGCCTCGCCGACCGCTTCGATCGTCAGGGCGACGATGATCTGGTTGGCGACCTTGGTTGTCTGCCCGTCGCCATTGGCGCCCACACGGGTGACGTTCTTGCCCATTTTGTCGAAGATCGGCTTCATGGTGTTGAACGCGCGCTCGGGACCGCCGACCATGATGGTGAGGCTGGCGGCCTTGGCACCGACTTCGCCGCCCGACACCGGCGCATCGAGATAGTCCGCGCCCAGCGCTTCGATGTTGTTCGCGAACTCTTTGGTCGCCAGCGGCGAGATCGAGCTCATGTCGACGACGATCTTGCCTTTGGAGATGCCGGCAGCCACGCCATCCTTGCCGAACAGCACGGCCTCCACATGCGGCGTATCCGGCACCATGATGATGACGGCATCCGCCTCCTCCGCGACCTTCTTGCCCGACTTGCAGGCGATGCCACCGGCCGCGATCAGCTCGGGCGAGACCGGCGCGACGTCATGCAGCAAGACGCGATGACCCGCGGCCAGCAGATGGCCGGCCATCGGCCGTCCCATGGTGCCAAGTCCGATGAAGCCGATGTCGATCATGGTCTTTCTCTCTCAGTTGCATAAGCGAAATCTCATCCACCCGCGCGGTGCACCTCTCCCGCCTGCGGGAGAGGTCGGCGCGGAGCGCCTGGTGAGGGCTCTCTCCGCCCGGGGATTTTCTCGGCGCACCTCAGAAATTCCCGGCGCGGAGACACCCTCTCCCCCCGCCCTCTCCCGCAGGCGGGAGAGGGAGCGCACTGCCGTTGTGTCTCACGTCTCAAATGTCTGCGCGGCGTGCCAGGACAGGCTTTCCAGCGTCGTGGTCCGCGGCTTGTATTCGCATCCGACCCAGCCGCGGTAACCGATCGCGTCGAGATGACGGAACAGGAAGGGATAGTTGATTTCGCCAGTGCCCGGCTCGTGGCGGCCGGGATTATCGGCGAGCTGGACGTGGGCGATCTGTGGAAGATATTCCTGCATGGTACGGGCGAGATCGCCCTCCATGATCTGCATGTGATAGATGTCGTACTGGATGAACAGATTGTTCGACCGCACCTCGGAGATCAGCTGCACCGCCTGCTCGGTGCCGTGGAGGAAGAAGCCGGGAATGTCGAGCGTGTTGATTGGCTCGACCAGCAGCTTGATGTTCTCCCGCGCCAGCGTCGAGGCGGCGAAGCGCAGATTACCGACTAGCGTTTCGTTGAGCTCGCGCGGGTCGGCATCATCGGGCGCGATGCCGACCAGGCAATTGAGCTGCTCGCAATCGAGCGCCTTGGCATAGTCGATGGCGCGGAACACGCCATCGCGGAATTCGGCGACACGATCCGGCAGGATCGCGATGCCGCGCTGACCGGCCGCCCAATTTCCGGCGGGAAGATTGTGCAGCACTTGAATGAGGCCGTGGGCTTCGAGCTGCTCGCGCAGCAGCGCCCTGTCGAAATCATAGGGAAAGAGATATTCGACCCCAGTGAAGCCCGCGGCTTTCGCCGCGGCAAAGCGGTCGAGGAACGGCATCTCGTTGAAGAGCATGGTGAGGTTGGCGGCGAATTTCGGCATGATGCTGTCCTCTACTCCGCCGGTTGAAGCACGCCGGGCCGCGCAGTCGCGACCTCGTCGAGCGGCAGATCCACCACCTCCTCGAACTCGACGATATTGTCGATCTCGGTGCCCATTGCGATGTTGGTGACGCGTTCGAGAATGAACTCGACGACGACCGGCACGCGATGCTTCGCCATCAATTCGCGCGCGGTCGCGAACGCGGCCTGCGAATCCTTGGGATCGGTGACGCGGATCGCCTTGCAGCCGAGACCTTCGGCAACGGCAACGTGGTCGACGCCGTAGCCGCCGAGCTCGGGCGCGTTGATGTTCTCGAACGAGAGCTGGACGTGATAATCCATATCGAAGCCGCGCTGGGCCTGGCGGATCAAGCCGAGATAAGAATTGTTCACGACCACGTGGATGTAGGGCAGGTTGAACTGCGCCCCGACCGCGAGCTCCTCGATCAGGAACTGGAAGTCGTAGTCACCGGACAGCGCGACAATGTCGCGATCGGGACACGCGGCGCGGACGCCGAGCGCGGCCGGAAGCGTCCATCCGAGCGGCCCCGCCTGCCCGGCATTGATCCAGTTGCGCGGCTTGTAGACACCGAGGAACTGCGCGCCGGCGATCTGCGACAGGCCGATCACGGTGACATAGGTGGTGTCGCGACCGAACGCCTTGTTCATCTCTTCATAGACGCGCTGCGGCTTGATCGGGACATTGTCGAAATGGCTCTTGCGCAGCATCGAGCGCTTGCGATCGCGGCAGGAAGCGGGCCACGCCTGGCGCTCGCGCAATCTGCCGGAACGTCGCCACTCCCTGGCGACGGTCACGAAAAGTTCGAGCGCGGCCTTTGCATCCGAGACGATGCCGAGATCGGGATTGAACACGCGCCCGATCTGGGTCGGCTCGATGTCGACATGCACGAAAGTGCGCCCCTTGGTGTAGGTCTCGACCGAGCCGGTGTGCCGGTTGGCCCAGCGGTTGCCGATGCCGAGCACAAAGTCGGATTCCAGCATCGTGGCGTTGCCGTAGCGATGGCTGGTCTGAAGGCCGACCATGCCGGCCATCAGCACGTGATCGTCGGGGATCGCGCCCCACCCCATCAGCGTCGGCACCACCGGCACGTTGGCGATCTCGGCGAACTCGATCAGCAAATCCGAGGCATCGGCGTTGATGACGCCTCCGCCCGCCACGATCAGCGGCCGCTCGGCCGCGTTGAGCATCTCCAGCGCCTTCTCGACCTGTTTTCGCGTGGCGCTGGGCTTGTAGACCGGCAGCGGCTCATAGGTCTCGTCGTCGAACTCGATCTCGGCGAGCTGCACGTCGAGCGGCATGTCGATCAGTACCGGCCCCGGCCGGCCGGAGCGCATGACGTGAAAGGCCTGGCTGAACACGCGCGGCACCAGCGCCGGCTCGCGCACGGTGACCGCCCACTTCGTCACCGGCTTTGCGATCGACTCGATGTCGACGGCCTGGAAGTCTTCCTTGTAGAGCCGCGCCCGCGGCGCCTGCCCGGTGATGCAGAGGATCGGAATGGAATCGGCGATCGCCGAATAGAGCCCGGTGATCATGTCGGTGCCGGCCGGCCCCGAGGTGCCGATGCAGACGCCGATATTGCCCGCCCTCGCCCGGGTGTAGCCTTCGGCCATATGCGAGGCGCCCTCGACATGGCGCGCGAGGATGTGGCGGATCGAGCCGCGCTTCTTCAGCGCCGAGTAAAGCGGATTGATCGCAGCCCCGGGAACACCGAAGGCGGTCGAGATGCCCTCCTTCTCCAGAATACGCACGGCTGCATCGATAGCTCGCATCTTCGCCATATCGGACCTCGCTCAAGTTGCGTCAGCGAGCGAGATCATCAGGCGGGCGAGATACAATCTCAACGAGATCGATTTTATTTTCCACGATGCGGCAGCTGCGGAAAAACAGCGGTGCCCTCAAGCGCTTAGATCGAGATATCCGTGAAAGCGGTCACTCGAACAGCGGCGCCAGCCGCATCTGCGGCACCAGCACCAGCCCCTTGTCGGTGATGCGAATTTCTGGAATGACCGATAGCGGAATCAGATTGAAGCCCATGTAGGGGATGGTGCAGCCAGCCTCCGCCCACTCCTTCTTCAGCGCCTTGACCTCTTCGGCGACCTCGGTGACGCGCTTGTCGGAGAGCAGTCCCGCGATCGGCAAGGCGACCAGCGCCCTCACCTTGCCGTCGGCGACGACGCAGACGGCGCCCTGATGCTCCCTGATGGCGGCAATGGCAACTTGCATGTCGCCTTCATTGGTGCCGGCAATGATGATGTTGTGGCTGTCATGGCCGACACTGGAGGCGACCGCGCCGCGCTTCAGGCCAAAATCCTTGAGCAGGCCATAGGCGACATTGCCGGCCGACTTGCCGTGGCGCTCGACCACGGTGACGAAGCACAGGCCGTAACGGGCGAACAGCGCCGGCCAGTCTTTTGCCGACTCGATCGCGACCTTCTCGTGGATCAGCGTGATGCCGGGCAGCGCCGTCTTGATCGCATTGACCGTGCAGGCCTTCGCGGGAAGCTCCGGCGTCAGCTTCAACTTCTCGGGCAGCTTCACGGTCGCATAGGCCGCCTTCGGATATTGATAGCGCTGCGACAGCGCCTGATCGAGCCGCGACGTGATCTTGCGGTTCTCGACCACGAGTTCACCGCCATACCAGGTCGATTGCGGCTTCAGATCGTCGTCCATCAACACGAGATCGGCGCGACGCCCGCCGCCGAGCCCGCCGATATCGCCGTCCATGCCGAAGCGCGTCGCGCCATGCAGCGACCCCATCGACCAGGCCTGCTCCGGTGACATCCCCGCCTTCACCGCCTCGCGCACCACCCAGTCGAGGCCGAACAAGAGAAGGTCGTCGGCATCGCGGTCGTCGGTACACACCGCCGTGCGCTTGTGCGAGGCGCCGAGCTCTGTGATGGTGCGGATCGCCTGCGGCAACGAGTGCCATGGCGTGGTCGGCGGTCCGCCGCGGAGGAAAACCCAGACGCCGGCATCGAGCAAATCGTCGGCGATGTCGCGGTCGATCGCCTCGTGGGTGTCGGTGACACCGCTCGCCGCATAAGCCGCGACGAATTCGCGGCCGTACACATGGCCCGACACCGGCCGCCCGCGCTTCAGGGCTGCGGCGAGGATCGCGTGGCTGCGCTCGTCGCCCATGGTGACCGGCACGAAATCCATCTTCTCGCCGAGCCCGACGGCCTCGGGCCAGCGATCGAACAGGCCGGCGATCTTGTCCGGCGTCAGATCGCCGCCGGCAGTCTCAAGCGCGGCCGAGGTTGCCGGCACGGTCGACGGCACCGTCAGAAAAATCGAGAGCGGCGCCTCGCGCGCGTCCTCCAGCATCGCCTCGATGCCGGCGACATCCATGACGTTGCCGATCTCGTGGCTGTCGCAGAAGATCGTGGTGGTGCCGTTGAGGAGCGCGGCCTCGGCATAGGCGCAGGCCGTCACCATGGAAGATTCGATGTGAATGTGCGGGTCAACCAACCCTGGCGCGATGATGCCGCCGGCCGCGTCGTAGAGCGGCACGTTGCCCCAGACCTTCTTGGCGGATCCAGCCGGCTTCACCGCGGCGATGCGGCCGCCGGTGATCCAGACCTCCCGATCGGGATGAATGCGTTCCGAATAGGTCGAGAGCACCGCCGCGCCCGTAATGACGAGGTCCGGCACGACGCGTCCCGAGGCGACATCGGCCAGGCGCCGCGTCATCGCATGCAGCGGCGCGACGGCAAAGCGGGTGAGTTTGGTCATCGGCATCCTCGCATGGCGTTATGACCCGGCGATGGTTACGCCCCGCGCCCCACCGGGCAAGCTCAAATATAACGGCACGTCCTGCTTACGCCTTAGGCGGCGAACCGGCCGTCGCCGCCGGCCTTGCGGGTCTGCGCGAGTTCCGACGTCTCGGCGCTGGCGCGGCGGTGGGCTTGACCCGGATCCGCATCGACCTGCCGTTCGCCTCATCAATCTCAAATGAATTCGTCTTGCGCACGAGGCTGCTCAGATTGCGGAAACCAAAGGTCCTCGGATCGAAATCGGAAGCCAAATTGGCGAGCTGCCGCCCGACCTCTCCAAGAGTGACCCAACCGTCTTCGCTCTCCATCTGGGTGATGACCTTCTTGATGATGGCCGCAGCCGCATCAGGAGGCTGAAGCGGCGTGGGTCTCGAGGCGGCGCCCTGGGAGCTCGCCGTGCCGGCAAGCAGGTTCTCCGTGTAGACGAACCTTCGGCAGGCCTGCCTGAAACTCTCCGGTGTCTTGTGCTCGCCAAACCCAAAGACATCCACGCCCTGCTCCCGAATGCGGGCGGCGAGACGGGTGAAGTCGCTGTCGGAGGAGACCAGGCAAAAGCCGTCGAAGCGACCGCTGTGAAGCAGGTCCATGGCGTCGATCACGAGGGTTATGTCGGAGGCATTCTTTCCCGTCGTATAGGCGAATTGCTGCTGCGGAATGATGGCGTGCTTCGACAGGATGTCGGCCCAGCCCCTGGAGCGCGCATGGGAGAAATCGCCGTAGATGCGGCGAACGCTGGCCTCACCGATCTTGGCGATCTCCTCGAACAGACCATCCGCGATCTTTGCGGAGGCGTTGTCGGCATCGATCAGGACGGCAAGACGGGGCGAACGAAGCTCAGAAGGCATGACATTCCCCAAAAGGACGCGACAATGGGGATGGATATACCGATGTCCGGGCTCTCGCCGCCAGAGCTGATTTCTTTCAACAGGCCCTAAATCCGGCTCAGACCGGTTTCGTCGTCGGCGTCACGCCTCCGAGCGCCGCCGTCAGCTCCGCCGCAACCTCGCGCACCACGCGGCCGATCTCCGGCAGCCGGCGGTCGGTGACGCGGCTGGTCAGGCCGGACACGGAGATCGCGGCCAGCGGCTCTGCGAGTGCATTGTAGACCACGGCGGCGACACAGCGCAGCCCGATCTCGGCCTCCTCGTCATCTACTGCAAAACCCTGCTTCCGGATCGTCGCGAGTTCCCTGAACAGGTCGCTCGGCCGCACGATCGATCTCTCCGTCAGCCGCGGCATGCCGTGATGGCGGATGACCGCGCCGACATCCTCGTCGGAATAGGTCGCCAGCACCGCCTTGCCCACGCCCGAGGTCACCATGGGAACGCGACCGCCGACCTTGGTCAGCGAGCGCATGATCTCGCGGCTTTCCATCCGGGTCAGCACGATGATGAACTCGTCGTCGACCACGGCGAGATTGGCGGTCTCGCGGGTGAGATCGCGCAGCTTGCGGAGATAGGGGATCGCCTGCGCGGTGAAATTGCGCCGTCGCGCGAAGCTTGCGCCCACCGTGAAGCTGCGTACGCCGACATGCCATTTGGATTCGGCGCGGTCGAATTGCACGAAGCGGCGGCTTTCCAGCGTCGCCAGCAGGCGGTGCACGGTCGACGCCGACAATCCGGTGCGCACGGCGAGGTCGCTCAGGCGATAGCCTTCGTCGTCCTCGGCGAGCGTCTCGAGGATCGACAGCGCACGGTCGACGGATTGCACGCCGCCGTCACGTGCGTCGGGCTCGGCCTCTGATGGCGACCGAGGCTCGAGCGATTTGCGCCGGATCACGTTCTTGCTCATCGCGACCTGCATTGCCAATCAGACAAGACGCGAGCCGCCTCTCTTCCCTCGCCCCGTTCTTACGGGGCCGCGACGAGCTTCGCTCGCACTGAGAGGGTCGGGGTGAGGGGCTATCTCCGCGAACACGGTGGGAGACGGACTCGTCGAGAGTCCCCCCTCACCCGGAATTTGCGGCTCCGGCCTCTCCCCGCAGGCGGGGAGAGGCGAAGATACGCTCAGAGCAGCCCTGCTCCGCGCGCCCATTTGTACTTGGCGCCCAACACCTCGACCGGCAGTTCAGTCGAATAGGCATAGGCCGGGATGCCGTTCTGGTAGAGATATTCGGCAGCCTCCTCGACCTCGACGTCGCCGGCGAGCGAGGCGACGATCGGCTTGACGAAGCCCTTGGCCTCCATCTCCTTCTTCACCTCGACCATGTTGCGGGCAAACACCATCGGTGGCGTCACGATGGTGTGCCAATAGCCGAGGATCAGCGAATGGATGCGTTCATCCGACAGGCCGAGCTTCACGGTGTTGACGTAGGTGATCGGCGGCTCGCCGCCGGTGATATCCACGGGATTTCCGGCCGCGCCAAACGGCGGGATGAACTTGCGGAAGGCCGCGTCGAGATCCGGCGGCATCGACATCAGCGACAGACCGTTGTCGACGCAGGAGTCCGACAGCAGCACGCCCGAGCCGCCGGCACCAGTGATGATTAGCACGTTCTCGCCCTTCGGCGTCGGCAGCACCGGCACGCCGCGGGCAAATTCGAGCAGCTGCCGCAGCGAGCGCGCGCGGATCACGCCCGACTGCGCCAGCACGTCCTCATAGATCTTGTCGTTGCCGGCGAGCGCGCCGGTATGAGACGAGGCCGCCTTGGCGCCGGCCGAGGTGCGGCCGGCCTTGAGCACGACCACGGGCTTCTTCTTGGAGACGCGCTTGGCAGCTTCCGCAAAGGCACGACCGTCCTTGAGGTCCTCGCAGTGCTGCGCGATCAAATTGGTGTTCGGGTCCTGCTCGAAGAAGGCGAGCAGGTCGTCCTCGTCGATATCGGACTTGTTGCCGAGGCCGACGATCGCCGACACACCCATCTTCGCCGAGCGCGAGAAGCCGATGATGGCCATGCCGATGCCGCCCGACTGCGACGACAGCGCCGCGTGGCCCTTGACATCATAGGCGGTGCAGAAGGTCGCGCAGAGATTGGCCGGCGTATAATAGAAGCCGTAGATGTTCGGCCCCATCAGGCGGACATTGTACTTCTGGCCGATCTCGACGATCTCGGCCTGCAATTCCGGCGCGCCGGCTTCGGCAAAGCCGGACGGGATCAGCACCGCGCCCGGGATTTTCTTCTCGCCGCATTCGACGAGCGCCGCGGCGACGAACTTCGCGGGGATCGCGAACACCGCAGTGTCGATCACGCCCGGGACGTCCTTGACGCTCTTGTAGGCCTTGTAGCCGAGGATCTCGGAGGCCTTGGGGTGGATCGGGTAGATATCGCCCTTGTAGCCGCCGTTGATGAGATTCTTCATCACGGAGTTGCCGATTTTGCCGTCTTCCGCCGACGCGCCGACCACGGCGACCGCCTTTGGCTGCATGATCCGGCTCATCGCCGCGACGATCTCTTCGGTCGGGCGCGGCTTCGGTTTCGGCTTGTAAGCGAAATCGACGACGATGCGCACGTCGGCGGCAATCGCGTCCTTTGCCGTCGCAAACACCGGGTTGAGGTCAAGCTCGATAATCTCCGGGAAATCGGTGACGAGCTGCGAGACCTTGACGATGATGTCGGCGAGCGCCGCGCGGTTGACCGGCTCGCCGCCGCGCACGCCCTTCAGAATCTCATGCGCCTGGATGCCGTCGAGCATCGACAGCGCGTCTTCTTTGGTCGCGGGCGCGAGGCGGAAGGTGATGTCCTTCAACACTTCGACCAGCACCCCGCCGAGGCCGAAGGCGACCAGCTTGCCGAACGAGCCGTCCGTGATCGAGCCGACGATCACTTCGGTGCCGCCGGCCAGCATCTGCTGCACCTGGACGCCCTCGATCTTGGCATCGGCCTTGTACTTCCTGGCGTTACCGAGAATGGTCTCGTAGGCCTTTTCGGCATCCTGCGCCGTCTTGACGCCGACGATGACGCCGCCGGCTTCGGTCTTGTGGAGAATGTCCGGCGAAACGATCTTCATCACCACCGGAAAGCCCATGGAAGAAGCGACCCGGGCGGCCTCCCCGGCCGACTTCACCACGCCCTCCTTCGGCACCGCAATACCGTAGGCGTCGCAGACCAGCTTGCCTTCGGGCGCCGTCAGGCTGGTGCGATTGTCCGCCTTGACCTGGTCAAGAACCTTCCGGACGACATCTTTGGAATTGGACATGTGGCTTCTCCCTTGACCTTCAGGTCTTGCTTTGCAAAGCGCGTCTTGCGGCTGCCCGTGATCCTTGCCATCGCCGCGCCCTGTTCCGCGCTGCGGAACCGAGCGGCAGAATGCCGAGACTGCTCCACTGGTTTGGATCAAAAATGGCCAGTGATGGCATTTGGTATGCCAGAAGCCAACTTGTCAAGGCAAGTGGTCGATGAGAACGCTGCAAAAAATAGCCAGCTTGACATTCTGGTATTTGGTATGCCAAAAACTTTCCAGTTAATATTCCTGTAAAAGACGACTCCCACTGGAGGAGAATCGTCGTGTCACTGCGGAAATCAAACAAGGCGTTGCCGAACATGGCCGAGGCAGACATCGCAATCGTTCGCATTGCCCCGGAGAGCAGCTTCAAGAACAAGGCGTATGACGCCTTGAAGGAAGCCATCCTCAAGATGGACATCTACTCGACGCCCGAGCCGGTGATGCTGGACGAGCGCGCGCTGTCCGAGCGCCTGGGTGTCAGCCGCACGCCGATCCGCGAAGCGATCGCCATGCTTGAGCAGGACGGGTTCGTGAAGACCGTGCCCCGCCGCGGCATCATGGTGGTGCGCCGGACCAAGACCGAAATCGTCGACATGATCCGCGCCTGGGCGGCGCTGGAAAGCATGGCCGCACGCCTCATCACCACGACGGCGCGCAAGAAGGACATTTCGGCGCTGCGCGACTACTTCAAGGATTTTGGCAAGGACCGCCTGCCCCAGGACCACGTCGAGGAATATTCGCGCGCCAACATCGCCTTCCACCAGGCGCTGATCTCGTTGTCGGAATCCGCGGTGCTGGTCGATCTCACCAATGATCTGCTGCTGCACGTGCGCGGCTACCGGCAACTGACGATCGGGCGCAAGGATCGCACCGCGACCTCGCTGCCCGAGCATCTCGGCATGATCGAAGCACTGGAAGCGCGCGACACCGAACTTGCCGAGAAGCGCGCCCGCGATCACACCCTTGGCCTTGCCGCTTACGTCGAAGCGCACGGCCAGGAACTGTTCAACTAGCGACGTCGCAAAAACCAGAATCGTACGCGAGACCAGGGAGACAAGGCCCATGCTGAATACCGCGACCAAGTCCGAAGCACCGGGCACCGAGCAGGAATTGACGGATGGCTTTCATCTCGTCATCGACGCGCTCAAGCTGAACGGCATCACCACCATCTATAATGTGCCGGGCATCCCGATCACGGATTTGGGCCGCATGGCCCAGGCCGCCGGCATTCGGGTGATCTCCTTCCGTCACGAGCAGAACGCAGGCTACGCCGCGGGCATCGCCGGCTATCTCACCAAAAAGCCCGGCGTCTGCCTCACGGTTTCCGCGCCCGGCTTCCTCAACGGTCTCACCGCGCTCGCGCACGCCACCACCAATTGCTACCCGATGATCCTGGTCTCGGGCTCCTCCGAGCGCGAGATCGTCGACCTCCAGCAGGGCGATTACGAAGAGATGGACCAGCTCGCGATCGCGAAGCCGCTGTGCAAGGCGGCCTATCGCGTGCTGCACGCCCAGGACATCGGCATCGGTTTTGCCCGCGCGATCCGCGCGGCGGTCTCCGGTCGTCCGGGCGGCGTCTATCTCGATTTGCCGGCGAAGCTGTTCGGCCAGGTGATGAATGCCGAGGCCGGCCAGAAGTCGCTGGTCAAGGTCATCGATGCGGCGCCCGCGCAGATCCCCTCGCCCGCTTCGGTGAAGCGCGCGCTCGACGTGCTCAAGAGTGCAAAACGTCCGCTCATCATTCTCGGCAAGGGCGCGGCCTACGCGCAGGCCGACGAAGAGATCAAGAGCTTTGTCGAGAAGAGCGGCGTGCCCTTCCTGCCGATGAGCATGGCCAAGGGCCTGCTCGCCGACACCCATCCGCAATGCGCTGGTGCTGCCCGCTCGACGGTGCTGAAGGAATCCGACGTCGTCATGCTGATCGGCGCGCGGCTGAACTGGCTGCTCTCGCACGGCAAGGGCAAGAGCTGGGGCGAAGCGCCGAAGAAGTTCATCCAGGTCGATATCGAGCCCCGGGAAATGGACTCCAATGTCGAGATCGTCGCGCCCGTCGTCGGCGACATCGGCTCGGTCGTTTCGGCCTTCAACCAGGCGATGGCTGTGGGCTGGACTGCGCCGCCGGCCGAATGGACCAAGGCCATCGTTTCGAAGCGTGAAGAGAACGTCGCCAAGATGGCGCCGAAGCTGATGAACAACAAATCGCCGATGGACTATCACGGCGCACTCGGCGTGCTGAAGAACGTCATCAAGGATCATCCCGACGCGATCCTCGTCAACGAGGGCGCCAACACGCTCGACCTCGCCCGCGGCGTCATCGACATGTATCGCCCACGCAAGCGTCTCGACGTCGGGACCTGGGGCGTGATGGGCATCGGCATGGGCCAGGCGATCGCGGCGGCGCTCGAGACCGGCCACCCCGTGCTCGCGGTGGAAGGCGACTCGGCCTTCGGCTTCTCGGGCATGGAGGTCGAGACCATCTGCCGCTACGACCTGCCGATCTGCGTCGTCATCTTCAACAATGACGGCATCTATCGCGGCACCGACGTCAACAGCGTCAACGCCGATCCGGCGACCACCGTGTTCGTCAAGGGCGCGCGCTACGACAAGATGATGGAGGCCTTCGGCGGCGTCGGCGTGAATGCGACCTCGCCCGACGAGCTCAAGCGCGCCGTCAATGAGGCGATGGCTTCACGCAAGCCGACGCTCATCAACGCGGTGATCGATCCGGCGGCCGGCTCCGAGAGCGGCCGCATCGGCAACCTCAATCCGCAGAGCGTCCTGCAGAAGAAGAAGTAAGCCCTCCCCTTCAACCCTTATTCCCTGCGGTTTGCGGGGGCAGACAGAGTACGGAGCAACACGATGACCAAGGCGCTCACGGGCGTTCGCATTCTCGACTTCACCCACGTCCAGTCCGGACCGACCTGCACGCAGCTGCTCGCCTGGTTCGGCGCCGACGTGATCAAGGTGGAACGGCCGGGTGTCGGCGACATCACGCGCGGCCAGTTGCAGGACATCCCGAATGTGGACAGCCTGTATTTCACCATGCTCAACCACAACAAGCGCTCGATCACGCTCGACACCAAGAACCCCAAGGGCAAGGAAGTCCTCACCGAGCTGATCAAGAAGTGCGACGTGCTGGTCGAGAATTTCGGCCCCGGCGTGCTCGACCGCATGGGCTTTCCCTGGGAGAAGATCCAGGCGATCAACCCGAAGATGATCGTCGCCTCGATCAAGGGCTTTGGTCCCGGACCGTACGAGGACTGCAAGGTCTACGAGAACGTCGCGCAGTGCACCGGCGGCGCCGCGTCCACCACGGGCTTCCGCGACGGCCTGCCGCTCGTCACCGGCGCGCAGATCGGCGACAGCGGCACCGGCCTGCATCTGGCGCTCGGCATCGTCACCGCGCTCTACCAGCGCACGCATTCCGGCAGAGGCCAGCGCGTCACCGCCGCGATGCAGGACGGCGTGCTCAACCTCGCCCGCGTCAAGCTGCGTGACCAGCAGCGCCTCGCCCACGGTCCGCTCAAGGAATACAGCCAGTTCGGCGAAGGCATTCCGTTCGGCGACGCCGTGCCGCGCGCCGGCAACGATTCCGGCGGCGGCCAGCCCGGCCGCATCCTCAAGTGCAAGGGCTGGGAGACCGATCCCAACGCCTACATCTACTTCATCACTCAGGCCCCGGTCTGGGAGAAGATCTGCGACGTGATCGGCGAGCCGACCTGGAAGACCGATCCGAACTACGCCAAGCCGGCGGCGCGCCTGCCGCGCCTGAACGAGATCTTCGGCCGCATCGAGCAGTGGACCATGACCAAGACCAAGTTCGAGGCGATGGAGATCCTCAACAAGGACGACATCCCCTGCGGTCCGATCCTGTCGATGAAGGAGATCGCCGAGGACCAGTCGCTGCGCGCGACCGGCACCGTGGTCGAGGTCGATCATCCCACCCGCGGCAAGTACATCTCCGTCGGCAACCCGATCAAGCTGTCGGACTCCCCGAGCGATGTGGAGCGCTCGCCCCTGCTCGGCGAGCACACCGACGAAATCCTGCGCTCTGTCCTCGGCTTCAGCGATCACCAGGTCGCCGACATCCACAAGTCCGGCGCGTTGGATCCGCCGCAGAAGCAGGCCGCGGAATAAGCGAAGCTCGATTGAGCCAAGACGAAAGGGCCGCCCATCGAGGCGGCCCTTTTTGCTTCAGAAAAGCCGTGCGGTTGTGGGCCCAAACTCAAAAACTGAAAAACAACCCCATGCACAGTAGCTAACTCATTGGCTCCAAAAGCATTTCGTATTTTACGAATCTCATTTGACGCGTCGGGCAAAACAGGGGTAGCATGCTCTCATCCAAAAAGGGTCTTGCCCCCGCGCGCTACGCGCGACCGGCCCCAGCGCTGAATTAGGGACCGGACCCCAGGAACTGATGCGAGGGCCGGACGTTGGTCGGGCGTACTCCCGGAAATGTGAGCGTGCCGCCGCCGCAGCGAGGCACCGAACACCTCGCGGAAGACCTGCCCAAAGCTGAAGAATCGCCCGCCTTGTCGTCCCCGAGGATGACAAGTCGATCGAAATCAGCTTGTGTGCGGGAGGCGTCGCGTCCGGCAGTTCGGGACCACGCTCGTTGATCAAACCGAGGTCGAAATGTCGAAAGATCAATCCTCTGATCGAGCCAAGCGTGAGGCCAACAAGGCATTCAAGCCTGTTCAAACGCAAAAGCCGATGAATGACTACGCGAAGGACCAGAACTCCTTCAACGAGAACCGCGAGCGGCTAAAAGCGGAGCGATTGGCCCGCGAAACCAAGGCGGGACAGCGTTCCGAATAGGACGCTCTGTGGCAGGTATGATCGCGCATCCGCGCGATCGAAGGTCGCACTAGGCCCGGCATCGAAATCGGTGCCTTGCCTACAGCATCGAGAGCACGACGATCCCGTCTTCGAGCTCCCCCGAAGCGAGCCGCGTCCGCGCAATGCGCTCGAACTCGGTCCGGTATTTCTGAAGGTAGCTGAAGGCCTGCTTCTGCGTCGCAAACGTGGTCGCAAGCCGGCACATCTGTCGGCCCGCGCCGAGCGCGAGAAAGAAGGTGATTGTGCCACCGCGGTCTGGTTTGATTCTAGGCAAGACCCGCACCCTTCGGCATGTGACCGGCCCTCTCCAGATCTTCGTCAGCGCGATTGAAGTCGGCTATTGCGGCTGCTTCTTCTTGCGCTTCGTCGAAGTGGGTGCCGGCAACGACGCTTGAAGGGTTGCGTCGGCGACTTCCTTGGCTTGACGCAG
This sequence comes from Bradyrhizobium sp. Kon10, assembly GCF_055807395.1. Classification (NCBI taxonomy): domain Bacteria; kingdom Pseudomonadati; phylum Pseudomonadota; class Alphaproteobacteria; order Hyphomicrobiales; family Nitrobacteraceae; genus Bradyrhizobium; species Bradyrhizobium sp. Kon10. The sequence continues at coordinate 12,701 of NZ_JBVVOZ010000046.1, read as the reverse complement.
CTCTCGAAGCCGCGCCATGTTCTTGCGAACATCGACGGCCTGCCTTTCGGCATCCGCCATCGCTTTTGCACCTTCTTCAGCAGCCAGGCGTTGTCGATTGGAACGCGCGATGCCTTCGGGTGACGGTTCTGCCGATCTCTTGGCGCTCATCTTTCACCCTGTTCAACAGAGAAAACCCGCTCAATCCAGGGATCGAGCGGGCAGCGTGCCGTTTCAGTACATCCGTGAAACGGCGCAGATAGCTCAAGCCAGCGAGAGGTTCTCAGCGCTGACCTTGCCCCGCATCTTGTCGGTCTTGGCCTCGAAGGTGACCTTCTGGCCCTCGGCGAGACCCGCAAGACCGGCCCGCTCGACCGCGCTGATGTGAACGAACACATCGTTGCCGCCGTCGTCGGGCTGAATGAATCCGAAACCCTTTTGGCCGTTAAACCACTTCACAGTACCTGTCGTCATTTTTCTTCTCCAAAGAGCACATATGTGCATTCCGCGTGACGTTCACGCGGAACCGTTTCAATTCGTCGATGTCGATGGAAAAGGAGCCCGCGGGCGCATTCAACAAGGCACAGCGGCTGAACGAACAACTTTAGGGTATACCTCATCACCCTCCCGCGCAAGGCTTGCCAAGGGGTTAATTGGGCCCAGGGACGCCCGGCGGGGCCGTCTTGCGGGGTTTGAGGCACTCAAGAGGCGCGTGTGGCAGCCGGTTTCGGACGCGCGCCCAGCGTTCCCCGCTCGCGATCCGCCGCAGCCGCTTTCAACAAAAAGCCAGCAAGAAAATCCAACAAATCATGTCGGACCCGCGCCGTGTCGTTCGTCCTCGGAGCATGAACGGGCAACAGACGTGAGCGTCCGGCCCTTCAATTGATGAGGAATGAACATGCCCAGCACTGTACGCCTGCACCGCGTTCTGACCACCAGCCCCGACAAACTCTACCGCGCGTTCCTCGAGGCGGACGCGCTTGCGAAATGGCTTCCGCCCAATGGCTTTACCTGCACCGTGCATCATCTGGAGCCCAAGGTCGGCGGCACGTTCAAAATGTCGTTCCGGAATTTTACGACGGGCAACGGCCACGCCTTCGGCGGCGAATATCTCGAGCTCGTGCCGGGCGAACGGCTGCGCTACACGGACAAATTCGACGACCCCAATCTGCCCGGCGAAATCCAGGTGACCGTGATGCTGAAGAAAGTATCGGTCGGCACCGAGCTCGAGGTCACGCAGGCCGGCATCCCGGACGCCATTCCCCCGGAAGCCTGTTATCTCGGCTGGCAGGAATCGCTGCGAAACCTGGCGAGGCTGGTCGAGCCCGAGATCAACCAATAGCTTAAAGCCGGATCGCACTCTCAGAGGCGATCCGGATGAAAGCGGCTATCCGCGCGTCGATCCGTTCGATCGGATGCGCGGATCCATCCCCGTCATTGCGAGCGCAGCGCGCAGCGAAGCAATCCAGACTGTCTCCGCGGAGGGATTCTGGATTGCTTCCGCCTTCGCCGAGGCTTCGGCGGACAAGTCGCTACGCTCGCAATGACGGAGAATGAGGGACTTTCGGAGTGAACACCTCACGTCGAGTCCGTGGAATTCTCCGGAGCTCATTGAACTGCTGCCAGCGAAGCAGGTCCAGCTGATTGCGAAGGATTGTTACGCGCCATTCGCCTTGAGCCCGCCGGCTGCGGCCCAGCGGTCGGGATCGGGACTGTGTCCGATCAAGGCGAGGCCGTAGGCGATCGACTCGAACTGGTCGCCCGACATCAGCCGCTCGTTGCCGAACCTCTCTGCAAACAGTTTTCGCACCGCAGGCACGAATGAGGTGCCGCCGGTCAAGAAAACTTTCTCGATCTCGCGCGCAGTGACGCCGGCCTCGCCCAGCACCTTGTCGACGGTGGCCCCAAGCCGGGCGATATCGTCGGCGATCCAGCCTTCGAATTTTTTCCGTGTGATGGTCGAGCCGATCTCGACGCCGCCGCCCTTGAAGCGGAAGTCCACCTCATCCCCGGCGGACAGCGCGACCTTGGCGTCGGACACCGCGCGGTACAGCGAAAAGCCGAGGTCGAGGTCGACGATGGTGATGAAATCCTGAAGCTGGGCCGGCTTCAGCGCGGTGCGCGACAGCTCCCGCAGCTCACGCAAATCGCCGTTGCTCTTCATCAGCGCCAGTTGATGCCAACGCGCGAGGTTGGTGTAGTGGCTGTTCGGGATCGGCAGCACCTTGTCGAACGAGCGGAAGCTCGAGCCCTTGCCCAGCCGCGGCGAGACGACGTAGTCGACGATGCGATAATCGAAGGTGTCACCCGCAATGCCGATGCCGGCGTGGCCGAGCGGCTCGGCGCGCAAGTTTCCGCCCGCGCGCGAGAAACGCATCACCGAGAAATCGCTGGTGCCGCCGCCGAAATCCGCAACCAAAACTGTCGCATCGCGCTCGAGCCGGCGCGCGAAGGAGAACGCGGCGCCCACAGGCTCGTAGACATAGCGGGCGTGGGGCGCGCCGAGGCGCTCGAACGCGGCCCGGTAGCGCTGCATCGCCAGCGCCTCGTCGGGATTGCCGCCGGCGAAGCGCACCGGACGGCCGACCGTGATGTTTGCCGCCTCGAAGCCGAATTTCTCGCCGCCGTGGCGCGCCAGCGTCCGCAAAAAGGCCGCTAGAATATCTTCGAACTTGTAGCGCTGCCGGAACACCTGGGTGGTGTTGAAGCTGCTGCTCGCTGCGAACGTCTTGAACGACTGGAGGAAGCGGTAGATGTGGCGCCCTTCCAGAAACTGCTCGATCGCCCAGGGGCCGCCTCCAGCCTGGGCGCCGGCTCCCGGCCGATCTTCCCAGAAGCACAGGGCCGACACATAGACGCTGTGCCGCTGCCCGCCATGGTCGAAGCGAACGGCCTCGACCCGGCGGTCATCCACCGCGATCGCGACGACCGTATTGCTGGTTCCAAAATCAATGCCGATCGAGACGGCGGGCGAGGCGCTCGACATGAACCACTCTGCGAGATGACTGGAAAAGGGGGCAGACCACTAGCGGCTTTGCACTGCGGTGCCAAGACCTGGGCCGTTATGGCCAAGATCCGGATTTCGGGCCCAATCCAGCCCGAAGTGGCCGCTTTAACGGGCCGTCATGCTGCAATGCGGAAGATTGAATGCTGCCATGCAATGTCATGCATCGACTTTGGCATCTGGTATACATAGATTGCCTTTCGAAATGAGACAGTAATGCTGACCGTCTCGAAGAAAGGAATTCCGATGTCCAAGACTGCTTCCGTCGCGCTCGCGCCCTCGCCCTCGCTGTTCGCCCGTTTCATGACCGCGGTCGACCGCCTCCTGATGGCGAGCGCCGAGATCTCGAACCGCAATGGCGACCTCCCCCGCTTCGGCCTGTAAGGGCATCGCGCGTCGAATTGTCGCGGCGGTTGTAAAACCGGCGAATTCCTACTTTCGAAGAATGGCCCCGCCCAGCGGGGCCATTTCTATTTGGGATCGGCTCATTCGCGCCGTCTCGCAGCGGTTGCGTCATAAGCGCACAACGGGCCGCGCGCGCTTGTAGCTTGGCATAATGAATACAAGAATGCTGCCAACGCTCGCTGAAGAATAGAAGCGCTCATTGGAGGATTCATGACGGACATGGTTCAGGCAACATCGGCCCCTGCAGCCGCACGCGTCAGCGACACGTATCGCTGGGCGCAATTGGCGATCGGCGTCGCGGCCATGGTGATGATCGCCAATTACCAATACGGCTGGACCTTCTTCGTCCCCGACATCCAGAAGACTTTTGGTTGGGATCGCGCCTCGATCCAGTGGGCTTTTACGCTATTCGTTTTGTTCGAGACCTGGCTCGTGCCGGTCGAAGGATGGTTTGTCGATAAATACGGTCCGCGCCTCGTGGTGCTCATCGGCGGCGTGCTCTGCGCAGCCGGCTGGGCGATCAACGCGCAAGCCACCACGCTCAACGGCTACTATCTCGGCATGATCGTCGCGGGCATAGGCGCCGGCGGCGTCTACGGCACCTGCGTCGGCAACGCGCTGAAATGGTTTCCCGACAAGCGCGGCCTTGCCGCGGGCATCACGGCCGCGGGCTTCGGTGCGGGCTCCGCCCTCACGGTCGCGCCGATCCAGGCGATGATCAAGGACTCCGGATTCCAGAGCACCTTCCTCTATTTCGGCCTGGGACAAGGCATCATCATCTGCATTCTCGCATTTTTCCTGCTTGCCCCAAAGCCGGGCCAGGTGCCGAACGTGGTAGCGAATGCCGCTCTCGCGCAGAGCCGCCGCAACTACCAGCCGACCGAAGTGCTGCGCCAGCCGATCTTCTGGCTGATGTACGTCATGTTCGTGATCGTCGGCGCTGGCGGCTTGATGGTGACGGCGAACCTGAAGCCGATCGCGGTGGACTGGAAGGTCGACGCCGTGCCGGTGACGCTGATCGGCATGACCATGACCGCGGTGACGTTCGCAGCGACGATCGACCGCGTGCTCAACGGGCTGACGCGTCCGTTCTTCGGCTGGATCTCCGACATGATAGGCCGCGAGAACACGATGTTCATCGCCTTCGGCATGGAAGGCTTTGGCATCTGGATGCTTTATCTCTGGGGCCAGGATCCGATCTGGTTCGTGATCCTGTCGGGCTTCGTGTTCTTTGCCTGGGGCGAGATCTACTCGCTGTTTCCCTCGACCTGCACCGATACGTTCGGCGCAAAATTCGCGACGACCAATGCCGGCCTGCTTTACACCGCCAAGGGCACGGCCGCGCTTCTGGTGCCGCTCGCCAATTATGTGCAGCAGAGTTCGGGCCATTGGGACAACGTCTTCATCCTCGCGGCTGGCGCCAACATCCTCGCCGCGCTGCTCGCGCTGTTGGTGCTCAAACCCTGGCGCAGGGTCGTGGTCGCGCAATCGGCGATCTGACACGCCGCACACGTGATCACGTGCATGACGCCCGGCCCTCGCGGCCGGGCGTTTTCGCGTTGCGGAAAACGCCAATTATTTTACAAATCCGAAGGAAAAGCCGCACTTTCTTGAGCCGGCGCCGCAGATAGGGCTTGCATTCTGGAATATGGTATACCAAGCTTCCCGCTGCGCTTGCGACTATAAGACACAATGTTTGCGACATCCGGTCATCTTGGCAGTTGATGTCGATCAGACAGGCGCTTGGGAGGTTATCGATGATTTCCAGCACGGATGGCGCCGTCACGGCTGCGCCTCTTCGCACCGGTTTCCGTTGGCTCCAGCTCGGCATGGGCATCGTCTGCATGGCGATGATCGCGAACCTGCAATATGGCTGGACGCTGTTTGTCGACCCGATCGATGCGGCCCACCATTGGGGACGCGCCGCGATCCAGCTCGCCTTCACCATCTTCGTCGTGACCGAGACCTGGCTGGTGCCGATCGAAGCCTGGTTCGTCGACAAATACGGCCCGCGCATCGTCATCATGTTCGGTGGCGTGATGATCGCGCTGTCCTGGATCCTCAATTCCTATGCGGACTCGCTCACCCTGCTCTATGCGGCCGCGGTAGTCGGCGGCATGGGCGCGGGCGCAGTCTACGGCACGTGCGTCGGCAACGCGCTGAAATGGTTTCCTGACCGCCGCGGCCTGGCCGCAGGCGCGACTGCCGCAGGCTTCGGCGCGGGCGCCGCGCTCACGGTCGTTCCGATCGCGATGATGATCGCATCCAGCGGCTACCAGAGCGCGTTCTTCAAGTTCGGCATCGGCCAAGGGGTGATCGTGTTCGTGCTCGCCTTCTTCATCCAGCCGCCGCGGATCTCAATTCCGCCGAAGAAGAAGCAGCTCAACCTGCCGCAGACCAAGATCGACTTCACCCCGCCGCAGGTGCTGCGCGCCCCTATTTTCTGGGTGATGTATCTCGTTTTCGTCATGGTCGCCTCAGGCGGCCTGATGACCGCCGCGCAGATCGCGCCGATCGCGCACGACTTCAAGATCGCCAGCACGCCGGTCACGCTGCTCGGCTTCCAGATGGCGGCGCTGACTTTCGCGATTTCGCTCGACCGCATCTTCGACGGCTTCGGCCGGCCGTTCTTCGGCTGGGTTTCCGACACCATCGGCCGTGAGAACACCATGTTCATCGCCTTCGGCACCGCGGCCTTGATGCTGCTGGCGCTGTCGGCCTATGGCCACGTGCCGATGGTGTTCGTGCTTGCGACTGCGGTTTACTTCGGCGTCTTCGGCGAGATCTACTCGCTGTTTCCCGCGACCAGCGGCGATACCTTCGGCTCGAAATATGCGACCACCAACAACGGCATGCTCTACACCGCGAAAGGCACGGCATCCCTGCTCGTCCCGCTCGCGAGCGTGATCTCGGCCGCCTACGGCTGGAAGGCCGTGTTCGTGGTGGCGGTCGCGCTGAACGCCACGGCCGCGCTGACGGCGCTGTTCGTGATCAAGCCGATGCGCCGCTCCTTCATCCTCGGCAACGAAGCGACGTCCGCCGAAACCGCTGCCGGAAGCACCAAGGCGGCGTAGCCCCGCATCAACCGCATCCATCAGGAAAGGGGCGCATCGCTGCGCCCCTTTCTTTTTGGCCTGGCGCTTGTTGGGTCCTGCGGCAATGTCAGCATCGCTGCCGCAAGATTTTTCGGATCAGCCAAATCCAATGCTTGACGATTGGCATAATGTATACCACACTTGCTCCATCATTCACCCAGGGAGGTTGCAATGCTGGTCGGAGACATTCTGCGCAAGAAGACGCCGCGCGTTGTTACGGTGCGAATGAACGAAACGGTGGGTATCGCCGCCAAGCTGATGCGCGCCAACAATATCAGCGCGCTGGTGGTCAAGGACGTGGTCCGCTCGGAAGGTAATACCGCCGTCGGCATGTTCACCGAGCGCGACGTGGTGCGTGCGGTCGCCGAGCATGGCGCCAACGGCGTCAACGTCAAGGTCTCGCAGCTGGTCTCGGTGCAGCAGCTGATCTCCTGCACCTCGAGCGATACGATCGAGCACGTCCGGCACCTGATGAACCGCAATCACATCCGCCACCTGCCGGTGATCGACGATTACAGCCTCGTCTCCGTCATCAGCATGCGCGACATCGCGGCTGCCATCGACGACGCGAGCAACAGCACGCCGAAAGCGGCTTAAGGCAGCTTCATGCAGCCGGCCTGACGCAGCCACGGAAAAGTCGCGCCCCCTCTCCCGCCTGCGGGAGAGGGTTGGGGAGAGGGTGTCTCCGCCAGGGAGACTCCCCAAGAGGATAGAGCCCTCACCCGCCGCGCTCTTCGAGCGCGCCGACCTCTCCCGCAAGCGGGAGAGGTGCAGAGAGCCCGTGTCACGATCGATCTCACCACGTCCCAATTTGGTCCCGCGAGGATTTCATGAAGATCTGCATCTACGGCGCCGGCGCGATCGGCGGATATCTCGGAGTGCAGCTCGCGCGCGCTGGCGCCGACGTCAGCCTGATCGCGCGCGGCGCACACCTTGCCGCGATGCGCGAGCAGGGCCTGACGCTGCTCGCAGGCGAAGAAAAGCACATCGTCCATCCGCGCTGCACCGACGATCCGGCCGAGCTCGGCGTGCAGGACTACGTCATCGTCACGCTGAAGGCGCATTCGATCACCGGCGTGATCGAGAAAATGAAGCCGCTGCTGGGCCCGCACACCCGCATCGTCACCGCTGTCAACGGTATCCCCTATTGGTACTTCTACAAGCATGGCGGCGCGTACGAGAACGCGACGCTGGACAGCATCGATCCCGGCGGGCGGCAATGGCGCGAGCTCGGCGCCGAGCGCGCCATCGGCTGCATCGTCTATCCCGCGACCGAGATCGAGGCGCCCGGCGTGATCCGCCACGTCTACGGCAATAATTTTCCGCTCGGCGAACCGTCCGGCGAAATCAGCGGCGACGTTCAGCGGCTCGCCGACCTCTTCGTCGCCGCCGGCCTGAAGGCGCCGGTGCTCGACCGCATCCGCGACGAGATCTGGCTCAAGCTGTGGGGCAATGTCTGCTTCAACCCGATCAGCGCGCTGACCCACGCCACGCTCGACGTGATCTGCACCGATCCCGCCACCCGCGCATTGTCGCGCGCGATCATGCTGGAGACGCAAGGCATCGCCGAGACGTTCGGGGTCAAGTTCCGTGTGGATGTCGAGCGCCGCATCGAGGGCGCCCGCAAGGTCGGCGCGCACAAGACCTCGATGCTTCAGGACCTCGAGCGCGGCCGTCCGATGGAAATCGATCCGCTCGTCACCGTGGTGCAGGAGATGGGTCGCTTGACCAAAATCCCGACGCCCGCGCTCGACTCGGTACTGGCGATGGTGACCCAGCGCGCCCGCATCGCCGGCCTCTATGACGGCGTCGCCGTGCCGGCCGATCCCCGCGCGCTGGCGGTGGCGTGATGGCTGGCGAGATGAAAAAATGGCTCCGCTTCCGCCATGCCGGCACGACCGGCTTCGGCACGTTGACATCGTCGGGCATCAGCGTTCATGACGGCGAGATGTTCGGCCGCAACGCGCCGAACGGCAAGACCCTCGCGCTGTCGGGGGTCGAGCTGCTGGCGCCCTGCACGCCCAGCAAGATCGTTGCGCTCTGGAATAATTTTCACGCGCTCGCGGCCAAGCTGAACCAGCCCGAGCCGCCGGAGCCGCTTTATCTCTTGAAAGCCACCACCAGCATCACGACGCCCGGCGCGGTGATCCGCCGGCCCACCTCCTACGACGGCAAGACCACCTATGAAGGCGAGCTCGGCATCGTCATCGGCAAGACCTGCGCGCGCGTCTCGCCCGCCGAGGCAGATGCCTTCATCTTCGGCTATACCTGCGTCAACGACATCACCGCCAACGATCTCCTGACCCGCGACCCCACCTTCCCGCAATGGGCCCGCGCCAAGGGGATCGACGATTACGGTCCGTTCGGCCCGGTGATCACGACCGGCCTTGATCCCGCAAAGCTCATCGTCCGCACCATCCTCAACGGCGCCGAACGGCAGAATTATCCGATCGCGGACATGATCTTCAGCGCGCAAGAGCTGGTCAGCAAGATCTCTCACGACATGACCCTGCTTGCCGGCGACCTCATCGCGGTGGGGACCTCGGTCGGCGTGGGCGTGATGAAGGAGCAGGTCAACATCGTGACGGTGGCGATCGACGGTATCGGCGAGCTGACCAACGAGTTTCGGCTGTAGCGTCCCGCCGTCATTCCGGGGCGCGACGAAGTCGCGAACCCGGAATCCATATGTCCAGTCTCTGCCGCGCGATGGATTCCGGGCTCGGCGCTTCGCGCCGCCCCGGAATGACGCCCGCCTCCACCAACCCGGCTGACGCAAACCAGCCGTGGATTGCGCGGCCATAAAGCTCCGGCAACCCGTCCGCCCCTTGATCTCGGTTTCGCTCTCCAATAGCAATTATGGCGAGATTGTGCAGGCGTGAGGACGTCACGATGTGGCTGTTTTTCCTGGTTGCCTGGTTTGTCCTGCTCGCCGCCATCGCGCTTCTCGCCCCCCAGGCGTTTGGTTACGACATCACGCACCTGCCCGCCGCGTTTGGGGCCTTGCCGATGCCGCAGCGCATCGCAGCCGGCGCGATCGTGGTGGGCGGGCTGGGCTTGATCGGCGCCACCGCCTGGCGGTTGTCGCGCCAGGACCGACGCCTCGACAAGCTGCGCGACCGCCTCAGGAAGACCCGGGAGGACGTTGTCGTTGCCCACGCGCTGCAAAACCACCTGGACGCGACCGTCCAGCACCTGATCGAGAGCGATCCCAGGGAGGCCGTCTCCGCGCTCCACGACAAGCTCGGCGAGACCGAGCAGCGCGCGCTGCTGCAGCAGGGCCGCAACCAGTCCACCGACATGCACGACCAGCTCGCCGAAATCCGCCGCCACCAGCAGGAGTTGCGCGAGATCGTCGGCAAGGCCGCCGAGCAGCGCCGGGCGGTCGAGCCGGTCTTCACCGAAATCCGCGACCGCCAGAACCAGCTCGAGCGCTCGCTGCTCGACCTCGAGACCGACGACCGCAAGAACAATCTCGCCGACCGGCTGAAGGACATCGCCGGCGGCATCTCCACGCTGTTGTCGCGGGTGAACGCGGTCCAAGACACCTTCTCGACGCTCAACCAGTACAAGGAAGATCTGGCGAAATCCCACGCCGAGCTGGTGCCGCTGCGCTCGTCCGATGCCGGGCTCAATGCCTTGATCGGCGAACTGAGCCTCAGCCATGAGCGCCTCGCCAAGACCGTCGACGAGCTCGAGACCGGCGGCGAAGCTCCGCTCAGCGCACGCGTCGAGGCGCTGTCGAAGAACAAGATCGAGATCGAGCAGCGCCTCGCCCGCATCGACGACAGCGCCAACATCCTCAACACGATCCGGCTTGATTTCGAGGAGCTCGCCCAACGCCAGGCCCAGCTCGAACGCTCGCTCGCCGATGTCGAGACCGACGCCGACGGCACGACGCTCGTCGATCGCCAGAACGCGCTGAACGATTTCATCATCCAGTCGCGCCAGCGTCTCGGGGCCTTGCAGGAGACCGTGGCGACGCTGAATGCCTTCAAGACCGAGATGTCGAAGTCGCAGGCCGACCTCCTCCCGCTGAAGGCCCCGGTATTCGGCATCGAAGCCCTGATCGCCGACGTCAGCACCACCCGCGACCTGCTCGCCAAGACCGTCGGCGAGATCGAGGCCAACGGCGGCGTCCCCCTTGCCTCGCGCGTCGACGCGCTCGCCAAGAGCAAGCGCGACGTCGAAGACCGGCTCGCCCGCATCTTCGACCATTTCAACGCGCTCGACGGCCTGCGCAAGGATATCGGCGGCATCTTCTCGACGATCCGGAACAGCCTGAACCGGATCGGGTGAGGCGCGCATCGGAATCGAACCGCGATCCCTCACCATGCGACCAATGGCTCATGCGCATCATCCTCGGCTTCGTTTCCGCCGTGCTCGGCCTGCTCGCCGGCTGGTCCGCCCTTGCGGCGCTGGTGGTGATGCTGGCCGGGCCCGACCGCGATGGCGGCATCGCCATGGGTGCCGTCTTCAGCATCGGCCCGATCGGCGGCGTGCTCGGCCTGATCGCCGGCATCTGGCTGTTCACGCGCATCGGCATCGTCCGAGACGACGCGGCTCCGCCCGTTACCGAAACGTCAGAGACCGCGGCTCGCCCCAAGTCCCGCCTGTCCTTCCCCTTCGCCGTCACGCTCCTGCTCATCACATCTGGCCTGGCGTGGTGGGGATGGTACGAGTTCATCCGCTCGCCCACTCTCAGCCATGGCTACATGACGCTCGCAATCGAGTTTCGTCTTCCCGCCGGCATGAGCTTGCCGGACAAGGAGGAGGACGTGCACATCGAGGTCGAGGAAGCGAAAGGCTATGCCGACGCCATGTTGCCTGCCAACTGGCGCGCGCATGATGGCGACCGCAAAGCGATCATTGCCTCGGCGTCGCTGATGTACAAGACGCGCCACCGCGCCGTCAGCCTGACGCTGCCGGGCACGCCGACGCAAAGCTGGCCGATCGATCTTCCGTCCGATCCGGATCCGACGCCCGGCTTTTCGCCCTGGCGCGTTGCGAGCGAACCATCGTCGGCAAAGATCGAGATGCATTTCCGCCTCAGCGCTGATCGCTGAGGAGCGCACTACGGCCACTGAAATATTCCGACACATCACATCTCTGCCGACACCGACATATGCCCCCAACATGCCGCGCGGATGCCGCACTGTGGACGCATTCCGACGCCCTTCTGTGAGGCGTGTCTGGGGGCACGGCTCTGCCGTGTTTGGACCAAACCTTCAGGGGTATGAACGTGAAGAAGATTGTATTTGTCGTGGGTGCTACGCTTGCTCTGGTGACCGTTGCGAACGCTGCGGATCTGCCGCGCCGCCAGCCCGTGCCGGTCTATCCGGCGGAGCAGGCCCCGATCGGCAAGATGCCGATTGGCAAGAGCCCGATCGGAAAGGCCCCGATCGGCAAGGCGCCGGCGCACTACTGACGCGCACAATATCGCGCGCTCAACCAGCGAACGGCCAGCAGTCGAGGGGCATTACCGTGACGAGCACATCTGATCGATGGGGATCCCGCCTGCTTGCGGGATTTGCCCTCGCAGCCATGATTGCGTGCACGATGCCATCGGCCTCGGCCCACGAAGCAAACAAGCGCGTTGCCGATGCAAATGCGCTTGTTTCGACCGACTCCGCGTCACGACCGGCTCGGCAATCGCCGCAACGGCCGGTCGCGCGCGCAGAGAAAGGTCCGTACTATGTCGACTTCCGCGCCCGAACGGCCGCGAGCTGGGGTCACGCCTTCGTCTGGTACGGCAAGACCAGCGAGCGCGCCGTCGAAGTCGCGGGCCTGACGCCGGCGGGCGACACCTGGACCTACGTGCTCGGTTACCTGACCTGGGTGCCGTCGGAGACCGGCGCGAGCTACGGTGATCTCGACCCAGACTATCTGACCGCGAGCTATCGCGTCTACCTGAACGAGGCCGACGCCAAGCGCGTGTTCGCCTACATCAAGAAATTGCAGGCGAGCTCGCCGGTCTGGAACGCCGAGACCACCAATTGCACCGGCTTCATCGGCGACATCGCCGAATTCATGGGATTGAAGGTCCCCTCCCGCTGGCAGCGCCCGGAAAACTTCGTCAACACCCTCAAGGAAATCAACGGCGGCCGCCAAATGGTGCGGCTCTCGGCGGAGTAGCGGGCCAGGCCGTCATTGCGAGTTGGGACCGGCCTTGAGGGCCGACGCGCGCTGAATGAAACTTTTCGCGGGTTGGCAAAAGCGGT
>NZ_JBVVOZ010000045.1:0-41282 GCF_055807395.1 Bradyrhizobium sp. Kon10 | reverse complement strand
TCGACCATGCTTGGCTCACCTCGCTAGAATCAGCCATGATTCAAAGAATCACGTGCAACCGATTGTGCAAAGCCCTCCTTGTGGGAGAGGTCGGATCCGGGTGAGGGGTCTCTCTCCGCGAGTTCACCTCTCACTAAAGAATTCGCAAACAACCCCTCATCCGGCGCTTCGCGCCACCTTCTCCCACAAGGGGAGAAGGGAAGAAAGTCCGCGGCGAGCGCTGAGTTAAGCGACTGCCCTTCGTCCGATGATGGCGAAGCGAAGTTTGCCGGAAATGAAATCGATCGCGGCGACGGCGACCAGAATCATCAGGATCAGGAACGACACCTTCTGCCATTCCAGCACGCGGATCTGCTCGGCGAGCTGGAGCCCGATGCCGCCGGCACCGACAATGCCGATGATGGTGGCGGAGCGCGTGTTGGATTCGATGAAATAGAGCACCTGACCGGCAATCACGGGCAAGACCTGCGGTAACAGGCCGAACCGGATCTCGTGCAAGGCGCTGCCGCCTGATGCGCGGATGCCCTCGACCTGTTTCTGGTCGGCGCCCTCGATAGCCTCGGAGAACAGCTTACCGAAGGCGCCGAAATCCGACACCGCGATGGCGAGCACACCGGCGAACGGACCAAGCCCGACGACATTGATCCACACTAGCGCCCAGATCAGCGTATCGACGCCCCGGATCGAATCGAGGAAGCGGCGGACCGGGAATCGCAGCACCATTGACGGCACGACGTTGCGCGCGGCAAGCAGGCTGACCGGAAGCGCGAACAGCGCCGCCAGCGTGGTGCCAAGCAGCGCGATGGAGAGCGTCTCGCCCATCGCCTTCAGATAGAGCGGCAGCGACGAACCGGGATCGGGCGGGATCATCATCATGCTGATCCAGCCGAGCTGGCTGAGGCCGTTGAAGAGCCGTGACGGCGAGAAATCGAGATCGACCAGGCCATAGATGAAAATGGCGAGCGCTGCGACGATCATGGCCGGCGTCGCGAGCCGCGCCGAGGCCGGCCGCTCGAACAGATCGGGATAGCGCGCGCGCATCTGCGCGGTGTCGACTTCGGACGGCTTGCTCACGTCCGCGCCTCCTTGCCGAACAACCGGCCGCGCACCCAGCCGGTCGTGATGTCGATCAGGAAGACCGTGACGATGATGGTGACGAGAATGGCGCTGACGTCGGAGTAGTAGAACTTGCGGATCGCGACGATGAGCTCCTGCCCGATACCGCCGGCGCCGACGAAGCCCATCACCGAGGCCTCACGCACATTGATCTCGAAGCGGAGCAGCGCGTAGCTGGCATAGCCCGCCGAGACCTGCGGCAGGATCGCAAAACGCATGCACGAGACCCAGCTCGCACCGGTCGAGCGGATGCCTTCAACTGGCTTCATGTCGGCATTTTCGACAAGCTCTGCGAACTGTTTGCCGAGCGCGCCGGTGGTATGGATGGCGATGGCGAGAACGCCGGCCATCGGGCCTAAGCCGAAGGCGATCACGAAGATAAGCGCGAAGACGATGCCAGGCACGGTGCGGGCGAATTCCAGCAGCCGGCGCACCGTGAATCGCAGCCAGGACGACGGCGAGGTGTTTTCGGCCGCGAAGAAATTCAGGCACAGCGCGAACATCGCGCCGATCAGCGTGCCGACATAGCTGATCAGCAGCGTCTCGCCCAGCATCTTCAGCCATTTGTGCCAGCCCCAGAACCATTCGGCGAAATCGGTCCAGACCCGCTGGCCATTGTCGAGCGTGAGAATGCGGTCGAAATAGCTGATGAAATGGCCGAAATAGCTGAAGAGGGTGCGCAGATTAACCTCGGCGCCGATCGAGGCCACGATCAGCGCAGCGACGAACAGCCCGGCACCTGCCAGCACCCGGAGACGCTTGCGCGCAACAGCGTGGCGGTAGGCCGCGTTCAGCACCGCGAGCTGCTGTTCGGGGAGAAGCGAAACGGCGAGCGTCATATGCTGGGCGGTCCATCAAGAAAAAGAGCCGGGTCCATCGACCCGGCTCGAGGCGCATCGTCCCGACGAGCTCAGGACGCCTTCTTGCGGAGATTGTCGACGAACTTAATCAACTCGATGGTCTTGTTGTAATCGTCATTGCCGATCGGCTCCCACGGCTTGTTCTTGCCGTCGGAGAGCTTCTTGAAGGCCTCCGGATCCTTCTGGGATGCGTCGAGGAAGGCCTTCTTGATCGCGGCCTTCATATCGTCCGGCAGATCGCTCAGATAGGCGTAGGGCGAGTTGATGATGAGCTCGGATTTCACGATGATGCGGAAGTCCTCCTTCTTCATCACGGTGCCGTCGGGCGCCTTCACCATGCCCTTGTTGAGCATGCGGGTGAGGTTCGAATCGTCGTCGGCGTTCCACCAATTGGCGGCGACGTCGACCGTGCCCTGCGCCAGCGCCAGGACCGCGTTCTCGTGGCTGCCGGTGAAGAGCACCTTGGAGAAATAGGCGTCGGGGTCGATGCCCATGGCGTTCAGCTTGAAGCGGGGCATGTTGTTCCCCGAGGTCGAGTTCGGATCGACCAGGCCGAGATTCTTGCCTTTGAGATCCTCGATCTTCTGGTACGGCGACTTCGCCAGCACGTAGAACACCGAGTAATAGCCCTTCGAGCCGTCGGCATTGACGTCGATCACGAAGGCGTCGGTCTTGACGGCGGTCAGGCGGGCGCGCGCGAACGAGGCCGGGCCGTAATAACCGATGTGAATGTTGCCGGCGCGCTGGCCCTCGATGACGGCCGCATAGTCGTTGGCGACGCGCAGCGTGACCTTCACGCCGAGCTCCTTCGACAGATAGTTGATGAAGGGACCGTAGCGCTCGGTGACGCCCGAGCCGTTCTCGGCCGGAATCACGGCGAAGGTGATCTCCGGATATTTCGTCTTCCAGTCTTCGGCGGAGGCGGATCCGGCAAAGGTCAGCGCGGCGACGCCGGCAAGAATAAGTCTGCGAGTGATCATGATACCCTCTTCATTGGTTGGGGTCGGTTGACGCAAAAACTGCTGACAATGATGCGGTGCCGCTCAGGCGGCCGCCGCCGTTCCAAGCGCTGGAATGCTTTCAGGCGCCGGCACGGGCATGCCGCCCATGACGTCGTTGGCCTCGAGATCGTAGAGTTCACGCGCCACATGCTCGGTCAGCGCGGACGGCGCGCCGTCGAACACTACGCGGCCCGCCGCCATGCCGATCAGGCGATCGCAATAGCTGCGCGCCAGATCGAGCGAATGCAGATTGCAGAGCACCGTGATGCCGAAATGCTTGTTGATCCGCAAAAGCGCATCCATCACGATCCTGGTGTTGCGCGGATCGAGCGAGGCGATCGGCTCGTCGGCGAGGATGATGTCGGGTTGCTGGACCAGTGCGCGGGCGATCGCCACGCGCTGCTGCTGGCCGCCGGAGAGCTGATCGGCCCGCTGGGCGGCGAGCGCGGCGATGTCGAACTGTTCGAGCGCCGACATCGCCAGCGCCTTGTCCTGCTCGGGCCAGACCTGCGAAAACGAGCGCCAGGCGGGCATCGTGGCAAGACGTCCCATCAGGACATTCGTCAGCACGTCGAGCCGCCCGACCAGATTGAATTGCTGGAAGATCATGGCCGAGCGCGCCCGCCACTGCCGCAGCTCCTTGCCGCGCAACGCGGTGACGTCGATGCCGTCGAACAGGATGCGGCCCTGCGAGGGCGTTGCCAAGCGGTTGATGGTTCGCAGCAGCGTCGACTTGCCTGCGCCGGAGCGCCCGATCACACCGACGAAGCCGCCGGGGGAGACTTGAAACGAGGCGTCGTCCACCGCGGCTTTTGCGCCGAAGCGGCACGTCAGACCTTCCACCACCAGCATGCAGGGCTCCAGAGTATGCTGGGACCCACGGCTAACGCCGACGGTTAACAATTGTGTGACACGCGCCTTGCGGTGCGGCAATCCTTCACACCTCATCCACTGTCATCGTGTCGTCATGACATTGTCATGAGGCCGATCGAAGACGAACGCCCGCCCTCGAACGTTCGGATGCAACATGGTCGCCAAGGCGCTTTCGCTCGACCCCACTATCGACCCTTCCGCGAAGCTGCATGAGACCAGGCTCGGCGCCTATACCGAGGTCGGCGCCCGCACGATCCTGCATGAGGTCGCGATGGACGATTACTCCTACGTCGTGAACGACGCGCAGATCACCTACACCACGATCGGGAAATTCTGCTCGATCGCGGCGATGACGCGCATCAATCCCGGCAATCATCCGATGCACCGTGCGACCCAGGCCCACTTCACCTATCGCTCCAGCGCCTACTTCGAAGGCGAGAGCGACGACACCGAATTTTTCGATTGGCGGCGCCAGCATCACGTCCATATCGGCCACGATGTTTGGATCGGACACGGCGCGATCGTGCTGCCCGGTCGCAATATCGGCACCGGCGCGGTGATCGCGGCCGGCGCCATCGTCACCAAGGACGTGCCGGCCTACACCATCGTCGCCGGCAATCCGGCGCGGATCGTCCGCCGCCGCTTTTCGGAAGACGTCGCCGGACGGCTTGCGAAACTCGCCTGGTGGGATTGGGATCACGACAAATTGCGTGAAGCACTCCCGGATTTCCGCAATCTCGGGATTGAAGATTTTCTCGCGGCATATGAAGCACGGGGGAGCTCTCCCGCAAGCCAACGAAGCGCGGTCGCGTGACAGACATTTTCCTTGAAGGCGGCCGGGTCCTGATCGGCACTGAGCTCGTCGAATCCTCGCTGAGCGTGTCCGGAACGGACATCGCGCAGATCGATGCATGCCGCGGCCGCGCACGGCTGGCGATCGATGCGCGCGATCTGCTGGTGCTGCCCGGCATCGTCGACCTCCATGGCGACGCCTTCGAACGGCAGATGATGCCGCGCGCCGGCGTCGACTTTCCGATCGACGTCGCGCTCGCCGATACCGATCGACAGGTCATCAGCAACGGCATCACCACGGTGTTTCATGCCACGACCTGGTCGTGGGAGCCGGGCCTGCGCAGCGGCGACAATGCGCGGCGCCTGTTGGAGGCGATCGAGCGGCAGCGCCCACAATTCGCCGCCGACACCCGCTTTCACCTGCGGCACGAGACCTACAATCTCGATGCCGAGGACGAGATCGGCCAATGGCTCGCGGAGGGTCGCGTCGACCTGTTCGCCTTCAACGACCACATGGACGGCACCGTCGCCGACATGGTGAAGCCGCGCAAGCGCAACCGCATGGTGGAGCGTACCGGATTGTCGAGCGAGGAGTTCGACCGGCTTGTCACTCACATTGTGTCGCGCGCCGCTGATGTTCCGGCTTCGATCACGAGGCTGGCTGCTGCCGCCCGCGCAGCCCAGGTGCGGATGCTCTCGCATGACGATGCGACGCCGGCTATGCGCCGGGATTTTCGAAGCCTCGGCGTGACGCTCGCCGAATTTCCGGTCAATGAGGAGACGGCGCGCGAAGCCGCAAGCGGCGGCGACGCCATCGTCTACGGCGCGCCGAACGTGGTGCGGGGCGGCAGCCACACCGGTTGGACCAGGGCGTCCGACATGATCGCGAAGGGCCTCTGCTCGGTGTTGGCCTCGGACTATTACTATCCCGCGCCGCTGCTTGCCGCATTCCGCCTTGCTGCCGACGGCGTGCTGCCGCTGACGCAGGCGTGGCGGCTGATTTCGGCCGCACCGGCGCAAGCGACCGGCCTGACCGATCGCGGCACGCTCGCAGCGGGACGGCGCGCCGACATCCTGCTGGTCGACGGCACCGTGCCCCTGCGGCCGCGGCTCGTCGCGGTGATTGCCGCAGGCCGGCTTGTGCATCTGACCGACGCGACGCGGCTGCTCAGCGCCGCGGCGGCGTCGCGCCAGGCTGTCGTTGCGGCCTAAATTGGCTATGCTCAGGCAATGACAGCTTTCCCCCGCTACGCGATTTATTTCGCCGCCGACGCCGGCAGTGCCCTCTCCCGCTTCGGTGCCGAGCTGCTCGGCTATGATGGCCACACCGGCAATGAGTTGCCCTTCCCCGACGAGGCGCTGCGCACGGCGCCGGATTGGCGCGACATCACCGCCGATCCCCGCAAATACGGCTTTCACGCCACACTGAAGGCGCCGATGGCACTTGCGCCCGACCGCACCGAGGCCGAGCTGATGGCCGCCTGCGCATCGTTCGCGGGCAAATCACGGCCGATCCCGCTGATCAGGCCGTCCGTCGATGCCATCAGCGGCTTCATCGCCGTCGTTCCGGCGGAGCCGGTCAGCGAGCTCCAGCAGCTCGCCGCCGATTGCGTCCGCGATTTTGATGAATTTCGCGCCGCGCTCAGCGCCGAAGATCGTGTCCGCCGAAAGCCGGAGAAACTCAGCGAACGCCAGCGCGACTATCTCGATCGCTGGGGCTACCCGTACGTGATGGAAGAATTCCGCTTCCATATGACGCTGACCGGACGGCTGGACGCGGAGCGGCGGGGACAGATCCTCGAGATGCTGCGCCGGCGGTTTGCGGAGCTGAAGCTCGATAGGCTGGCGATCGATCGGATCGCACTGTTCAGGCAGGACGATGCCAAAGCGAGATTCGGCATCATCGGCGAATGGAAGCTGGTGAGGTAACCGGGCTCTCGCATCACACCCGTCATTGCGAGCAAAGCGAAGCAATCCAGAAATGTATCCGCGGACACCGTCTGGATTGCTTCGTCGCGAGGGCTCCTCGCAATGACGGCGGTGAGCCCTACTTCCCCCACCGCAACGCCAGGGCGTCACGCTCCTTCGCCAATTCCAGCAATCCCCCCCGCGTGGCCGGATGCAGCGGCTGCAGCGGATGGCGCACCGTGTCCGATTTGATCACGCCGCCGGCCTGCATCATCGCCTTGCAGGCGATCAGGCCGCATTGGCGGTTCTCGTAATTGATCAGCGGCAGCCAGCGCTCATAGGCGGCTTTCGCCTGCTCGCGCTTGCCGGCGAAATAAGGATCGAGGATCTGGCGGATGCCGTCGGGATAGCCGCCGCCGGTCATCGCGCCGGTGGCGCCGGCATCGAGATCGGCGAGCAGCGTGATCGCCTCCTCACCGTCCCATGGGCCTTCGATGGCGCTGCCGCCCGCCTCGATCAGGCTCCGCAGCTTTGCGGCCGCGCCGGGCACCTCAATTTTGAAATAGCGGATGTTGGAGAAGTCGCGCGACAGCCGCGCCAGCAGCTCGACCGACAGCGGCGTGCCGGCCACCGGCGCATCCTGGATCATGATCGGGATGTTGATCGCGCCCGAGAGCACCTTGAAGAATTCGACGATGCCCTTCTCGGGCACCCGGAAGGTCGCGCCGTGATAGGGCGGCATTACCATCACCATCGCGGCGCCGGCGGCTTCAGCCTGCTGGCTGCGCGCCGCGCACACGGCCGAGCTGAAATGGGTGGTGGTGACGATCACGGGCACGCGGCCCGCGACATGCTCCAGCACCGCGTGCATCACGGTCTCGCGCTCGGCATCGGTCAGCACGAACTGCTCGGAGAAATTGGCGAGGATGCAGAGGCCGTTCGAGCCGGCATCGATCATGAAATCGATGCAGCGGCGCTGCCCGTCGAGGTCGAGCTCGCCGCGCTCGTCGAAGATGGTGGGAGCCACCGGGAACACGCCGCGATAGGGGCGTTGGGCGTTATAGTGGGGCGTGACCGGCATCGAACTCTCCATCCCTGCTGTTCTCGTCTGTCTGTCTGTCGCCGCGCTCGCGCGGCGCCACAGATGTACTCGGCGCGCGGACCGGCGGCAATGCCGATCCGCGCGCCGATGGAACAGGAAATGTCGAGACTAGGCGGTCTTCACCGCACCCAAAAAGCCCTCGACCGCGACGCGGAGGCGGTCGGCATCGGCCGACATCTTCTTCACCGACTGGAACAGCACCGTGCCGGCATTGCCGGTCTCCTGGTTGAGCTGGGCGACGCTGCCGATGGTGTCGGTGACCTCGCGGGTGCCTTGCGCGGCCTGCTGGAAGTTGCGCGAAATCTCGGTGGTGGCCGCGCGCTGCTGCTCGACGGCCGCTGCAATCGCCGTCATCTTCTCGTCGATGCCGTTGATCGAACGGCCAATGGAGCGGATGGCGCCGACCGCCTGGCCCGTCGCGCCCTGGATCTCCGCGACCTGACGCGAGATCTCTTCGGTGGCGGTCGCGGTCTGCGCAGCGAGGCTCTTGACCTCGCCGGCGACGACCGCAAAGCCGCGGCCCGCTTCGCCGGCGCGGGCGGCCTCGATGGTTGCGTTCAGCGCCAGCAAATTAGTCTGGCCGGCGATCGCGTTGATCATCTTCACGACCTCGCCGATGCGGCTCGCCGTCTGGTCGAGGATTTCGACGGTGGCGTTGGTCTGCTCGGCCTGGGAAACCGCTTCGCGGGCCTCGCGCGCGCTGGACTGCACCTGTGCGGAGATTTCGCCGACGGAGGCGGAGAGTTCCTCGGTCGCCGCCGCAATCGTCTCCAGATTGTTGGTGGCCTGCTCGGCCGCGGAGGAGACCGCGGCGGTCTGGCTGCTCGATTCCGAGGCCAGCTGGCGGACGTCACTCGCGGTCGCATCGAGCTCCTTGGCCGACGCGGCAACGCTGTGGATCACCGCCTGCACGGTGTCGTCAAAACTGCGGCAGGCCTCATCGACGGTGCCGGAGCGCGCAATCTGGAGCGCCTGCTGGGATTCGCGTTCCTGGCCCAGACGTTCCGCCGTCGCCGCGCTCTCGCGCAGGCTTTCGAGCGCGGCGGCCATGGTGCCGAACTCGTCGGGATATCGCGATTGCGGAACGTGCGTCGCATAGTCGCGAGCGCTGATCCGCGCGATGGCGCCGAGAATGGCACGAACCGGCCGCATGAGGCGATTGCGCACCACAAAGACGCCGGCCAGGGTCACGGCAAGCGCCAGCACGAAGGCGAGCGACTGCACCACAAGGTTGGTGAGTGCCTTCGCCTGGACGGTCTCCGCACGCGCGATCGACTGGTCCAACGCCTGGTTCGCGACCGCAACGATCAACGCAAAGGGCGACTGGCAAAGCGCGTTCCACTCCGACGCAGCCATTGCCGGCTTGCCGCTGCCGTCGAAATTCCTGGTGATGTCGCCGATCTGCTTGAGCACCCCCTCGGTCTTGGCCTGCGCCTCCTTCGCTGCGGCAACCAATTCGGCCGTCGCGTCGGGCGCCGCCAGCAATTCGGTCATGCCGGACCAGCCGGACGCAATCGTGCCATCCCATTGCGCCAGCGATCGCTTTTGGTTGTCGTCGAGCGGCTTGCTGCTGTTGACGTTCGAGCGCAGCGCCGAGCAGTGGATTCCGTAGCGGTCGCGCACCTGCCAGGCGAGCCGGCGGACCTGGATCATGCGGGCGATGAACGGATCATCCATCCAGGCGCGGTTGGACACGGCGGTAGAGGCGAGGTTTGCTGTGTCGATTACCTTGGTGACGGCATCGTACCAGGAGTTGGTCCGCTCGATCTTGCGTTCGGCGCGCGGACGCTTGGCCTCGTCGTAGAATAGCTGGAATTGCGGTGCGGCTTCGTTCCAGCGCTGTTTCAGCGTGCTCGCCAGTTCGTCGCGGCGGCCGAAATCGACAGTCGCGAGCGCGGCCGTGATGGCGTCATGGCCAGCCTGCTCGGCCTTCTCCGCCTCGCCGAGTTTTGTCCGGGGGTCGTCCTCGCCGAGCAGAGCGCTCTGGGCGTCGCCCCGATTGCTGCGCAGGGCCACCACGCCCTGGAAGATCGCCTTGTCGGCGGTCGCAAGCCGCGCCGTCTCAAGGCTATCGCTATAGCGGCCAAAGGCCCCGAGCATCTGGTTCGCCGTACTGGCCAGCGCACCGGCAGCCAGCAGCGCCATCAGGGTCAAGAGAAGCGAGCTTACCGATTTCTTAAACATTGCCATGGGCCGGGGACCTACTCTTCACGAGCGGCACCCTGCATCGCCACCTGCCAATGTTTCGTTAAGCTTGTGGTAAAATGCCTTTCTTTCCGGCCTGCTTTCCGGCCTGGTCCCCCTCCCGGCGGTCCGTCAGGCGACTTTGGTGAAATCCGGCGGACGACGCTCGGCGAACGCGGTGAACGCTTCGCGCGCCTCCGCGGTGCGCAGGCGCTGCGCGAACTGCTCGCCTTCGGCCTGCATCTGCGCGACCAATGCCTCGCCGTTGCGCATCAGCCGCTTGGTCGCGGTGAGCGCGCCGGCCGGCTGGCGGGCGAGACGCTGCGCAAGCGCCAATGCCTCGGCGTCGAGCTGGTCGAGCGGCACGACCCTGTTGACCAGGCCCCAGTCCAGGGCGGCCTTCGCCGGCACCGTCTCGCCGAGCGCGAACATCTCATAAGCGCGGGCATAGCCGATGCGCGCCGGCATCAGCAGGCTGGAGGCAGCTTCCGGCACCAGCGCAAGGCTGACAAAGGGCGTCGACAATTGCGCGTTGTCGGCGAGCACGACGAGGTCGCAATGCAGCAGCATCGTGGTACCGACCCCGACGGCGCGGCCCTGGACGGCTGCGACCAGCGGTCGGGTGCAGCGCGCCAGCGACTGGATGAAGCGCACGACGTTGCGGCTTCCGTCCGACTTGCCCGACGCAACAGCCGCGAACTCGCCAACGTCGTTGCCGGCCGTGAACATGTCGCCCTCGCCGCGGATCAGGACGACACGGACGGACGCGTCGCGTTCGGCCGATTCGATGGTGTCGGCGAGCTTGCCGTACATCGCATCGGTCAGCGCGTTCTTCTTGTCGGGGCGCGCCAGCGCGAGGGTGAGAATTCCGCCGTTGTTCTCGATCCGGACATGCTCGGTCATCGCTCTCTCCTGTTATTGCTCTGCATCTGTGGTCGGGTCTCTTGTCGGGTCTCTTGGAAACTTGTCCTGAATGCTGCTCAGCCAGCGCGCGACGATATCGATCTCGGCAACGGTAAATCCGTCGCTCAGAGCTGCATTGATCTCGGCTGCCGAAGCCTTTGCTTGCGCAAGCGCGGTCCGGCCCGTCGGCGTCAGCCAGACCCGCCAGGCTCGCCCGTCCTCGCGATCAGCGCGCCGCTCGACCAGCCCGGCCGCCGCCGTGCGATCGACAAGCCCTGAGATGCCGGCAGGGCCGAGATCGAGCGCCGTGCCCGCCTCGCCCATCAGACTGCCGTCCTGCTTGCCAAGGATGAACAGGAGGCCGGCCTGCGCAGGCGTCACCTCGCTCGAGGGCTGCGCCGCCATCCAACGCTGCAACCGCCTTTGCGCGACGCTGAGCAGGTAGATCAGCCGATGGTGCTTCGCCGCCGCTGCATTACTTCGCATGCGAAATAAATAGCCGGCGGCGACAACTTTGTCAAAGGAGCTCTAGTTCGACACGCGGCGGCAGCCGTCGAGGAAGAAGGCGACGCAGCTTCGCACCCGCCGCTCGATATCCTGACGCGACGGCAGCGGCATGCCGCCGTAGATCGCCGCGCGCTGCGGTGCGGAAGCGACCATGCCGATCAGCATACCCGCAGCCTCCTCGACATCGTCGATCGCGATCAGCTTCTTCTTCACCTGCGCGCGCAGCCATCCGGCGAGCGTAGAGGCGGTGCGGGAAATTCCGTTCTTGTAGAAATTCGCGGCGAGTTCGGGAAACGCAACCGATTCCTGGAGCACCATGCGCTGCAACGCCACGACTTCCGGATCGAGCGCGAGATCGGCGCAGGCAAGCAGCGCGGCGCGCAAGCCCGCGTCGATATCGACCGCGTCGTGTGCCCGGAGATTGACATCGGAGAGCAGCCGCTCGAGCCGGTCCGCGCACATCGCCTCGAACAGCACCGCCTTGCCGGGAAACAGACGATAGAGCGTCTTGGTCGAGATGCCGGCGCTGCGCGCCAGCTCTTCGGTGCTGGTCGCCGCGTAGCCGTGCGCGGCAAAGGCGTGCCGCGCGACCTCCAGGACGATCTGCTTCGTCTCCTCGTCGCTGCGCAGCGGTGGCCGGCCGCGCGGACGGCAATCTTCAGAAGATTTTGCCTCCGGAGATTTCGCTCCTGACGATTTTGCCTGAGCCATGTTTTTAAATGATGCCTGTCATTCCATTGACAGTCTCAAAGCTAGTCCTATTTTGGAAATCGTCAAGTTTCCTAAATCAGGAGCCGGTCATGACCGTGCACACCGCCCCAACCGCCACAGCCCAGACCGCCGTTCCCGCAAACGTCCCGGCGGGCGTGCTGCCCGCGGCGACCTCCCCCGGCCGTCGGGAAAAGCTCAATTTTCGCAAGTTGTTGCTGGCGGGGGCGGCGATCGTCGTGCTGGCCGGCGCCAGCTGGTACGGCTATGATTACTGGACCGTCGGGCAGTACCTGGTCTCCACCGACGACGCCTATGTGAAGGCCGACAACACCACGATCGCGCCAAAGGTCAGCGGCTATCTCAATCAGGTCCTCGTGGCCGATAACGAGCATGTGAAGGCCGGCCAGGTGCTGGCACGGATCGACGACCGCGACTTCAGGGTCGCACTCGACCAGGCGCGTGCCGATGTTCAGGCCTCGAACGCGACCATCTCCAGCAAGGAAGCGCAACTCGACGTGCAGCAGGCGGTGATCAAGGCGGCGCGCTCAACCCTCGATGTCGATCGGGCCAATCTCACCTTCGCTGCGCAAGACAACAAGCGCTACACCGATCTTGCCGCGACGGGCTCCGGCAGCGTGCAGAACGCGCAGCAGGCGCAGTCACGCATCGCCTCGGCACAGGCGACGCTCGAGCGTGATACCGCCAATCTCGCCTCGGCCCTCAAGCAGATCGATCTGCTCAAGGCCGAGATCGTGCAGGCCAGGGCGGCGGCCGCGCGCGCGGAGGCCGTGCAGCATCAGGCCGAACTGAACCTCAGCTACACCAATGTCGTCTCGCCGATCGACGGTGTGGTCGGGAATCGCTCCTTGCGCGTCGGCCAGTTCGTGCAGGCCGGCACGCAGTTGATGGCGATCGTGCCGACTGATGGCGCCTATGTCGTCGCCAATTTCAAGGAGACGCAGCTCACCAACGTGAGATCCGGTCAGGCCGTCGATATCGAGGTCGACATGTTCCCGGGCCAGCTCGTGCACGGTCACGTCGATTCCATTGCACCCGCAAGCGGCCAGGAATTCGCGCTGCTGCCGCCCGACAACGCCACCGGCAACTTCACCAAGGTGGTGCAGCGCATCCCCGTCAGGATCGCGCTCGATGCCGGGCGCGGGGGCGCGATTGCGCTGCGGCCCGGCATGTCCGTGATCCCCACCATCGCAACACGTTCGACCGCGCCGACCGCCCATGCGGCCACAGCGCCCAAAGCGAAGCTCGTTTCCGGAGGGTCGTGCCATGTCAGACAGCCTCTCAATTTCGACGCCCGCACCACCGGCCGCGACGTCTGATCGCACGGTCGCCGATCCCAATCGCGCCAGCGTCGCGACCTGGATCGCCGTGCTCGCCGCCATGATCGGCTCGTTCATGGCGATCCTGAACATCCAGATCACCAATGCCTCGCTGCTCAACATCGAAGGCGGCATCGGTACCGGCGCCGACAACGGCTCCTGGATCTCGACCTCGTATCTGATCGGCGAGATCATCGTGATCCCGCTGACCGACTATTTGAGCCGCGTGTTCTCGTTCCGCCGCTACATGCTTGCGAGCGCGGTGCTGTTCGCCGTGTTCTCGGTCGCCTGCGCCTTCACCCATGATCTGCCGTCGATGATCGCGATGCGCGGTTTGCAGGGCTTTGCCGGCGGCGTGCTGATCCCGATGGCGTTCACGCTGGTGCTGACCAAGCTGCCGAAGCCGCAACAGCCGGTCGGGCTCGCGATCTTCGCGTTGTCCGTCACCTTTGCGCCGGCGATCGGCCCAACCATCGGCGGCTATTTCACCGAAAACTACGGCTGGCGCACCATCTTCTTCGTCAACGTGATCCCGACCGCCGTCATGGTGACTGCGCTCTATCTGACTCTGGAGCGGCAGAAGATGCAGCTCAGCCTCCTGAAGGAGGGCGACTGGGCCGGCATCGTCACCATGGCGATCGGTCTGTCGGCCCTTCAAGCCGTCCTCGAGGAGGGCAACAAGGACGACTGGTTCTCCTCGCCCTTCATCATCAAGCTGGCCGTGATCGCGGCCGTCAGCCTGACGCTGTTTGTCGCGATCGAGCTCACGATCGACAAGCCGCTGATCCGGCTTCGGCTGCTGACGCAGCGAAATTTCGGCTTCGGCACCATTGCGATGACGATGGTCGGTTTCGCGCTGTTCGGCTCGGTCTACATGCTGCCCGCCTATCTCGGCCAGGCGCAGGGCTATAATGCCGAGCAGATCGGCAATGTGCTGGCCTGGACCGGTCTTCCGCAGCTGGTGCTGATCCCCCTGATCCCCAAACTGATGCAGCGCTTCGACACGCGCTATATCGCGATCACCGGTCTTTTGATCTTCGCTTACAGCTGCTTCATGAACACGGCAATGTCGCCGGACTATGCCGGCGACCAGCTCTGGATCCCGAACATCGTGCGCGCGATCGGGCAAGCGATGGTGTTGACGCCGCTGACCTCGGTGCTATCCGGCGGCATCGCGCCGCAGGATGCGGCCGCGGCCTCCGGCATCAGCAATATGTTTCGCAACCTCGGTGGCGCGATCGGCACGGCGACGCTCGCAACCATCATCACCAAGCGCGAGCAATTCCACTCCAATATCATCGGCCAGTCGGTCACGCTCGGCCGCGAGGAGGTCCGCAGCCGCATTGCGCAGATGACCGACTACTTCATGGCCCATGGCGTGCCGGATCCCAACGCCGCGCGCGAGCAGGCCATCATCGCGCTCGGCAAGACGGTGAAGCGCCAAGCGCTGGTGATGGGCTATTCCGACACGTTTGCCGTCATCGGCGTGGTGCTGGTGCTCGCCGCAATCGCGGTGCTGCTGACGCGGCGCGTGAAGGCGGCCGGCGGCCCGGCGCATTAGAATTCGAGCTCATCTCAATTTATCACGGCGGTCGGCTTGACGGCCGTGTCGTTTTATGTTCCCTATTCGTTCCGTTCAATCATAGATTGTCCCGGAGATCTTCCGTAATGAATAGTAGGTGTGGCGAGAACCAGCCGACCCAGATCGTCATTCATAATGACGACGATACGCCGGACCAATTCGTGACGGATCTGCTCCGTCAGGTTTTCGGCAAATCAGAGCGTGAAGCGACCGCGCTGGTCACTCAGATCGAGCAGAAGGAAAAGGCGGTTTGCGGACCTTACCCGCAATCCGTCGCCGAAGCCCTTTTCAAATCTGCGCAACAATCCATCGGCTTGGCCGGCCACCGGCTGCAGCTCACGCTTGAGGCGATCAAGACTGCTTGCGAGCTCTGTGGCAAGCCTGAGGGACAGACGGACGTGCGGATCGGCAACCGCACGGTCTGGCTGTGCAGCGAATGCATGCGTGCGGCGGATGGGCCGTCGAACGAACAGGAAGAGAATTTCGACTTTGCTTGCGACGTTCTCGATTGGCACTTTGCCAGCATGGCGCGCAGCAAGCTCGTGACCACGATCCGCCAGTTTCCCGGGCATATGCGGGTCGACGTCCAGGCAGGGATCGACCGGCTCTTTGGCAAGGCCGTCCGCTTGCTCGGGCTGAACGAGGAGCAACGCTACGAAACGCTGTCGATTTCGCGACTCCTCAAGGACGGCCGCTATGCGGTCGCGATTGCGCCGCTGCAATATTCCGACGTCGACGTTGGCGAGAAGAGCCCCGTCAAGTGCCTCGATAATGGCTTGTGGCTGTGCGAGCAGGATGATCTTCGTTACGCAGTCTTGCTCTCCGCGCATCGCGAGTATAGCCGTGAGCCTGGACTCCGGATTGAGATCCTGGTGCCGTCGGGGTCCACAGGCGCTGCCCTCGTCCAGCAATGCTTCAGTGAACTGGAAGAGGCCGTGCAGGCCGCGCGTACCTATCGCGGCAAGATTCTCTCACTCGACGCAGATAGCGATTACCGCGGGCGTTCGCGCGGCATCACCGTGCATCGATTGCCGCCGGTCGCTCGTAGCGAGGTGATCCTGCCGGAGCAGACCTTGCGCCTGCTCGATCGCAACGTGCTGAATTTCGTCAACACCCGCGATCAGCTCCGCCGGCTGGGTCAGTCCACGCGCAAGGGCATCTTGCTGTACGGGCCGCCCGGCACCGGCAAGACCCACACCATCCGCTATCTCGCAACGCATTTGCCCGGACATACGACGCTGATCATCACGGCCGAGCAAATCGGCCTTCTCGGCGCCTATATGAGTCTGGCACGGCTGCTCCAGCCCTCAATGGTGGTGATCGAGGATGTCGATCTCATCGCCCGCGACCGCGACGACATGGGCCCGTGCGAGGAATCGATGCTGAACAAATTGCTCAACGAGATGGACGGGCTGAAGGAGGATGCGGACATCCTGTTCGTCCTGACCACCAACCGGCCGGAGGACCTTGAGGGCGCGCTGGCCGGTCGCCCCGGCCGGATCGATCAGGCGATCGAAGTGCCGCTGCCGGACGAGACCGGCCGTGGCAAGCTGGTCCGGCTCTACGGCAAGGCTCTCCCGATCGAGGACCCCGTCGTCGCCGAGGCGGCCCGGCGCAGCGAGGGCACGAGTTGCGCCTTCATCAAGGAATTGATGCGGCGACTGGCGCAAGCGAGCCTCGCGCGTGACGGCGGCAGCTCCGTGATCTCTGCCGACATCGACGAGGCGCTCGACGACATGCTGTTCTCCGGCGGCCGGCTCAACGCGCAATTGCTGGGCGGCGCACAAGCCATGGCGGCGGGGTGACGCTGCGAGCAGCGCGCCGTTCCTCACGGCGCGCAGGTAAAGCTCAATGCCTCCGTCACCGCACCCGACTTGTAGTGCGGCCAGGCCGGCCAGCGGCACAGCGGCAGCGCGCGCAACGTCGCAAACGACGGCGCCTCGACCTTCTGCTCGGTGACTTCGAGATCGCCGGGTGCCTTGCCCTTCTCGACCCAGTCGACCAGCGTGCTCAGCATGTCGACATTGGCCGGTGCGCCGGAGCCGACATGGTCGACACCCGGCGCGGTGTAGAGCCGCGCGAACTCGGCCGTCTCTGACTTGCCGAGCTTGCGCTCGACGCTTTCGAAATAACGGATCCCGGCATAGGGGCTCTGTGCATAGTCGGCCATGTGTTCGAGTATGATCAGCCTGCCGCCGCGGGCGCGGAAGCGGCTGAGATCGGGATCGGTCGAATCCATCAGGCTCGAGACCTCGAGCAGCCGCGCCTTGTGCTCCTCCACCTTGTAGGTGGTGACATCCAGCTTGGGATCGCGCGCGAAGACATATTGAATGCCGCCGGCGCCGTAGATCCAGGCGATGCCGTTGTTGGGTGCGGGCGGCTGCGCCGGTGGAGCGGTGCCGAGCCACCATGCGACCCAGCCACCGGTCGGGCCAAATGCCGGCGTGTCTTCGCCGGAGACGCCCCAACCCGGGTAATCGTCGAGACCGTTGGCGAGCACGAACGGGAATTTGTACGTTGCATGCAGGGTGTCGATCGCCTTGATCTGCGCATCGGTGAGACACTGGTCGCCGCTCTGGCCGGCCTTGCAGCGCAGCGTCTCGACCTTGAACGCCGCCCTGCAGGCGACGGGGTCCTGCACCAGCGCATCGTCGGAGCCGTCGGCCTTGTCGCAAGCGGTCCGCACCGCCTCGCCGACCAGCTTCACCTGCGCCGGATTGATCCAGCCTTCGCCCATGGTCACGAGACCCGAGCGGGTGCCGGCATGCTGGAGGCCAACCCAGTTGATGAC
The DNA here is from genome assembly GCF_055807395.1 of Bradyrhizobium sp. Kon10. Lineage (NCBI taxonomy): Bacteria > Pseudomonadati > Pseudomonadota > Alphaproteobacteria > Hyphomicrobiales > Nitrobacteraceae > Bradyrhizobium > Bradyrhizobium sp. Kon10. The sequence goes on along the minus strand of NZ_JBVVOZ010000045.1, from coordinate 23,615 downwards.
GGGCACGCGGGCCAGGATGCCGTCGAAGTCGTCGGGATAGCGCTGCGCCATGGTGAGGCCTTCGCGGCCGCCTTCGGACGAACCCATGAAGTACATCTTAACCGGCGCCTTGCCGTAGGCGCGCTGCATCAGCATCACGGCGGCGTCGCGCACCTTCTTGTAGGCGCGGTGGGCGAAATTCTCGAAGGCTTCGTCGTTGAGTGCGAACAGCTGCGGCGGCTCGCCCGGTTTGGATTCATGGCCGGAATCGGTGCCGTAAGTGACGAAGCCGCGCGCGAGCGGGGACGGCTTGTCGAACGGATAGGCCGGCGGCAACGAGAGCCCCGTGATCAGCACGCCGTTGAAACCGCCGCCGCCATATTGGAGGGAGCGCCCGTTCCATTCGAGCGGAAGATTGACCTGGATTTTGATCGGCGGTGCTTTGGGGTCGGCAGGCTCGATATGACCGAGCACCTTGCAGAAGGACGGGTTGGCCGGCGTGACGCGTCCCGATGGTGTCGGTCCGCGCTCGGCAACGGCAAGCGCTGACGGCGCCTGCAACGCCGCGGAATCGATCTTCACGGCGTCAGTGCCGCCAACCAAGCCCTTGCAGACCGTGTCGGCGTCATCCGCCAGCGTGGCCGCGGACGCGCCACCCGCACTCAGCGCTGCCGCCGACCCCAGGAGCAACGCACACAGCTTTGCACTCATTCGCGCCATCGTTTCCACCCGGCTTTCTCGTTTTTTTGGTCCGACTTGGCTGCATTCAATGCAAACCTTTGCCCTTGCGTCAATCGCTCTTGCCGGGCTTCCGTCAGAACGATCCGAACGCACTGCCCAAGGCGATCACGGCCACCAGCGCGAGCAGCGACGTCACGATGCCGACCATCACGATATCGAGATAGCTGTCGCGATGCGTCAGGCCACAGATCGCCAGCAGGCTTACCACCGCACCATTGTGCGGCAGGATGTCCAATGTCCCCGCGCCGATGACCGCCACACGATGCATCAGCGCGAGGTCGATTCCGGTGCGCGCGGCGATATCGACATAGGTCGGGCCAAGCGCGTCCAGGGCGATGGTCAGACCGCCCGAGGCCGAGCCGGTCAGCGCGGCCAGGATGTTGGTCGCAACCGCGAGCGACACCAGCGGGCCGCCTTCAATCGCGAGCACCCAATCGCGCACAGCCTCGAAAGCCGGGAGCGCCGCGATCACCGCACCAAATCCGACGAGGCTTGCAACGCTGAACGCCGGCAGAACCGACGCATTGGCGCCCGCGTCCATGCTCTGCCGCAGCGAGGGAAGCCGGGCCCAGTTCAGAACGATCGTGGTGACGATGGCTGCGCCGAGTGCGACGCTGACCGACCACACACCTGCGACCGCCGCCAGGGACGTACCGCCGAAGCGCTGCTCGCTCAGATACGCGACATCGAGCCGCGGCAACACGAACAGCGACATCAGGAGGTTGACGGCAACAACGACGGCCAGCGGCAGGATGGCACCGGCCAGCGGAGAAGATGTCTCGCTGCGCCGTCCATGCCGCATCTCGGCCGGATCGAACTCGCGTGCGGTGGTTGCGAGCTCGCGAATCAGCTGGTCATCGACGGCGCGTTCAGTACCCTGGACGTCCTCGCCGTAGCCTTCTCCGGCACGGCGCGCCGCGGCTTCGGCGCCATGCAGCCACCACAATCCCGCGCAGAGCATGATGAGCGAAGCGATGATGCCGAGGCCTGGCGCGGCAAACGGCGTCGTGCCGAAAAACGGCATCGGGATCGCATTCTGGATCGACGGCGTACCGGGCAGAGCTGACATGGTGAAGGTCGAGGTGCCGAGCACGATCGCCGCCGGAATCAACCGGCGCGGAATCGCGGCGGCGCGAAACAGCGAGCGGGCCATCGGAACGATGACGAAGAAGGCGACGAACAGGCTGACGCCGCCATAGGTGACCAGCGCCCCGGCGAGCACGACCGCGAGGATCACGCGCCGCTCGCCGAGACGCTTCGCCATGAAGCCCGCGACCGATGCCACCGCCCCGCTGTCGTCCATCAGCTTGCCGAACACCGCGCCGAGCAGAAAGATCGGAAAGAACTGCGCCAAAAACCCCGCCGCATTCGCCATGAAGACCTGGGTCAGGTTGGCGAGCAGCGGCTCGCCATCGAACAGCGCGGCGATCAGGGCCGCGAACGGCGCAAGCAGCAGAACACTCCAGCCGCGGAAGGCAAACAGGACCAGCAGGCCGAGCCCGACGAGAATGCCGAGAAGACCCACGTCTCAGCACTCCGACAGCAACACATCGAGATCGGCGGTCGAGCGCTGGCCGACATCCGCACCGTGCTCGTCGAGAAACGCCTCGGCCGCCTGACGTCCTTCGGCGCGCAGCATGGAGACGAACTCCCATTCCGCGTTGAGCTTGGACGAGGCGCCGAACTTCGCCAGCATGTCGCTCTTGACGCGGTGGGTCCGCATCTTCGCCCAGCGCGCGCCTTCTCCACTGCCGGGATCGGCCGCCTGGCGCAGCAGCGCGATCATGCGCAACTCCTTCATTAAAGGCGAGTTGAACGAAATCTCGTTCAGCCGATTGAGAATCTCCGCAGCCGTCCGCGGCTCGTCGGGCGTTTCAACGGGATTGATCTGCACCAGGATCGTATCGTGCGCGTCACTCTCGCGGACCAGCGGCGTGATGGTCGGATTGCCGGCAAAACCGCCGTCCCAATAGGGCTCGCCGTCGATCTCGATGGCGCGGAACATGGTCGGCAGGCAGGCCGACGCCAGCAGCACGTCGGCCGTGATCTCGGCGTTGCGGAAGATGCGCCCGCGCCCGGTGCGCACGCGGGTGGCGGTGACGAACAATTGGATCGGCGAACGCGCGAGGCGCTCGAAATCGATGCTCTCGGCCAGAACCTTGCGCAGCGGATTGTAGCCGGTCGGGTTGAGATCGTAGGGCGACAGCAACCGCGACATCAAATCGGTGAGGATGTAGGCCGGCGACGTATCGAGCGTCCAGCGCCCCATCAGCCGGTCGAGCGGCGAGCGCTGCAGCGGGCTGAAGGCCGCGGCCTTCGAAACACGGTGCCAGTATCGTTCGAGCGCATCGCGCGCACCCGCGGCACCACCCGCGATCCACCCATCTGCGAGCACCGCCGCATTCATCGCGCCTGCGGACGTTCCGGAGATCGCGGCGATGCTGAGCCAGTTCTCTTCCAGCAGCCGATCCAGCACGCCCCAGGTGAAGGCGCCGTGCGAACCGCCGCCCTGCAGCGCGAGATCAATCAGTACGGCGTCCCGTTCCATGGCGGCACTCGCGCAACTGAAGCTCAAATTCGACGCGATTTGTCACACGCGTGGAAGATGATGGCGCAGTGTAGAGAGCTTTGGTGGCGGAATGCAACCGGAACGTGGGGCTCTCGCCGTCTAGTGTTCGAACACCAGCCGCGCGCCGACCGTGCCATCGAGGCCCCGGATCTGCGCCAGCAGCGCTGCCGAATCCTGACCGGCGAGATCGGCATCGAGCACGACATAGCCGAGGTCGCCGGCGGTCTCCAGATATTGCGCGACGATATTGATGTCGCGCTGGAGGAACACCTCGTTAAGCCGGCGCAGCATGCCCGGCACGTTGCGATGGACATGGCTGAACCGCGCGCCGGAGGGGCGCAAGTGCAACTGCACCTCGGGAAAGTTCACCGCCCCCGTGGTCGAGCCGGTGATGAAATAGTCGACCAGCTTGCGCGCAACCTCGCCGCCGATGCGCTCCTGCGCCTCCTCGGTCGAGCCGCCGATATGCGGGGTGAGGATGACGTTGCCGAGACCCTGCAGCGGGCTCTTGAAGCGGTCGGAATTCGACGAGGGCTCGACCGGAAACACATCGATGGCCGCGCCGGCAAGATGGCCGTCGCGCAGGCAGCCTGCAAGGGCATCGAGATCGACGACGGTGCCGCGGCTGTTGTTGATCAGGAGTGAGCCGAGCTTCATCGCCCGCAGTTCCTTCTCGCCGATCATGCCGGCGGTCTCCGGCGTCTCCGGCACGTGCAGGCTGACCACGTCGCTCTGCGCCAACAGCTCTTCGAGCTTCTCGACCGGCTCGGTGTTGCCGTGGCGGAGCTTGTCGGTGCGGTCGAAGTAGATCACCCGCATGCCGATGGCCTCTGCCAGCGTCGAGAGCTGCGAGCCGATATTGCCGTAGCCGATGATGCCGAGCGTACGACCGCGCACCTCGCGGCTGCCGGTCGCCGATTTGTCCCAGCCGCCGCCATGGGCCGACACCGAACGCGGAAAGATCCGCCGCAGCAGCATCACGATCTCGCCGATCACGAGCTCGGCCACGCTGCGGGTGTTGGAGAACGGCGCGTTGAACACGGGAATGCCACGTTTGCGCGCCGCCAGCAGATCGACCTGGTTGGTGCCGACGCTGAAACAGCCGACCGCAAGCAGCCCATCGGCAGCTTGCAGCACCTCGTCGGTGATCTGGGTGCGCGAGCGGATGCCGAGCAGCGACACGCCCTTGACCGCCTGGCGCAGCGCCTCGCCGTCAAGTGCCCTGGTCAGCCGCTCGACATTGGTGAAGCCCGCGCTCCTGAACAGGTCGACGGCGCTGTCGTTGACGCCTTCGAGCAGCAGCGCCTTCGCGCTCCGCTCCGGGCTTTGGCCTGGGGCTGGCATAGTGTCTCCATGGATGGCGGCTTTGCCGCAGCTCTTAGACCGCGGACGACGCGCAGCACAATAGGGTTTCGATATGGGGAGAAAATGGCGGGGCGGCGGAGATTTACGGTGCCGGGCCGCTCCGTCTCAAATCACATAAAACCCGTGCGTTCCGTCGCGGCGGAGTTGCTCGACCAGGCCGTATTCCCAGTCGAGATAGGCCTGCATCGCGCGCTCGGCGACCTCCGTGCCTTCATAGGGCCGGCGGTAGCGATGGGCTGGATCGGGCTTCGGCAGGACAAGCGGCGGGCCGGCCTCGCGCGCGCCGTCATAGCCGCCCTCGCGCACATAGACCTCCCAGCCCATCTGCGCGAGCCAGGATGCCGTCATGTCGGCGCGCACGCCCTTGTCGTCGGTCAGGACAATGCGTGCGCCGCGCACCGGCGCGGCCATGTCGGTCTCCTGAACAAGCTGGCCGCCGGGATAGTGGCGGAAGCCCGGCAGATGACCGGCTGCATACTCCTCCGGATCGCGCACGTCGAAGCGGTAGAGCGTGCGATCGGTCTGCGCGGCGAGCACCGACATTTCGTTTGCGCCGATGTGGCGGACGCCGGCGCGATAGGCGACGTCGCGGGCATTGGCCGCACCCCCTTCAAACGGCCCGATCCCGCCGCGCCGGTCGGCACCATGATCCAGCGTGTGTCGTGCCAGCGTCCAGCCGATCGTGCCGTTGCGCAGCGCCCTCACCTTGTTGGGCACGCCGGCATTGATCAGCGACTGGGTGCCGATGATCGAACGGGTGCGGCCGGCGCAATTGACGATGATGGTGGTGTCGGGATCCGGCGCTGCGCTTCCGGCGCGCAGCACCAGCTCCGCGCCGGGCACGCTGACCGAGCCCGGGATGTTCATGGTCGCGTATTCATCGAAGCGGCGGACATCGAGGATGGCGATCTTGGCCCCGTCCGCGATCAGTTTTGCGACTTCGTCGGCACTGAAGGAGGGCGTGTGCCGTCGCGACTCGACCAGTTCGCCGAACGCTTTGGAGTAGGAATTGACGTCTTCGAACACTTCATAGCCCAGCGCGCGCCAGGCTTTCAGCCCGCCGTCGAGCGCACGGACGTTGCTGTAACCGAGCGCCGCAAGGCGCTCGGCGCCCTCTGCGACCAGCCCCTCGCCGTCGTCATAAAGCACGACCGGCACGTCCTTGCGCGGCAGCCGCGCCTCAGCCTCGATCGCAATCCGGTCCACGGCCATGTTGGCCGCGAACAGCGGATGGCCGGTGGCGAAGGCCGCCTCGTATCTGAGATCGAGCAGCGCGATCTCCTCGCGGAGCAGCAGCGCGCAGCGGATATCGGCGGGGGTGACGGTTTGAAGCTTCATGGCGTGAACCTAGACGAGGACAGGCCATCGGCTTTTGACCGATTGCGGTGGCCTTGGCTAGCCACTCCGTTGCAGTGCGAGCTCAGCCCGTGGCCGCTAGCTGCTTCTCGATGATGCTCGCGACCCGCACCGGGGTTTCCAGCATGGAATAATGGCCGGCATCCTCGATGGTCTCGAACGTCACGCGCGGATAGGCCAGCGCAAAGGCATTCCGCAAAGGCTCGCCGCGATAGAACGGGAAATCCAGTGCGCCGGTCACGACGTGCAACGGCGCGGTCAGCGCATGTGAATCGCCGGTGATGGCGGAGGTCGTGAACATCGTCAGGTAGCCGCGCATGGCCTCGACCGTGCCGGCTCCGCGGGCGATGGCGAGCTTGCGGTGCAGCCAGCCCGCGCCGTAACGATTCGACGTGCGGGCTGTGATCGCGCGGGCGGCCGCCTCATCCTGGTCGATGACGGCATTGAGCGCCTTCAGCGCGGCCTCGTCGGCGCGGAAGCCGGTGGGCGGCACCGGCGAGAACAGGGTCACGCTCTGGATCCGGCTTGGTGCCTCAAGCGCAATCTTCTGCGCCACCAATCCTGACATTGAATGGCCGATGAGATGGAATTGGCTGATGGCGAGCTCATCGGCGGTGCGCATCACGTCCGCGACCGCTTCCTCCAGCGTGTAACCGCCGCTCACGCCGCGCGACCAGCCGTACCCTCGCAAATCCATGAACACGAAGGTGTGGCGGGCGGGATCGAGATAGGGCAGCATCTGCTCCCAGTTGACGTGGTCGCCGAGCCATTCATGCAGCACTACGCAGACCGCCGGTCCGTTGCCGACGCGACAGTGCCCGAGTTGGCCCCCCGTCGCCAGTTGCGGCGCGGACCAGGGCGATGTCGACGGCGGCGCGGTCGCGGCTGTGCCTTGCGCCAGCGCGGGCGCGGCGGCGATGGCAGTCAGTCCCAGGCCTTTCAGAACATCACGGCGTTGCATGTGCTTCCTCCCAAGCGACCAGTCGCGACCGGTGCGCATGCCTGATAGCGCGCGCCCCCGCACGGGAAAAATTGATTTTTGCAATGGCTTCATTGATAAATCTCATTCTGACCGCCCGTCCCGCCGGAGTCCTATCCGGCAGCGTGGTCCGGAGTTTTCCATGCCGACGACCCTCGATATCGACACGCTCCGGTCGCTGCTCGCCATCGTCGAGCTGAAGAGTTTTTCGCGCGCAGCAAAGCAATTGGGGCGGTTGCAATCCGCCATCAGCCTTCAGATCGCCCGGCTCGAAGCCGTGGTCGGCCATTCCCTGCTGGAGAGGGCGCGCGGCAGGGTGCTCGGCCCCACCGTAAAGGGCACGGAGCTGGTCGCGCATGCGCGAGAGATCGTCGCGCTGAACGAGCGCGCCGTCTACGCGATGCGCCGGCCGAACGGGAATGAGCAGATCAGGCTTGGCATGCCTGCAGATTTTCTCGAACGTGACTTCGCGTCGGCTTTCGGCGAAATCCGCTCACGCTTCCCCGAGGCACGGCTATTCGTGCGCACGGACCTGTCGGCGCGGCTCGCGCAGGATGTCGGTCTCGGCCGGCTTGATCTCGCCTTCTACAAGCGCGCCCCGTCGAACGCTGCCGAGGCCGCCATTGCGTTCGAGCCAATGGCCTGGTTCGGCAAGGCGGGTCGATCCGACGATGCCGTTCCGCTGGTGGCGTTCGCCGACGGCTGCGCCTATCGCGACGAAGCACTGCGTAGCCTGCGCCTCGGTGGGCGCGAATGGTCCATCGCCTGCGAGGCGCGCAGCCTTTCCGCGCTTGCTGGTGCCGTCGAGGCCGGCCTCGGCTACACGGCTTTGCCGCTCAAGCTGGGCATGCGCAAATCGCTGCGGCACGCGGACGATCTAGCGGACCTGCCGCAGCTCAATGCCGTCGAGCTCGCCCTTGGTATCACCCCCGGTCGCGCCCTGCCTTTCGCCCGCGCAATCGGCAGCATCATCGCTGAGCGCTGCGCGCTGGCGTGATGGCCGCAGCTTGCCGCGCGACAGGTACAACAGCACGCCGGTGATCGCGAACAGCGGCATCAGCGCGGCCGCCATCATGAACGCAAGCTTCCCGGGCCAGCCGAGGGCCGCGCCGCGGTGGATGTCGAGCACGCCGGCAATCGCTTTCTCGCCAAGCGTTTTGTCGGCATAGCGCTCCGCGGAGACCACCTGGCCGGTAACAGCATCGATGCGGAATTCGTCGCGCACGCTTTCGAGCGTCGAATCGTTCTGCCACGACCGAATGCGTATCACTGTGCCCGGGCTGGCAGGCAGCGTCAGCAGGGCTCGCGCGAAATGGCTGCCCTCTTGGTGGAGGAGGGTTGACCACGCGCGATCGAATCCGATCGGCTGACCGGTGTCGCGGCCGCTGGCCGGGCGCGGCGCCTTGGGCTGCATCTTCGCTGCGGCCGGCTGCGGGCGCGATAGCAGCCAGACCACACCATCCTTGTACCAGTCGAACGAATACCACAGCCCGGTCAGCGTCATCACCAGATAGATCGGCAGCACCCAGGTGCCGATCACGGCGTGCAATGAGCGGTGCAGACCACGGCCGCTGAGGCCGAGATTCGGCTTCAGCCACATTTTCACGCTGCCAGCGCGACGCGGCCAGCGTAGCGCGAGGCCCGAGAGCAGCATGACGATCAGGCCGAGCGCGGCAACACCGGTGATCTGGCGGCCCCAGCCCTGGGCGTCTCCGGGGATCAGCAGCCAGCGATGCAGCCTGCGGACGGTCGCAAAAAATTCTTCGCCGCGCGGCGCACCCAGCACGCGCGCGTCATAGGGATCGACATAGAGCGACGACGGCCGCGCGCCCTGCTCGTCGCGGGCGAAGCGGACATGCACGGCCGCGGATGGATCGCTCGAAAGCATCACAGAAGCAATCTTGCCGAGGTCGGGCACGGCCCTAAGACGCGCGGCCAATTCATCCGGCAGCAGCGCCGGCGTCGTTCGCGGCGCGACTTGCATGATCGCCGCGTTCAGATGCTCGACGATCTCGTCCTCAAAGCTCATGATCGCGCCGGTCAGCGCGATCAAGGAGAGCAGCAGCGCGAGCGCGAGGCCCGCAATGGAATGGACCTGAAGCAGAGCCGCCTTGATCTTTCGCCCCAGCCTACTCATCGAGATCGATCTTCTTGATGAGCGCGGTGATTTGTACGGCATCCCCATCGTTAGAACTTCACCGTCGCCGACAGCGAGAAGCGCCGGGCATCGCCGATCGCGACGTTCAACGCGTTTCCGGTGGTGGACGTGTAGTAGACCTTGTCGAACAGGTTCTTGATGTTGAACTGATAGGTCACCGGCAGGTTGTCGATCTTCGTGTCGTAGGTCGCAAAAACGTCTGCGACGGTATAGCCCGGCATGAAGAATGTGTTGGCGGAGTCGCCCGGCCGATCACCGACATAGTGCGCGCCGGCGCCAAGCCGCAGACGACCGGGTAGCGCAGCGCCAAAATCGTAGACTAGATAGAGCGAAGCCGTGTTCATCGCGACGTTCAGCAGCCTGGCGTTGCCGACAACGGGATCGTTGATCAGGCGCGCGTCGGTGTAACCATAGCTTCCGATCATGCTCCACTGATCGGTCAGCCTGCCGGTCACGTCGAGTTCGACACCACGCGACCGGGCCGCGCCGGACGTGCGCGCCCCCGACTTGCCGTTGCCGAGATCATCCAGCACCAGCACGTTCTTCTTCTCGATGTCGTAGAGCGCCAAAGTGCCCGACAGCCGCTTGTTGACGTCGAACTTCAGCCCGGTCTCCCACTGCGTTCCCTCCTCCGGCGCAATGGTGGAATCAACGACAAAGCCGCTGGTGAACGCGGCGATGGTCGAGGTCGGCTTCAGCGACTGCGTATAGCTCAAATAGTACGAGAGCTGATCGTTCAGCTTGACGATAACGCCGCCGAGCGGCAGCACCTTGTCGCCTGACAGATTGGTGTTCGTGACGAAGACAGGCCGACCTTTTCCCGCGAGCTGCTCGTATTCCATCCAGCGCACGCCTCCAACCACGGACAGCCAGTTGGTCAGATGAAACGTGTCCTGGGCAAAGAAGCCGCGGGTGCCGAGCTTGTCGGTTTGCTCGCTGTCGCTCGCCGAAATGGTCGTGCCCGGCACGACCAGTCCGTAGACCGGGTTGTAAAAATTAAAGCTCGCGGTCGCCTGGCGGATCAGATCGCGGCGATCGATCGTGCGATACAGCGCCTCGCCTCCGAACAGGATTTCGTTGCGGAAGCCGCCCACCCAGACGTCGCCCTGCAGATAGGAGGTGCCGTAACTGGCGTTGCTCAGCGAATTGTGGGTGCCGTCGTTGCTGCGGGTCTCGATGCCGGTCGTGGTGTTGACGCCGGTGATGCGAAGCTGATTGGCGCTATAAGTCTCGGTGTTGAAGCTGTAGGCCGCCGTGACCTTCCAATTGTCGTCCAGCTTCTGCTCGACCGAGGCCTGCACCAGGTCGGAGGTGCCCCACATGTTGTTGAAGGGCTCGTCGAGCCGGCGCGTCGCCGGGATCGCCAGTGGAGCACCCCTGACGAACGCCGTGCCGCGGTCGAACGGGTAGATGAACTCGCGGTGCTCATAGGTGAGCTGAACCGTCGTGGTGTCGCCGTACCAGGCCAGCGACGGGTTCACCAGCATCTCGCGATGGCGGCCGAAATTGCGCCAATAGTCCTCGCTGAGGCCGTAGCCGATGAAGCGGTAGGCCAGACCACCCTCGCCGATCGGGCCGGTGATGTCGAGCGTACCGTCGGCGCCGCTGCGGTTGTTCGCGAAGCTCGAGCCGAGCAGCGTGACCGAGCCGTGCTGGTAGAGTTCAGGACGCTTGCTGATGGTGTTGACGATACCGCCGGGATCCATGATGCCGTAGAGCAGTGACGCCGGTCCTTTCAGCACCTCGACGCTCTCGACTGCGGCGTTCAGGCTGCGCCCCTGCACCAGCGGCATGCCGTTGCGCATGACCGAGCCGTCGCGGTTGTCGCCGAAGCCGCGGCGGATCACGGCATCCTGGGTGCCCGCGAGCGTGTTGGTCTGAGTGATCCCGCTGATGTTGACCAGCGCATCGTCGATGTTGCGCGGCAACTGGTCCTTCAGCACCTGCGCGGGTACGACATTGACGGCCTGCGAGCTATCGAGCGGCGAGGCGCCCGAGCGTAGCGTGGTCGCGCTCGGCATCGCGCGGTAGCCGAGCTTGGCCGCGGCTTGTGCGATCGCTTCAGCCGCCGCGCGTTCCGATCGCGTCGGAGCGGCCGGCTTGCCTCCATTCAGGCTGCGCTGGCGTGCGGCCGTTTGCGCACGGCGTTGGGACTGTTCCGATGCGCGCGCCGGTTTCGGCCGCGGCGTCGGCGCATCCACATTCACCGGCGGCAGCGCGGTTTGCGCCTGCGCATTGGTACTGCCGGCGGGATATTGGGCGAGCAGCACGGCTGCGCCGATGAGAAGATGTGCGCGGCTCTTGTCGGCGCGATTTCGATGACCTCCGATACGAGGGCGATCCACAGAAGCACGCACTTTCGATTCACTTCCAAGTCAGGCACTGCATTGAAGCTGGGGCGTCTAGCAGCCGCTGTGAATGAAGAGAACCGTGCGCGGGATTGAATCGCTCTAGTGTTGAATCGTTCTAAGGGCAATCCATTCTCAGCGATCCGCTGCGACGCGACGGCTTGTCGCACGATCATCCTGGGCTCAGAGGGGTTGCACATCTCCATGTTGTGAGTGCGGTCGCCGGCGTTTCCTTCTCACGTCTTTTTGTCTAGATCGGCTGCGTAGACTATCTTTACAGTTTAACTTCGTATCTGTATTCGATGCGGCATGATCAATTCGTCAGGCCAACGTCCGTCCGCGCGCGCCGGTGCGCTCGCAGAGGACCTCCGTTCGCTGATCGGAAAGCTGAAGCGCCGGCTTCGCGAGCAGGCAGGCCCCAATGACCTGACGCCGTCACAGGTGTCCGTTCTGCTGCGTCTGGAAAAGGACGGCCCGGCGACGGTATCGAGCCTGGCGCGATCGGAAGGAATGCGTCCGCAATCCATGAGCACCGCGGTCGCCGCGCTTCAAGCGGCGGGCCTCGTCAGTGGCGCGCCCGACCCGGAGGACGGCCGTCAAACCATTCTGTCGTTGACAACGGCGTGTCGCGACTGGATCCGGGTCGGTCGCGCCGCGCGGCAGGATTGGCTCTCGCGCACCATTTCGACACAGCTCTCATCGCGGGAGCAGGACGAGCTGGCCGCGGCGCTCTCGCTGCTCAAGCGGCTTGCCGACGATTGACCCGGCCTCGCCGCATCCCTGGCGCGGAACATTGGGCCCCAGAAGGACACAATCATGGCTGTCACGACGCTCGACCCGGTCACCGCCCTCATCGTCGTCGACCTGCAACGCGGCATCGTCGGCACACCTTCCGTCCATTCCATGGGCGACGTCGTGGGGCGCTGCTGCACCCTTGCCGCGGCGTTTCGGCGGCATCGCCTGCCGGTCGTGCTGGTCAACGTCGATGGCGGAGCGCCGGGCCGCACGGAGCGGCCGCATGCTGGCGGTTCCTTCCCCGACGGGTGGACCGCTCTCATTCCGGAGCTTGATCAACAACCCGGCGATATCACCGTGACCAAGCGAACATGGGGCGCGTTCGCCAGCACCGATCTCGAGAGCGAGCTACGATCACGTGGCGTCACGCAGGTCGTCATCGCCGGCGTCGCCACCGCCACCGGCGTCGAGTCCACCGCGCGCCAGGCCTTTGAGGCTGGCTTCAATGTCACCCTCGCCACCGACGCGATGACCGATCCGCGTCCCGAGGCTCACGATTACAGCATCGCAAACGTCTTTCCGCGGCTCGGCGAAAGCGGTTCGACGCAGGCGATCATCGAACTACTGGCAACGCGGAGTGCGCAGGCATGAACTGGCTTGATTTGGTTTCCTATTTCTTCGGCGGCGCCGTTCTGGCGAACGCCATTCCGCATCTCGTCAGCGGCCTGAGAGGAGAGCCGTTCCAGAGCCCCTTCGCGCAACCGCGCGGTCAAGGGCTGTCTTCGTCGACCGTCAATGTGCTCTGGGGCTTCTTCAGCTTCATCGTCGGATATCTCCTCGTCTGCCGTGTCGGAGAGTTCGTCCTGAAGGAAACGCGCGACGTCGCCGCCCTGGGCCTCGGCGCCCTGCTCCTCAGCCTGTTTAGCGCGCGGCATTTCGGCCGCTTCCACGGCGGCAACACGCCGACGGGTTCGTGAGCGTGCCGGCGGCAGGCACGTTTCGCTCACTGCGGAACTTCAATTATCGGATCTGGGCCGCGGGCGCGCTGGTGTCCAACACCGGAACGTGGATGCAGCGCTCCGCTCAGGATTGGCTTGTCCTCACGGAGCTCACACGGCACAACGCGTCGGCTGTCGGCACGGTGATGGCACTGCAGTTCGGTCCACAACTCCTGCTGATGCCGTGGACTGGTTTTGCGGCCGATCACTTCAACCAGCGACGACTTCTGATCGCGACGCAGGCCACGATGGGCGTACTGGCGCTGGTCCTTGGCCTTCTCACCGTCAGTGGGTTGGTGCAGCTCTGGCACGTCTACGTGTTTGCCTTCCTGTTCGGCTGTGCCGCGGCTTTCGACGCGCCAGTGCGCCAGACATTCGTTGCGGAGCTCGTCGGCGACGGCGACCTCTCCAATGCCATCGCGCTGAACTCGACGTCCTTCAACGCCGCGCGGATGATCGGGCCCGCGATCGCAGGGGTCGTGATCGCTTCGATCGGCACCGGATGGGCGTTCCTGATCAACGCCGCATCGTTCATGGCGGTGCTCGGCTCGCTTTGTCTCCTGCGCAACTCGGAGCTTCGCCCGAACGCACGGGCTCACCGGGCCAAGGGCGGCATGACGGAGGGTTTTCGCTACGTGTGGTCGCGCGCCGATCTCAGGGCGATCATGATCATGCTGTTCCTGATCGGCACGTTTGGGCTGAACTTCCCGATCTTCATCTCGACCATGGCGGTCACCGTCTTCCACACCGATGCGCGCGGCTTCGGCCTGCTGTCCTCGACGATGGCGGTCGGCACGATCTCGGGCGCATTGCTGGCCGCAGGGCGCACCCAGCCGCGGTTCGTCTCGCTGCTGCTTGGGGCTGCAGCTTTTGGAGCCGGCTGCACGCTGGCCGCGGTAGCACCCAGTTACTGGCTGTTCGCGGGCGCGCTTGTCTTGATCGGCGTTGCCGCCCTGACGGTCACCAACACCTCGAACAGCCTGATGCAACTCTCGACCGAGCCGAGGATGAGGGGACGCGTGATGGCGTTGCGCCTCGGCGTCGCGCTTGGCGGCACGCCCATCGGCGCGCCGATTGTCGGATGGGTGGCGGACAATCTGGGCCCGCGCTGGGCGCTCGGTGTCGGCGCGGCTGCCGGTTTTGCGGCAGCACTCGTGGCGGTGGGCGCGATCTATGCGCGCGCCTCGAGCGATTGCCGCGACCGATAGGCGGTCTTAAGCGATGGCAGGGCTGATTAGTTCGTCCAGCTTCGACTTGAGCACGGAGCCATCGGACAACGCCCGCAATGGCGGACGTACGCGCAGCCAGCCTGCGTCGCCGGTCTGTGCGGCGAGAATGGCCTTGAGCGTCGCGAGGAAGGACGGGCTCTTGACCACGATGTCGACCGCGGCCTGCATGCGCGCTTCGACATCCCTGCCGTCGATCATCGCCTTGACCAGCTCCGGCGCGATGTTGGCCATGCCGCAGATCGTGCCGGCGCCGCCAGCGGCGATCGCGCGGGCGATGTCGGTTTCATTGCCGACCGTAATGGCGAGTTCAGGCGCGGCAGCGCGGAACGCCTGGAATTGCTTGAAGTCACCGCTGGAGTCCTTCAGGCCCGCAACCGTCTTGCCGTAGCGCTTGCGCAAGCTCGCGGCGACATCGGTCGGGATCGCGACGCCCGAGATCTGCGGAATGTGATAGAGCGCGGCGCGCAGGCGGTCGTCGGCAACGCCATCGAGGATCGCGGCAAAGGCATCCTCGATGCCGGCGGGCGTGACGTTGCGATCGAAGTAAGGCGGCAGCAACAGCACGTGGCGCAGGCCAAGGCCGAGCACGGCGCGCGTCAGGGCGATGCTGTCGCTGATGGCGGGAAAGCCGCCGCCAATGCCGATGCGCTCGACCGGGACGCCCGCCTTGAGCAAAGCCTCAACGGTCGCGACGCGTTCTCCGACATTGAAGGAGGTGCCTTCGCCGGTGGTGCCGAACAGCACGACGCCATCGATGCCCTTCCCGAACAGCTGCTTTGCGTGAGCGGCGAGCTTCACGGAATCCACGCTGCCGTCCGACGTCAGCGGCGTCGCCGACGCCACCCAGAACCCGCGAATTGCCTCCGTCATGGCGCCATCCATTGCTGCGGCCTCGCAAGAACCCCGATCCGTAACGATCTTCGGAGCTCGTCGAAGCCTCGGTTTTTACTTTACTTTTCTCCTTGTACCTTACATACAAGAAGGATGCAAACCCCCATCGTGACCCCCGCGGGAGATCGCGACCAATTGCTCGGCGCGCTGCGCGACAGGCTCGGCGCGGCCGCGGTGTTGACCGGCAGCGACGTGCCCGCGCGTAATGGCAACGACTGGAGCGCGAGCCTGCCGCAAACGCCGCTCGCGGTGATCCGGCCGCTCGATGCGCAAGGCGTTGCCGATGCGATCGCGACCTGCCGACAGGCGCACCTGCCGTTCGTGCCGCAGGGCGGATTGACCGGGCTCTGCCGCGGCGCCTCGCCTGAGCCGGGCTGGGTCGCGATCTCGCTGGAGCGCATGACCGGCATCGAGGAGATCGATCGCGCGTCGGCAACAATGACCGTGAAGGCCGGCACGCCGCTGGAGACGATTCAAAAAGCCGCCGACGAAGCCGGCTTCTTCTTTCCGCTCGACCTCGGCTCGCGCGGTTCCTGCGCGATCGGCGGCAATCTCTCCACCAATGCCGGCGGCAACCGCGTGATCCGCTACGGCATGACGCGCGAACTGGTGCTCGGCCTGGAGGTGGTGCTGCCGGACGGCACTATCATCACCAATCTCAACAAGCTGATGAAGAACAATGCCGGCTATGATTTGAAGCATCTCTTCATCGGTTCGGAAGGCACGCTCGGCATCATCACGCGTGTGGTGCTGCGGCTCTATCCAAAGCCGCGCTCGACCATGGCCGCACTCTGTGCGCTGAAGGATTATGCCGCGGTGATCGCATTGCTCGATGCCGCCCGAAGCGGGCTCGGGCCGCTGCTGTCGGCTTTCGAGGTGATGTGGCCCGACTATTGGGACGTCATCACGTCGCGCGCCGGGGTCAAGCCGCCGGTCGCGGCGGGCGACAGCCTCTACGTGCTGGTGGAGGCGCAGGGCACCGACGAGAACCTGGATGCGCCGCGTTTCCAGAGCTGGCTCGAACAGCTGATGGAACGCGGGCTGCTGGTCGATGCCGCCGTCGCGCAGTCGCTGGCGCAGACGCAAGCGTTCTGGCGCGTGCGCGACATCTGCGCCGAATTCGGCCAGGTGCTGGGGCCGCACATCTCCTACGACATCGGTCTTGCGGTGGCGCGGATGGACGAGTTCGTCACGCGCTGCAAGGCGGCGCTCGCCGCCAAGATCAGGGGATGCGAGAGCGTCTATTACGGTCATATCGGCGACGGCAATCTGCATCTGGTGTCCTGGGTGACGGGTCTGACCGTCGCGCAGCAGCCGAAGGAAGAGATGGATGCGATCATCTATGGTCTCGTCCGCGAGATGGGCGGCAGCGTCTCCGCCGAGCACGGCATCGGCACGCTGAAGAAGAAGTGGCTTGGACACGCGCGCAGCGAAGCCGAGATCGCGCTGATGCGGACACTGAAGGCCGCGCTCGATCCCGATCATCTGCTCAATCCCGGCAAAGTGATCTGAGCGCAGATGCGATCGCTGAAGCTCGATACGCCGAAATCGCTGTCGCAGCGGGTGATGCAACGCTTGCGTCAGGCCATCATCGACGGCGAGTTTGCGCTGGGCGCGGCGATCTCCGAAGACATGGTGGCGAATTCCTTCGGCGTCAGCCGCACGCCGGTGCGCGAGGCGATGGGACAGTTGCAGGCGCAGGGGCTCGTGGTGATCCGGCCGCAGGTCGGCAGCTTCGTGTTCACGCCGAGCGCCGGGGACATCAGCGCGCTCTGCACCTTCAGGATCGCGCTGGAGCCGAAAGCCGCCGAGCTCGCCTTTCGCCATGATCGCGACGGTGCGATTGAAACGATGAACGCGGCGATCGCGGCGATGGAGCCGGCGGTTGCGGCCCGAGACAACATCGCCTATGGCCGCGCCGACGCCGCGTTTCACGAGGCCCTGTTCGCGCATTGCGGCAATCGCTATCTCGTCGAATCCTACCAGCTCGTCTCCGGGCGCGTCGCCGCGCTCCGCACCAACCTGACCTCGCCGATCGACGTGCGCACCCGCACATCCTTCGACGAGCATCGCAGGCTGCTCGATTTGTTCGGCCGCGGCGAGTTTGCCGATTTCGAAAGACTGATGACCACGCACATCACCAATTCAGGCGTCGTCTATGCCAAAGCCTTGAAGGTGGAGGCGCCGAAGGTGGATTGAGCGCGGCTATCGTTCGCCGTTCGATTCCGGCCTGTCCAGAAAATCCAGCGCGGTGTTGATCTGCTCGAGTTGGTGCTCGATCCTGTCGCGTTCCTCGATCGACCGCGTTTTTTCGAGCTGATCCACGAGCTGCTGTTTCCGCGACAGCAAATTCTCTATGACTGTACTCACAGCTCCCCCATCGGCCGAGGCGGCAGCGGCGCCAACATCGCCATAACGGGCGCGAGCGCCCTGGATTGCGGGCGCGCGCCAACCGGGGTCCGCGTCGATCCCACGACCTGAATGTTCGCGGAGCCGATTGGTTCCGTTTGCAGCGCTCACGCGTCGCGATGGCGCCGGCGAGTTGCACCGCTGCAACATGGGCTTCCATCACAGTCCCCGGCGGAACCGCGACCTGTTCGGGCAGCGCATCCTCGGTTGTATTCGCGGGCCTGCAGGCCTATGCGTAGGCGCCATGAACACCCCAGCCATTGCCGAAACGCCCCTGATGTCGCGGTCGCCTGACATTGCGCGCAGGCCCGCGCCGTTCCTCCCGATGAGCCGCGCCGAGATGGACGCGCTCGGCTGGGACGCCTGCGACATCGTGCTGGTCACCGGCGATGCCTATGTCGACCATCCGAGCTTTGGCATGGCGATCATCGGCCGGCTGCTGGAAGCGCAAGGATTTCGGGTCGGCATCATCTCGCAACCGGACTGGCATTCGGCCGAGCCGTTCAAGGCGCTGGGCAAGCCAAAGGTGTTTTTCGGCGTCACCGGCGGCAACATGGATTCGATGGTGAACCGCTACACCGCGGACCGCCGCCTGCGCCATGACGACGCCTATACGGCGGGCGCAGAAGGCGGCAAGCGGCCGGACCGCTGCACCATCGTCTACGCGCAGCGCTGCCGCGAGGCATTCAAGGATGTGCCGGTCGTGCTCGGCGGCATCGAGGCCTCGCTGCGCCGGATCGCGCATTACGATTATTGGTCCGACAAGGTGCGCCGCTCGGTGCTGGCCGATGCCAAGGCCGACTTGCTGCTCTACGGCAACGCCGAGCGCGCCGTGGTCGAGGTGGCCCATCGTCTGGCCGCCGGCGAGGCGCCGCGCGAGCTCGACGACATCAGGGGTGTCGCGCTGTTCCGCCGCGTGCCGGAGGATTACACCGAGCTGCACGCCGACGACCTCGACTCCGCCGACGAAGGCGCATCGCGGACGAAGGGCTTAACGGTGATCCGGCTGCCCGCGCTCGAGCAGGTCGAGCAGGACAAGGAAGCCTATGCGCGCGCATCGCGCGTGCTGCACCGGGAGAGCAATCCCGGCAATGCGCGGCCGCTGGTGCAGCGCCATGGCGATCGCGATCTCTGGCTCAACCCGCCGCCGATCCCGCTGACCAGCGAGGAGATGGACGCGGTCTACGATCTTCCTTACGCGCGCGCGCCGCATCCGTCCTATGGCGAAGCAAAAATCCCCGCCTGGGACATGATCAAGTTCTCCGTGACGATCATGCGCGGCTGTTTCGGCGGCTGCACCTTCTGCTCGATCACCGAGCATGAGGGCCGCATCATCCAGAACCGTTCGGAAGGCTCGATCCTGCGCGAGATCGAGAAGATCCGCGACAAGACGCCGGGCTTCACCGGCGTGATCTCCGACATCGGCGGGCCGACCGCGAACATGTACCGGATGGCGTGCAAGGATCCGAACGTCGAGGCGGCGTGCCGGCGGCCGTCCTGCGTCTTCCCCGAGATCTGCCCGAACCTCAACACCTCGCATGACGATCTGATCCGGCTCTATCGCAAGGTGCGCGAGACCAAGGGCATCAAGAAGGTGATGGTCGCCTCCGGCGTGCGCTACGATCTCGCGGTCGAGAGCCCCGAATACATCAAGGAGCTCGTCACCCATCACGTCGGCGGTTATCTGAAGATCGCGCCGGAGCACACCGAGCGCGGGCCACTCGACAAGATGATGAAGCCCGGCATCGGCGCCTACGACAAGTTCAAGCGTATGTTCGATGCCGCGGCCGAACAAGCCGGCAAGAAATATTATTTGATCCCCTATTTCATCGCGGCGCATCCGGGTACGACCGACGAGGACATGATGAACCTCGCGCTGTGGCTGAAGAAGAACCGCTACCGCGCCGATCAAGTGCAGACCTTCCTGCCCTCGCCGATGGCAACCGCGACCGCGATGTACCACACCGGCGTCAACCCGCTGCGCGGCGTGCGTCGCGGCGGCAGCGACAAGGTCGAGGCCATCAAGGGGCTTCGGCAACGACGACTGCACAAGGCCTTCCTGCGCTATCACGACCCCGACAATTGGCCGGTGCTGCGCGACGCGCTCAAGGAAATGGGCCGCGCCGACCTGATCGGCTCGCGTCCCGACCAGCTCGTGCCAGCACACCAGCCCCCCGGCACCGGCAAGGCCGCCGGCACACGACGACCGTTGCGCCCCGGCGACAAGCCGCAGCGGTTCACGACCAAGGGCCTGCGGGTGATGAAGTAGCGGGCCGGATGAGGTCCGGTTCAGATTGAGGCTGTCGTGCCTCTAAGACAAAAAATGTCGAAAACAACCCCATGCACAGTAGACGGCATGAGCGGGATCAATGGCTTAGGCGCGTCGCGGAAGCGTTGATCCGCCTGATCAAAAACTCGTTGCTCCGTCGGGCAAAACAGGCGCAGGATGGCATCGTCGCGCTCATGGGGTGGGCAGCCCCGACCGCTACTCGGTATCGATATCCTCTAACGCCGATGATGTCGTCGAATAGCAGGCCCTACTCGTTGCGGCGTGTTTGTCCGCCTCTGGCGCATAGCCGCGGCCGGCTTCCAAGTCTCAGCACAGCCGCGACTCGGTCAGATTAAAGCGGCCGGCGCGGAGAACCGCGATGGGACGGAAGCCACTCTCGGTCAGGAGCCGGTCATATTCCCTTTCGGTCCGTTCCCGTCCACCTGGACCGCGCAGCATGTTTAGATCGCTCATCGCGCACGACCTGCCCGCGTCATCGGTACCGGGCAATTCCGGCATCGCACGTTCGACTAATAGCAGTCTGCCTTTCTGGGGAAGTGCTTTGCGGCAGTTTCCCAGAATGATCCGGCTGCGCTCATCATCCCAGTCGTGAATAATGCTTTTCAAGATGATCGCATCGGCCACTGCGGGCACCGCATGAAAGAAATCGCCTGCAACAAAATCGACGCGGTCGGAGATTCCGAGGTGCCCGAAGTGCTGGTTGGCGGCGTCGGCGCACCTCGGCAGATCGAAAACCGTTCCTCTGATGGTTGAATATGCCCTCGCCACCCAGCCCATGAGTTCCCCGGAGCCGCCTCCGACATCCATCAAATGGGAGATCGTGCCAAGGTCGTAGGCCTGCAGTAGATCGTGCGTGACCAGCCGCGTCAGGTCTGTCATGGCTTCATTGAATATCCGCACATGCTCTGGCGAGCGCGCCATCAGGTCGAAATTGTCGTCGACGTCCTGAAGTTGGGAAGCCGTCTTGCCCGACATGATCGAATCCAGAAGACCATCCCACCTCCTGGTCAGCATGGAGCCTTCAAAAATGACCCAGTTCTTGAATGATCGTCCCGCAGTACCGTCGAGTCCGGCCCCCAGTTCGGTTAGCAAGTAGCGACCTGCACCGACGCGAGAGCAGATGCCGACGGTCGAGAGAGCGACCAGCAAGCGGGCAAGTGCGTCCCGATCCGTGTGGGTTCGGCTCGCAAGTTCGTCGACCGTTCGCGGTCCGTCGCGCAGCAACTCGGCGAGCCCCAGCCGGGCAGCGACATAGATCACTGCCGTCACGCGGTGCGACTGAACAAGATCCAACAACTTTTCGCGGGGATCGGTGGTCATGTGCCGCTCTAGCCTTCGATCGGGAATCCTGACGCCTTGACGATCGGTCCCCAGCGTTCGAACTCGGCGCGCTGAATATTTTTAAGTTCGTCCGATGTCGTTCCTGTCGGTTCGCACCCCATGGCATGAATCTTTGCGCGTATTTCGGGATCGCTCCCGATTGCAATGATCTCCTTTCCCAGGCGCTCAACGAACTGACGCGAGGAATGGGCAGGCGCATAGAATGCGAACCAACCGGCCGCGTCGATATCGATCCCGCTCTCCTTCAGAGTTGCGGTCTGGGGCAGGAAGGAAGATCGCGCAGCCGCTGCGGTGGCGATGATGCGTATGCCACCGCCCCCATGTTGCTCCAGGAGTTCGGAAAGAAACGCCATATACATCGGGACCCGGCCGGCCAGCACATCCGGGAGCGCAGCAGGCGTACCCCTATAGGGCGTGTGGCGCAGGTTCAGGCCTGTGATCCGGCCAAACTCGCCGCAGATGAAATGAGGTGCTGTACCTGCTCCCGGCGAGCCGTACACGGCCTGTTCGGGATTGGCCTCCATCCAGTCGATCAGTTCGTGCACCGAATGGATGGGCAGCTTCCCGCTGACCGCCAGAGCCAGATCGACCGTCATCACCTGCGAAAGTGGCACAAAGTCGCGCTCTGCATCATATCCCAGGCTCCTGAACAGATGCGGCTGAAGTGTGAATTGCGAAGCGGAAGCAAACAGCACTGCCTCCTCTCCCGGTGCGGCATTCTTGACCGCCTGAGCGCCGATGCGCCCGCCAGCGCCAGCAAGGTTCTCCACAATCGCCACCTTGCCGAGCCTGGTATGAAGCTGCTCGGCAAATAGCCGGGCGATCGAATCTCCCGACCCGCCAGGCGCGAATGGAAACACGATCTTCAGCGGCTGGTCGGCTGCAATAACGGGTAGCGGAAGGGCCAGAGCCGAAAACCCGGCCAGTATGGCGCGACGCGAGTAAAGCTGCATGGCGTTCTCCATGTGCTTGGGACAGCAATGCGATGATCCGGCCGGCCTTCCATCTCGCTATTCTGAAGCAACAACGCTATAACCCGAAATTGCATTTTCCTATCGGGCTATAACGTGAGGTGATTACCCATGCAGTGGCACGACCGCATCGGCCGACGCCTACGCCTCAAGGATCTGCATACGCTGCAGACCGTCGCAGAGGTCGGCAGCATGGCCAAGGCGTCTCGCCGTCTCGGGTTGTCGCAGCCGGCGATCTCCAAAGCTATCACCGATATGGAGCATGCCGTCGGAGCTGCGCTGCTGGATCGCACTTCGCGCGGAGTTGAACTGACTGATTGCGGTCGCCTTCTTGTCGATCGCACGCGCGTCGTTTTCGACGAAATAAAGCTAGGTGTTACCGACATTGTGCAAAGGTCAGATCCGGCGCAAGGGCTCGTTGCGATCGGTACAACCGAGCCGGTCACCGCCATCGTTACAGAAATAATCGGACATCTCGTCCGCAGATATCCAGGCATCAGGTATCATATCACGATAGGTGATCGGGATGCGCTGGAGCATGCTCTGCGCCAGAGAATGCTTGATCTGGCCATAACGCGCTGGGCGCCGTTGCCGGTCGCCGATGATTTGTCCGCGGAGGTGCTGTTTAGATCCTCCCTTGCGGTGATGGCGGAGCGACGGCATCCGCTCCTGCGATCGACGAAGAAGTTGAAGCTCGCAGAACTTATGCAAGAGCAATGGACGCTCTCGCCGCCCGATTCTTTTTTGGGGCGTACCGGCGTCGAGCTATTTCGGCGACATAACCTGCCGCTTCCGCCAACGACCGTCACCACGATTTCAATCTACATGCGGTTGAACCTGTTGGCGAGCAGTCGGTTTATAACCCTATTGCCGATGCAGATACTCAGAATGCGATCGAGTAGCGCATGGCTGCGCGCACTGAACGTCGATCTTGGCGATACTTCCGCCCCGATAGCCTCAATCACCTTGAAGGGACGACGGGCCGGAGGTGCCGTCAAATTATTCCAAGAGGCCAGCCGGGAGGTCTGTAAGGCGCTGGTTGGAGTGAGCTGATTGGTCCGAGCGGACTGTTCATAAGCGGACCTGACGAGTTTATGAGGACGAGTTTATGAGGACGCGCCCTAGTCATCTGGAACCCAAGTTCGTCGCATAAATTAGTGCTCGAAACCTTCGAGGAGAGCGCTTGTGGCGAATGCAGGTGTGAGAGGCCGGCCGATCGAGCCGTTGGTGCTGAGTGCGCAGGAGCGGGCGTACTT
>NZ_JBVVOZ010000044.1:0-49171 GCF_055807395.1 Bradyrhizobium sp. Kon10 | reverse complement strand
ATCTCGTCCTTGCGGCCGAGGCCCGGCAGCACGACGTCGAAATTCCCCGACGCGAGCTCCCGCATCGCCTTGCACATCGCGATCATCGGGCGCGAGATGCCGGTGCCGAGCAGGAAGGCGAGGACTGCGCCGAGCAGCGTGCCGCCGACGGCGAGCATCAGCACCAGGTGCTCGGTCTTCCCGATCGTTGCTTCTGACTCGGACTCCAGCCGCTGCTGCTCGGAAACAAGGTCCGCCTTCATCGCGGTGGCGCCCTGAAGGATCGCGCCTGCCGAGCCGCTCATCTCCGTGACGAGATCATCGACCATCTTGGCGTTGGCGATCAGCTTCTCCAGCGCCTCGCGATAGGCCGCGAGCAGCGCCTTGGCATCCTTGAGGCCGGCAACGATCTTGTCGTCCATGGAATAGACCGCGCCGAGGGAGTTATCGACGAATTTCAGCCGGGCCAGCGCGCTTGATGCGATCGCCTGGTCGGACGTCAGCACAAAATTGGTCGCCGCCGCGCCCGCGGTCTGGAACTGGGCATTGACCTGCTTGGTGCCGAACTCGATCGCCTGTGCCTCCGAATCGGAAGCATTGTTGCCGATGTCGTCGAGCTTGTATTTCAGCAGGTTGGCGTTTCGCATGAGCTGGTTCTGCACCAACAGCGCGCTGTCGCGCTTGGCCTGAAGAACCTTGGCAAAGCTCGCAGCGTAATTCGAAAACTCCTTGGCAAGCTTGTTGAGGCCCTCCAGCCGCGCCGGCGTCTTGGCGCCCTTGATCGCCTGGTCGATGGCATTCTTGAGGTTGGCTTCAGAGTCCAGGGCGGCTTTGGCGTCATCTTCCTTGCCGGTGACGACGAAATACCTGACGGCCGAGCGGTAGGCGAGCAGTTCGCGGTCGATATTGCGGGCGAGATCGGCCTCCGACACGCTGGTGCGATAGGACCCGACGCCGGACGAGACCCGCTCGAACCCGAAATAGGCGAAGGCCATGCTGCCGGCCGAAATCACCAGCACCGCGGCAAAGCCGAGGATGATTTTGGCGCGGAACCTGAGGGTCGGAAACATGGTGCGCTTAGATGGTGACGCAATACGCCCGGACATTCCCACCCCCGATTTTCCATTCAATCGCAATCCGGAGGCGCCCCGCCTCCAGACCGGATGCGCAAAACTAAGGCAGAATCAATAAGGGGTGGTAAATTCGGCGCATCTTGTAACTCTGACTGGTCCTGATGCCGGGCAGCCCACTCGGCCGGCGCCCTGCCTAAAACAGCCGACTCCCGACCGGCCAGCCATCGCACCTGCCGACCCCGTGACTTTTCCGTGACGGAGGCGCCCAAAATGCCAGTTGCAAAGTCGGGGGCCGCTGTCTCTAATTGGAAACAATCAAAATCAGTCGGGGAGGTATCACGTGTCTACAGTCAAACTGACGGTGAACGGCAAGGCCGTTGCTGTCGACGTCGAAGACCGCACGCTGCTGGTCCAGCTGCTGCGGGACAACCTCAACCTCACCGGCACCCATGTCGGCTGCGATACCAGCCAGTGCGGCGCCTGCGTCGTGCATATCGACGGCAAGGCCGTGAAATCGTGCACCATGCTGGCGGGCCAGGCCGACGGCGCCAACGTCACCACCATCGAGGGCATCGCCAAGGGTGACGAGCTGCACCCGATGCAGGCCGCCTTCCGCGACAATCACGGCCTCCAGTGCGGCTATTGCACACCGGGCATGATCATGTCGGCGATCGACATCGTGCACCGTTATGGCGGCCAACTCGACGAAGAGACCGTCCGCCACGAGCTCGAAGGCAACATCTGCCGCTGCACCGGCTATCACAACATCGTCAAAGCCGTGCTGGATGCGGCCGGACGCATGAAGGTTGCGCAGGCGGCCGAGTAAAGCGACCGTCTCGAATACATAATCACCACCGCAGCTTTCGATGGAAAGGGCGGTCAAACAGAATTCCGGTCGGGAGGACAGGACATGGGTGTTGAAGGCATCGGCGCAAGCGTCGTGCGCAAGGAAGACAAGCGTTTCATTACCGGCAAGGGCCGCTACGTCGACGACATCAAGTTGCTGGGCATGACGCATGCCCATTTCATCCGCAGTCCGCACGCGCACGCCAAGGTCAAGGGGATCGACTCCTCCGCCGCCCTGAAGATGCCGGGCGTGGTCGCGGTGCTGACGGGCCGAGAGATCGTCGACGACAAGGTCGGCAACCTCATCTGCGGCTGGGCCATCACCTCGAAAGATGGCAGCCCGATGAAGATGGGCGCATGGCCGGCGATGGCGCCGGAGACGGTGCGCTTCGTCGGACAGGCCGTCGCGGTCGTGATCGCCGAAACCAAGAATCTGGCGCGCGACGCGGCGGAAGCGGTCGTCGTCGACTATGAAGAGCTTCCCGCGGTCGCCGACGTGCGTGCCGCCATCAAGGCCGGCGCGCCGCAGCTTCATCCCGAGGCCCCCGGCAACCAGGTCTACGACTGGGTGATTGGCGACGAGGGCGCCACGGACGCCGCCTTCGCCAAGGCGGCCAATGTGGTCAAGCTCGACGTCACCAACAATCGCCTCGCCCCGAACGCGATGGAGCCGCGCGCGGCGATCGCCGATTACGACCAGGCGGAAGAGCATTTCACGCTCTACACGACCTCGCAGAACCCGCACGTCGCCCGCCTCGTGCTGTCGGCGTTCTACAACATCGCCCCCGAGCACAAGCTGCGCGTGATCGCGCCCGACGTCGGCGGCGGCTTCGGCTCGAAGATCTTCATCTATCCCGAGGAGATGGTCGCGCTGTGGGCCTCGAAGAAGGTCGGCCGTCCGGTGAAATGGACCGGCGACCGCACCGAGGCCTTCCTCACCGACGCGCATGGCCGCGACCACGTCACCCATGCCGAGATGGCGTTCGATGCCAACAACAAGATCACCGGCCTGAAGGTGAAGACCTACGCCAATTTCGGCGCCTACATGTCGCTGTTCTCGTCATCGGTGCCGACCTATCTCTACGCGACGCTGCTGTCGGGCCAGTACAACATCCCGGCGATCCATGCCGAGGTGGTCGGCGTCTACACCAACACCACGCCGGTCGACGCCTATCGCGGCGCCGGCCGCCCCGAGGCGAGCTATCTGATCGAACGTCTGATGGAGACGGCGGCGCGGCAGTTGAGCGTCGATCCTGCGGCTCTTCGCCGGACCAACTTCATCACCCAGTTCCCGCACCAGACGCCCGTGATCATGGCCTATGACACCGGCGACTTTAATGCGTCGCTCGATGCCGCGATGAAGGCGATCGACTACGCCGGCTTCGCCGGCCGCAAGGCCAAGGCGAAAGCCGACGGCAAGCTGCGCGGCATCGGCGTGTCCTGCTACATCGAAGCCTGCGGCATCGCGCCGTCGAAGGCGGTCGGCAGTCTCGGCGCCGGCGTCGGCCTGTGGGAATCGGCCGAGGTGCGCGTCAACCCGGTCGGCACCATCGAGATCCTCACCGGATCGCACAGCCACGGCCAGGGCCACGAGACCACGTTCTGCCAGCTTGTGGCGGAGCGTCTCGGCGTTCCCATCAGCCAGGTCTCGATCGTCCATGGCGACACCGACAAGGTGCAGTTCGGCATGGGCACCTATGGCTCGCGCTCCGCGGCCGTGGGTCTCACCGCGATCCTCAAGGCGATGGAGAAGATGGAAGCGAAGGCCAAGAAGATCGCCGCGCATGCGCTGGAGGCGTCCGAGGCCGACATCGTCATCGAGAACGGCGAGTTCAAGGTGACCGGCACCGACAAGGCGATCGCACTGCCGATGGTCGCGCTCGCGGCTTACACCGCGCACAATTTGCCTGACGGGATGGAGCCGGGACTGAAGGAGAGCGCCTTCTACGACCCGACCAACTTCACCTTCCCGGCCGGCACCTACATCTGCGAGCTCGAGGTCGATCCCGGCACCGGAAAGACGTCCTTCGTCAACTTCGTCGCCGCCGACGATTTCGGACGGCTGATCAATCCGATGATCGTCGAGGGACAGGTCCATGGCGGCCTTGCCCAGGGCATTGGCCAGGCACTGCTCGAGCACGCGATCTATGATGCCAACGGCCAGCCGGTCACGGCCTCGTTCATGGACTACTCCATGCCGCGCGCCGACGATCTCCCGTCGTTCAAGCTCTCTCACACCACGACGCTCTGCCCGGGCAATCCGCTCGGCATCAAGGGTTGCGGTGAGGCCGGCGCGATCGGCGCCTCTGCGGCCGTGATCAACGCGATCACGGACGCGATCGGCAAGAACAATCTGGAAATGCCCGCAACCCCGGATCGGGTGTGGCGCACGATCCACGCGGCCTGAGAGGAGAGAAAGATGTACCAGACCACATATCATCGCGCCTCTTCAGTCGATGAGGCCGCCTCTCTCTTCGCGAAGGGCAGCGACGCAAAGTTTCTCGCCGGCGGCCAGACGCTGCTGCCGGTCATGAAGCAGCGCCTCGCGAGCCCCTCGGACGTGATCGATCTCGGCAAGATCAAGGAGCTGATCGGCGTCGAGGCCTCCGGCGACACGGTGACCATCAAGGCTGCCACGCCGCATTATGACGTCGCGACCAGCGATGCCGCGAAGAAGGCGATCCCCGCGCTCGCCTACCTGGCGTCGCTGATCGGCGATCCTGCCGTCCGCTATCGCGGCACGATCGGCGGCTCGATCGCCAACAACGATCCCGCCGCGGACTATCCGGCCGCGCTGCTCGCACTCGGCGCTACCGTGAAGACCAACAAGCGGTCGATCACGGCGGGCGACTTCTTCAAGGGCCTGTTCACGACCGCTCTTGAAGACGGCGAGATCATCACCGCCGTATCGTTCCCGGTTCCGGCGCAGGCAGGCTACGCCAAGATGCGGCATCCGGCCTCTCGCTTCGCGCTGACCGCGGTCTTCGTCGCGCAGACCAAGTCGGGCGAGGTTCGGGTGGCCGCGACCGGCGCTTCCCAGAGCGGCGTGATGCGGGTGCCCGCGATCGAAGCCGCCCTGAAGGCAAACTGGTCGCCGGCCGCGATCGACGGCGTGAGCATTTCGGCGAGCAACCTGCTGGCCGATATCCACGGCACTGCGGAGTACCGCGCCAATCTGGTCAAGGTGATGGCACAGCGCGCGGTCACCGCCGCCGGGTGATAGCGCCTCAACACAAATCTTCCGCGGCGCGCAGCGATGCGCGCCGCTTTTATTTTGGCCGAGCGCCACGAAAACCGCTTGCCTCGCTGGCGTGAAGGCGAGAAAAGTTAATCAGCCAATTAACTCGCCCACAGAGGAACGTCCCGAGCGCTTGCCCGGACCATCGGCAATCCGCCCGCGACCCGAGGAAACAACAAATTGCTCGACAAACCAGCCCAAGAAAAACCAGAAGAAAAACCAGAAGGCTCCTCCGTTCGCAACTCGGGCCCGCTGTCAGGCTTCCGCATCGTCGAATTCGCGGGCATCGGGCCCGGCCCGTTCGCCTGCATGTTGCTGGCCGACATGGGAGCGGAGGTCGTCACGCTTGATCGCGTGGGCGCCAGGAAGAGCATGAAGTCGGTGGCCGGCCGCGGCCGCAAGGTGATCGAGCTCGACCTCAAGGACAAGGCGGCAATCGCGCAAGCGCTCGACCTGCTTGCGAATGCCGATGCACTGGTCGAGGGCTTTCGCCCCGGCGTGATGGAGCGGCTGGGCCTCGGGCCCGATGTCGTGCTCGCGCGCAATCCAAAGCTGGTCTACGGCCGCATGACCGGTTGGGGCCAGGAAGGCCCGCTTGCGAACGCCGCCGGCCACGACATCAACTACATCTCCATCACCGGCGCGCTTGCCGCGATCGGCACCAAAAAGGCGCCGATGCCGCCGCTCAACCTGGTCGGCGATTTCGGCGGCGGCGCGCTCTACCTCGTGGTCGGCGTGCTCGCGGCGCTGCTGGAAGCGTCAAAATCCGGCAAGGGCCAGGTGGTCGACGCGGCGATGTGCGATGGCGCCGCATCGCTGATGTCGTTCTTCTTCGACATGACGGCGATGGGCCGCTGGACCGAAGGCCGCGACCAGAATTTCCTCGACGGCGGCGCGCATTTCTACGGCGTCTATGAATGCGCCTGTGGCCATTTCGTCTCGATCGGCTCCATCGAGCCGCAGTTCTACGCCTTGCTGCGCCAACACGCCGGCCTGACCGATGCCGATTTCGACGCGCAGATGGACCGCAACGCGTGGCCGGCGCTGAAGGAGAAGCTCAAGGCCGTGTTCAAGAGCAAGACGCGCGAGGACTGGTGCAAGATCATGGAAGGCACCGACATCTGCTTCGCACCGGTGCTGACCATGTCGGAAGCAACCGAGCATCCGCACATGGTCGCGAGAAAGGTGTTCGTCGAGCGCCACGGCGTGAAGCAGCCGGCACCCGCGCCGCGATTCTCGCGCACGCGGTCGACCGTGCGCGAGCCGGAAGGGGCGGAGATCGGGGCGGTGACGAAGGCGTGGACAACCGGAAGATAAACTCCCGGTCGCGCCCCAGCCTGCTCTCGTCATCCCGAACAAGCGCAAGCGCAGATCCGGGATCCATAGCCACAGACGGATGTGATTACGAAGACTCGGAGTGGCCGCCTTCGGCTTGCGACTACGTCCTGTGGTTATGGGTCCCGGATCTACGCGCGCTTTAGGGCGCGCTTGTCCGGGACGACAGCTGCGTTTTGACGCGGCAGTGTGCCCGAAAGCTACGCCGCATTCTCCACCTTCAACACCCCGCGCCGGATCTGATCCTCCTCGATCGATTCGAACAGCGCCTTGAAGTTGCCCTCGCCAAAGCCGTCATCGCCCTTGCGCTGGATGAACTCGAAGAAGATCGGGCCGATCGCATTGGCGGAGAAGATCTGGAGCAGCACTTTGGTTTGGCCGCCCTCGACGACGCCTTCGCCGTCGATCAGGATGCCATTCTTCTGCAAGCGCGCAATGTCCTCACCATGCTTCGGCAGTCTTGCGTCGATCCGCTCGAAATAGGTGGCGGGCGGCGCCGGCATGAACGGCAGGCCGGCTTCGCGCAGGCCTTCGATCGTGCTGTAGATGTCGCGGCAGCCGCAGGCGATGTGCTGGATGCCCTCGCCGCGATAGATATTGAGATATTCCTCGATCTGGCCGGAATCGCCGGCGTCCTCGTTGATCGGAATCCGGATCTTGCCGTCGGGGCTGGTCAGCGCCCGCGAGAACAGGCCCGAGGCGCGGCCCTCAATGTCGAAGAAGCGGATCTGGCGGAAGTTGAACAGCTTCTCGTAGAAGCCGGTCCAGACATCCATGCGGCCGCGATGAACGTTATGGGTGAGGTGATCGAGATAGAACAGCCCGGCGCCATCGGGCCGCGGATCGCGCGCGCCCATCCATTCGAACTCGGCATCATAGGCCGAGCCCTTGGCGCCATAGCGATCGACGAAATAGAGCAGGCTGCCGCCGATGCCCTTGATCGCCGGGAGATCGAGCGTCTTCTGCGCGGATGACAGATCCGCAGGCTCGGCACCGAGCGCAATCGCGCGCGCATAAGCGGCCTTCGCATCGACCACGCGGAACGCCATCGAGGGCGCACAGGGACCGTGGGCGGCGACAAAGTCGAAACCGTGCATGCCGGGCTGCTCGTTGACGAGATAGTTGATGTCGCCCTGGCGATACACCGTAATTGCCTTGGTCTTGTGGCGGGCAACGGGCGCATAGCCCATCAGCTTGAACAGCGCGTGCAGCTCTTGCGGCTTGGGATGGGCATATTCGACGAACTCGAACCCGTCGGTGCCCATCGGATTTTCGGCCGTGATCGTGGCCGGCGGTGCATCGTGCGGAAACGGACCCATTGGCTGCTCTCCCAAATTGCCCTGCAAGAACTATCCTTCATGGCGCGCGCAATGGGCGTGCAAACGGGACGCAGTTGAGCTAGCCTATGCATGCTTTGTGCATCAACAGGGCTTTTCGCGCATGATTTCGGTAGATGCCTTCGACCTCAAGATCCTGGGCGCGCTCCAGGATGACGGCCGCCTCACCAACCAGGAGCTCGCCGATCTTGCGGGCCTGTCGGCCTCGCAATGCTCGCGCCGCCGGATGCGGCTGGAGCAGGAGAAGGTGATCTCAGGCTATCACGCCGACCTCTCCAGCGAGGCCCTGGGCTTTGGCGTGGTCGCCTTCATCCAGGTGACACTGGCGACCCATTCACCTGACAACGCCAAGCGCTTCCGCACCCTGGTCAACCGCATCGACGAGATCCAGGAGGCGTATTCGTTGACGGGCGACGCTGACTATGTGCTGAAAGCCGTGCTGCACGATTTGAGGGGACTCTCCAACCTCGTCAACGATGTGTTGATGCCGCACCAGAGCGTAGCGCATGTGCGCTCCTCGATCGTGCTGGACAGGTTGAAGGAAAGCTCGCGACTGCCGCTGAAGAATTTGAACCCTGGCTGAAATCGAGGGAATTGCGGCCTTCGCGCTGCCGGTCTGATTTGCGAAGATCCGAGCCAAACCCGGAGATTCAGCCATGGCGCTCCAGCTTCGCCCGAACTGCGAGTATTGCGACCGCGACCTGCCGCCCCATGCAACGGAGGCGCGGATCTGCTCCTATGAATGCACATTCTGCGCGGACTGCGTCGAGACGAAGCTGTCGAACGTCTGCCCGAACTGCGGCGGCGGCTTTGCGCCACGCCCGATCCGGCCAACGCGGCAATGGCGACCGGGCGTCTGCGTGATGACACACCCGCCGTCGGACAAGCGTGTGCATTTGAAGTTCAGCCTGGAGGACGTCGCCGCGCATTGCGCGGGGATACGCGACGTGCCGCCGGAGAAGCGCTGAGCCGTCTCCAGGTCATTGCGAGGAGCTCGCGACAAAATTGCGAAGCAATTTTGCGCTGATGCGACGAAGCAATCCAGACTGCTTCCGCGGAAAGATTCTGGATTGCTTCGCTGCGCTCGCAATGACGGAGAATGTGGATAGAGCGTCGCATCGCTCCCCCAGCAATCACTCCGCCGGCAAAATCGTCCCCTCGACCTCGCCGAACCCGACGCGGTAGCCGTTGCCCTGGCACCAGCCGCGCATCACGAGGCTGTCGCCGTCTTCCAGGAACGACCGCTTGGCGCCGCCGGCGAGCTCGACCGGCTCGGTGCCATTCCAGCTGATCTCCAGCAGGCTGCCGCGCTGGCTTTTCTCCGGACCGGAGATCGTACCGCTCCCTAAGAGATCGCCGACATTCATCGCGCAGCCGCTGGAGGCGTGGTGCATCAGCTGCTGCACCGACGACCAGTACATGTATTTGAAATTGGTGCGGCTGATGCGCGTTGGCGCATTCGTGCCGCCGGGACGCAAGGAGACATCGAGCTCGACATCGTAGTTCTGCGCCTTCGCCTGCTTGAGATAATCGAGCGGCGCCGGCTGCTGCTCCGGCCCCTTCAACCGGAACGGCTCCAGCGCCTCGCGCGTCACCACCCACGGGCTGATCGAGGTCGCAAACGCTTTGGCGAGGAACGGACCCAGCGGCACATATTCCCATTGCTGGATGTCGCGCGCGCTCCAGTCGTTGAGCAGCACGAAGCCGAAGATCATCTCCTCGGCCTGTTGCTCGGTCAGCATGCCGCCGATCGGCGACGGCTGGCCGACCACGACGCCCATCTCCAGCTCAAAGTCGAGCCGCTTGCACGACGCAAAGCTCGGCACTTCCACATTCGGCGGCTTCAACTGCCCGCGCGGCCGCTTCACCTTTGTGCCGGACACCACGACAGTCGAGGCCCGGCCGTTATAGCCGATCGGCATGTGGAGCCAGTTCGGCTGCAGCGCGTTGTCCTTGCCGCGGAACATCACGCCGACATTGGTGGCGTGCTCCTTCGAGGAATAGAAATCGGTATAGCCGGAGACTGCGAAGGGGAGATGCAGCGTCACATCCGCCATCGGCACCAGCGCCCGCGCGCGCAGTTCCCGGTTGTCGCGCAGCTCCGGATGATCGGCGCGCAAGAGTTCGCTGATCCGTGCCCGCGTCTTTGTCCACAGTTTTGGCCCGAGCGCCACGAAGGGATTGAGCGACGGTGCAGAGAACACGCCCAGCGGCCCGACATCGAGCCGCGAATCCTGCTCGAGCTCCCAGAGATCGAGCACATGGTCGCCGATCGCCACGCCGACGCGCGGCGTCGGGTTGGCCGCGGTCGAGAACACGCCGTAAGGCAGGTTCTGGATCGGGAAGTCGGAGACGGGATCGACGTCGATGAAAGAGCGGAGGCTGGGGTCGTTGGGGTGGGGCATTTTTTTCCCGATACGAATTCTGGTGCCGAACAACCCTCCCCTGGAGGGGGAGGGTCGGTTCGCATGAAGCGACGCGGAATGCGAAACGGGGTGGGGTGATCTCTCAACTCGGGCACCGCCTCAATGGAGAGACTGTCACCCCACCCCGCTCGCTGACGCGAGCGACCCTCCCCCTCCGGGAGGGTAAGCAAGTCACGGCTTGCTGGGATCGAACCTTTTCTCCAGGCCCTTCCAGCAATCCGCGTAATCGTCCTGCAACGTTGCCGCGTTCGCGGCGTGCGCAGTTACGCGCTGCGGATAGCGGGTCTCGAACATGAAGGCCATGGTCCCGGTCAGCTTCACCGGCTTTAACTCGCCGTTGCTGGCGTGCTCGAACGCATCGCGATCCGGGCCATGCGGCAGCATGCAATTGTGCAGGCTCATGCCGCCGGGGACAAAACCTTGCGGCTTGGCGTCGTAGACGCCGTAGATCAGTCCCATGAACTCGCTCATGATGTTCATGTGATACCAGGGCGGACGGAAGGTGTTGTCCGCGACCATCCAGCGTTCCGGAAAGATGACGAAGTCGATATTCGCCGTGCCGGCGGTCTCCGACGGCGAGGTCAGCACGGTGAAGATCGAGGGATCAGGATGGTCGAAGGCGATCGCGCCGACCGGCGAGAACGTGCGCAGATCGTATTTGTAGGGCGCGTAATTGCCGTGCCAGGCGACGACGTCGATCGGCGAATGCGGCAATGTGGTTTTGAACAGCGCGCCGCCCCATTTGACGAACAGCTCGGTCGGCGTGTCCTTGTCCTCGTAATAGGCGACGGGCGTGAGGAAGTCGCGCGCATTGGCGAGGCAATTGGCGCCGATCGGCCCGCGCTCCGGCAAGGTGAAAGCGCCGCCATAATTCTCGCAGACATAGCCGCGCGCCGGCCCGTTGGGAATCTCGACGCGGAACTTGACGCCGCGCGGGATCACCACGATTTCGCCGGGCTCGGCGTCGATGCGGCCGAACTCGGTGACCAGACGCAGATTGCCCTGCTGCAGCACGAACATCAGCTCGCCGTCGGCGTTATAGAAATGCTGGTCCACCATCGACTTGGTGATGAGATAGACATGCGCGGCCATGCCGGCCTGCGTGTTGACATCGCCGGCCGTCGTCATGGTCTGCACGCCCTGGAGGAAGGTCATGTCCTCCTTCGGGATCGGCGTCGGGTCCCAGCGCAATTGCGCGATCGGCAGATCGTTCTCATGGCACGGCGCCGAACGCCACAGCCCGGCATCGGCCTTCTCGAATCGACCGGAGTGTTTCACCGAGGGTCGGATACGATAGAGCCAGGACCGCTCGTTGGTGCCGCGCGGCGCGGTGAAGGGCGAGCCGGAGAGCTGCTCGGCATAGAGACCGTAGGCGCAGCGCTGCGGCGAGTTGCGCCCGATCGGCAGCGCGCCCGGCAGCGCCTCGGTCTCGAAGCTGTTGCCGAAGCCGGACATGTAGCCCGGCGTCACCTGCGCCGAGCTGCGGATGATCTGATTGGGCGAGGTATTGATGTTCATGACTATCCTCCTCCTTGCAGGGCGGCCCACATCTCCTGGTCGCGCTTGTCGGTCCAGATCACGGGATCGTCGATTCCCGAAGCTTCGTCGTAGGCGCGCGATACGTTGAATGGCAGGCAGTGCTCGTAGATGGCGAAGCCTTGGAATTTCGGATCCATCACCTCGCGCGTTGCCGCCATCGTCTCCTTCAGCGTGCGTCCTTTGGCGACCGAGATTTCGGCTGCACCATAAAGCGAGGTGACGAAGTCGCGCGTCATCGCGATCGCTTCGCGCACGGTGGCGACACCTTTCAACGCATCGCCGCGGCCTGGCGCGATCGCCTTGGGATTGAAGTTGCGGATCTCGTTCAGGGTCAGCGGCCATTCACGCAAATGCGCATCGCCGCAATAGCAGGCCGAGTGATATTCGATCAGGTCGCCGGAGAACATGACTTCCGCGTCGGGCACCCAGGCGACGATGTCGCCGGACGTGTGGCCGGCGCCAAGCTGCATCAGCCGCACCTCGCGCTTGCCGAGATAGATCGACATCTCGCCCTCGAAGGTCAACGTCGGCCAGGTCAGGCCGGGAATGCTTGCGGCATCCTGGAACAGGCGCGGGAAGCGGCCATATTCGGAATCCCAGTCCTGCTGGCCGCGCTCCTCGATCAGCCGATAGGTCTCCTGCGACGAAACGATGCCTTGCGCCTTGTACGCGGACGCCCCCAGCACGCGGACGGCGTGATAATGCGACAGCACGACGTATTTGATCGGCTTGTCGGTGACGGTGCGCACGCGATCGATCACCTTGTTGGCCATCGCCGGCGTCGACTGCGCGTCGAACACGAGACAGCAGTCGTCGCCGACAATGACGGCGGTGTTGGGGTCACCTTCGGCGGTGAAGGCGTAGAGGTCGGTGCCGATCTCGGAAAAGGTGATCTTCTTCTCGGAGAGGTCGCCGGTGGATGCGAAATTCTTCGCCATCAGTTCATCCTTGGATTCATGGGTTATTGTTGTTGCTGTTGTTGCTGCTGGCCGTCGATCATGCGGCGCTTCGCCAGCCCGATCGCCTCCCGCAGCACGTCGATGTCGCCGATATGGTTGGCGAGGATCAGAACCAGCGCCGCGTCGAAATCGGCGCTTTGCTCGTCGGTGAGACCGCGATGCGCCTCGACGAGGGCGCGAAAGGCGTCATCGGGCCGCGCGAAGTTGGAGCTGGTGGAGAGCGGCATGTGCTGACCTCAATTCAAGCCTTGTGCCCGCGACAGCGCCGCTGCAACGCTAGCGCGCGTCGGGTGGCGGAAGCGAGCCGCGACATAACCGTCCGGCCTGAGCAGATAGGCTGAGCCGGGCTCGGCATCGTAGCGCTTCGCGACGAAACCCTCTCGATCCGCCAGCCCGCCCTCACCGCCGATGCGGATGTCCTTGATGCCCTCGGGCGCTTTGATGGCC
Source organism: Bradyrhizobium sp. Kon10 (assembly GCF_055807395.1). Classification (NCBI taxonomy): domain Bacteria; kingdom Pseudomonadati; phylum Pseudomonadota; class Alphaproteobacteria; order Hyphomicrobiales; family Nitrobacteraceae; genus Bradyrhizobium; species Bradyrhizobium sp. Kon10. Next base: position 35,992 of record NZ_JBVVOZ010000044.1, on the reverse strand, counting down.
TCGCCGTTGCTGAACGACAGCAATGTGAAATCCGTTCCACCCTTGCGGAATGCATCCGTCAGATAGCCCTGCTCGCCCGCGCGCGTGGCAACGGGCGCATCCAGCATCGAACAGCCGGGAGACGGTCCGCCGCGCCACGCATCCGCATCGGGCGATGACAATGGAGAATCGTAGCTGCAAGGCACCGACAGCCGGCCGCCATTGACCATCCGCTTGCCGAACTCGGTCTCCTTAGCCAGCGACAGCACCGCCTTGCGCAGCCGCGCCTCCTGATGCGAGTTCGGCGCCATGAAGTCGGTCGAACGAGTGGATTCTCGGATATTCTCGTCGGCTGCCATACCGCGCTCGACATGATAGCTCTCGAGCAGGCTCGCAGGCGATGCGCCGCGCAGCACGCGGTCCAGTTTCCAGGAGAGATTTTCGGCATCCTCCAGACCCGAGTTGGCTCCGCGCGCGCCGAAGGGTGAGACCTGATGCGCCGAATCCCCGGCAAAAATCACGCGGCCATGGATGAAGCGGTCCATCCGTCGGCACTGGAATTTGTACAGCGAGATCCATTCGAACTCGAACTTGTCGTGGCCGAGCATGCGCGCGATCCGCGGCCGCACGTTTTCCGGCTTCTTCTCGACGATTGGATCGGCATAACGATTGAGCTGGAGATCGATGCGCCAGACATCGTCGGGCTGCCGGTGCAGCAGCGCGGAGCGCCCGGCATGAAACGGCGGATCGAACCAGAACCAGCGCTCGGTCGGAAATTCCGCGGTCATCCTGACGTCGGCGATCAGGAACTGATCCTCGAACACCTGCCCGGCGAAGTCAGCGCCGACCATCTGCCGCAGCGACGACCGCGCGCCGTCGCAGGCAACGACATATTGGGCGTGCAGGCGATAGGCTCCATCCGGCGTCTCGATCGTCAGCGCGACGCAGTCGTTGCGTTGCTCCAGCGCCGTGACCTTGTTGCGCCAGCGCAGATCGATCCCGGGCAGCTCCTGCACGCGATCGGCCAGGTAAGCCTCGGCGTAATATTGCTGGAGGTTGATGAAGGCTGGTCGCTTGTGGCCGTCCTCCGGCAGCAGGTTGAACTGATAGAGCTGGGACTCGCCGTGAAAGATGCGACCGACGCTCCACACCACGCCCTTCTCGACCATGCGGTCGCCGACGCCGAGCCGGTCCCAATATTCCAGCGAACGCTTCGAGAAGCAGATCGCGCGCGAGCCTTCGCCGATGCGGTCCGCGTCATCGAGAAGAACGACCTGCTGGCCGCGCTGGGCGAGATCGATCGCCAGCGACAGCCCGACCGGGCCCGCGCCGACGACCACGACCGGATGCTCGGCCGGATTCTGGACGGGACGATCCTGATCGGGGTGGCGGCGGTAGCCGAACTGGGTTTTGGCCTGATGGGTATTGGCCTGCGCCATGCACGAACCTCGGCTCTGGTCAGGAGAGGACTAATCTGCTAGATAGTCTCATGTGCAACTATTTTGGACCGGAGCCGGCCGGTCGTCAACTGGAATTCGGAGCGCTGACTTGGCGAGGACATCCGGCGATATCGCGCTGAAGACACCAGAGGCGGACGAGGCGTTGCCGACGGCAAAGTCTCGGCTCGACCTGTTCAAGTTCGTCCCGTTCCGTCTCAACCGGCTCGCGGCAGAAGTCAGTTCCGCGCTCGCCATCGAATATCAGGAACGCCACGGCCTCGACATTCCGGCCTGGCGGGTGCTCGCGACGCTCGGCTTCCGCAACGATGCCTGCAGCGCTCAATACATCTCGCAGTGCACCCGCACCCACAAATCGACCATCAGCCGCGCGGTGACCGCGCTATTGCATCAGGGATTGATCGAGCGGGTCGAGAACGAAGCCGACCGTCGCGAATTCCGCCTGCAGCTGACGAAGAAGGGCCGCGCGCTGTACGAGGAGCTGTTTCCGCAGCTGCTGCGGCGGGAAGATGAAATACTCTCCTGCCTCTCGGTGCAGGAGCGCAAGCAATTGTCGGCCCTGCTCGGCAAGATCGAGCAAAGCCTGGACCTGATCCAAACCAGCGCAGAGGCGGACGCAAAAGAGGCGTATTAGTTAGTCGCCTCGTCATTCCGGGGCGCGCGTAGCGCGAACCCGGAATCCATTGATCCACGCAACCGGTCGCACGATGGATTCCGGGCTCGCCGTGGTGCGGCGCCCCGGAATGACGGCTATGCCGTCACTTCGCAAACGACCTCGACGGCGGCAGATGCAGTGCCCAGGCATCGACCTTGTCGCTGGCCCGCGGATAGATCTCCGTCACGATCGGGTCGTGGCCGGGGATGAACCGGTCGGGATGACCGGCGAGGCGCTCGATCGTCTCCCAGCCCTGCGCCATGTCGCCGACGTTGTAGACGATCGGAAAAGGGCTGCGACGCTGGAGATTGGCGTAGTAATGCGCGGCGTCGGAGGCGAGCACCACCGGACCGCGCACGGTTTCAACCTTGACGACCTGCAAGCCGTCGGAATGACCCCCGACGCGATGCACGGTGACGCCGGGCGCGACTTCGCCATCGCCCGAATAGAAATTGACGCGCTCGCCATAGACATGACGCACCATCTGCGTGACGTGCTCGACCGAGAACGGATGTCGCAGCAGTCCGTTGCACATGCAGCGCCCGGTCGCGTAAGCCATCTCGCGCTCCTGGAGATGAAAGCGCGCGTTCGGGAAACGATCGAGATTGCCGGCATGGTCGTAATGCAGATGTGTCACGATGATGTCGCGAATGCTCGACGCCGCCACGCCGAAGCGCTCCAGCGCATCGACCGGGTTGAGCGTCAGCTTGCGCGCGCGCAAGCTCGCCTCCTCGGCGTTGAAGCCGGTATCGACCAGAATATCGCGGCCGCCGCCGCGGATCAGCCACACGAAATAGTCGAGGTCCTGCGCCGCGCTGTCATGCGGATCCGGAGCCAGAAAATTCATGCCGGGGGTGCGCGGCGACATCGTCGCATAGCGCAGCGCATAGATTTCGTAGGCGTTTCCCATGGTTTTTGCTTTTATCTGAGGAGGACTGCGAAACGATCCCGCGCACCAAGCCATCGTCGGCCGCAAAGGTCAAACATTGCGGGTTGCGGCCGACGCGGGTCCGCAATGTGAGACCAATCACATTTTCGTCGTCAGTGCCGGCCTAGCATGGCCGCCAGACCCCAGCACCCGAATGCATCGAGCAGAGCCGTGACATCCGAATTATTCCCCTCGCAGCTCGCCCGTGCGGCGCGGTCAATTGTCGCGATAATGCCGAATCTCCAAGCAGTTGACGCCCCCTCTCCCCGGTTTGATAATGCCCCTTGCGTAAGTTAAGGTCGCCGCGGCGCAAGCTGGACACGGCGCCTTTTTGGCTGGACCGCGCTCATTATGAAAATTCGCTTCCTTCTTTTTCTGCCATTGCTTGCATCGCTGATCCCGACCGCGCCATCGCTGGCGGCCGGCGACCGCTTTGCGCTGGTCATCGGCAATGCCAAATATCCGGACGCGGACGCCCCGCTGAAGGAACCGATCAACGACGCGCGCGACGTCGCCGACGAGCTCAAGCGCGACGGCTTTTCCGTGGAGGTCGGCGAGAACCTGACCGCCGACGGCATGCGCCGCGCGTTCGACAAGCTCTACAGCAAGATCAAGCCGGGCTCCGTCGCGCTGCTGTTCTACAGCGGCTTCGGCATCCAGTCGGCACGCCAGAGCTTCATGATCCCGGTCGATGCCCAGATCTGGACCGAATCCGACGTCCGCCGCGACGGCTTCAGCATCGAGACCATCCTCGGCGAGCTCAATACCCGCGGCGCCGGGGTCAAGATCGCGCTGATCGATGCCTCCAGGCGCAACCCGTTCGAGCGTCGGTTCCGCAGCTTCTCGGCCGGATTGACACCGGTGATCGCGCCAAACGGCACGCTGGTGATGTATTCGGCCGCGCTGGCCTCGGTGGTCTCGGACGCCGGCGGCGACCACAGCCTGTTCGTCCAGGAGCTGCTGAAGGAAATCCGCGTCCCCGACCTGATGGCAGAGGAAACGCTGAACCGCACCAAAATGGGTGTCACCCGCGCCTCGCGCGGCGAGCAGGTGCCGTGGATATCCTCCTCGCTGGCCGAAGATTTCTCGTTCATTCCCGGCGCCGGCGGATCGCGTCCGACAGCGACGGCGCAGCCACCGGCCCCTCCTGCGCCGCCGGCTCCCGCAGTCGCGAACAACGCGACTCCGCCCGCCCCACCTCCGGCACCGGTCGTTGCAAACAATCCACCGCCGGCGCCTCCCGCGCCGCCAGCACCATCGCCGAAGCCGCAGATCGAGGCCGCTTTGCCGCCGCCGCCCCCGCCGGTCAAACCGGCCGATATAGCAACCGCGCCGACCACGGAGAGCGGTCCGAGTCAGGCCATGCTGGCCGAGGACCCCACCATCAAGAGCCTGACGGCGAAGATCGCCGCCAATCCGGACGACGTGAATGCGCTGTACCGGCGCGGCCAGGTCTATGCCAGCAAGGGCGCTTTCGGCCTCGCCATCAAGGATTTTGACGACACGCTGCGGATCAATTCGAAGGACGTCGAAGCCCTGAACAACCGCTGCTGGACCCGCACCGTGGTCGGAGACCTCCAGGGTGCGCTGAAGGATTGCAACGAGGCGCTGCGGCTGCGGCCCAATTTCGTCGATGCGCTGGACAGCCGCGGGCTCGTCAACCTGAAATCCGGAGCGGCCAAGAACGCCATCGCCGATTTCGACGCCGCGCTGAAGATCAACCCGCGCCTGACCTCCTCGCTCTATGGGCGGGGGATCGCCAAGCAGCGCAACGGCTCGGCCCAGGAAGGGGCGCTCGACATCGCCAATGCCAAGGCGATGGACCCGAACATCGTTCAGGAATTCGCAAGCTACGGAGTGCGTTGATATTTTTTTGATTTGAGGCCGGACGCATCTCGAACCCCCGACGGCCCGGCGAAGACTAATTCAACGGATGCCGCGAGCGGCCTTGCCGGCGGACTGCTACAGGAATTTGGATCGGCGCGGGCTGCGCAGGAGGGACTGGCAATGAGATTGGCTGCAAAGGGACTGACCGCAATCCTGTCCATCATCACCATCGGCGCCGCGCTGTCGCTGCCGGTCTCGCCCGCGCGCGCAGGCGACGACGGCAACAGCAAGAACGTCACCGAGGACGAGATCGTCCGCGCCTTGGCGCCGCCGCCGAAGAAGCCCTTGACCCGCGGCCTCTCGATCGGCCCGCAAACCGATCCGGCGCCGAGCGCGGCAGACGCCAAGCTGCTCCAGACCATCCGCGGCCGTGCAACGCGCTCGCTGTCGTCGACCGAGCGCGAGGAGATCGCGTCGGCCGCCAAGGACAAGCCCAATATCGATCTCGAAATCACCTTCGACTACAACTCGGCCGATATCAGCACCAAGTCGCTGCCCTCCGTGCAGGCGCTCGGCCGCGCGCTGACCAGCCCCGACCTGAAGGGCTCGACCTTCGTGGTCGCCGGCCACACCGACGCCGCCGGCGGCGAGGCCTACAACCAGGAACTGTCCGAGCGTCGCGCGGATTCGATCAAGCGCTATCTCGTCGACAAATACGGCATCGCCGCCCCCGACCTCGTCACCGTGGGCTACGGCAAGAGCAAGCTGAAGGACCCGAGCCAGCCGATGGCGGAGGTGAACCGTCGCGTGCAGGTCGTCAATATGGAAAACAAGACCACCGCATCGAAGTGACCACGACTTAATCCGTTGAAGTGACAAGTCGTGATGTGGTGTAAAGTCTTGCTTCCAAAGCGCGTCCTGCAGCCTTGCGGGACGCCGCTTGGTTTCAGGGAAACGCCCCCAGCAACCACGAGCCAGGCCAGGATGATCCGGCGATGAACGTCACCGAATATCTCAAGCCTGCCGGAACCGTGCTCTTCATCGTCGCGCTCGGAATCGGCTATTACTGGTTCGAGCACCGGCATCGCCCGGAGGCAAAGGACACGCCGGGCGAGGCGCTCGTCATCGTGACGAAATCCACCAATGCCTGCTTTTCCGACCTCGTACGTGTGACCGGCTTCTTCGTGCCGCGGCGCGAGGCGGTGGTCATCGCCGACCAGGAAGGATCGAAGGTCACCGACCTCTTCGTCACCGAAGGCGCGGTCGTCACCGACAATCAGGAGCTGGCGCGGCTGACGGCGCCGCCGCAGATGCCGGGCCAGCCGCAACGGCAAGGTCCGCAAGGACCGATCTCGCTGAAGGCGCCGGCCCCTGGCCTCGTCACCGAGGTCCGGACCATCGTCGGCGCGCCGGCCTCGCCGCAGGCCGGGCCGATGTTCCGCATTGCCGTCAGCGGCGAGATCGAGCTCGACGCACAGGTTCCGGCCGTGCATATGCCGAAGCTCAGCCCCGGCGCGACGGTGCGGATCAGCAGGGATGACGCCGCCGACCTGATCGGCCGGGTCCGCCTGGTTGCACCGGAGATCGACCGCGCCACGCAGCTCGGCCACGTCCGCATCAGCGTCACCAACAATCCGTCGCTGAAGATCGGGACGTTCGCCCGCGCCTCGATCGACGCCAAGCGAAGCTGCGGCGTCGCGGTGCCGAAGACCGCGATCGACCATCTCACGGTTCAGGTCGTCAAGAACAACACGATCGAGACGCGCAAGGTGCGGGTCGGACTGACGTCCGACAGCCAAACGGAAATCCTGGAAGGGCTCGACGTCGGCGAAATCGTCGTGGCCGATGCCGGTTCTTCGCTCCATGACGGCGACCAGATCAAGACCATGTTCGCCGATGAACTCGATCGCACGCGGGTACGCTGATGGCTCTCAATATCTCGGCATGGTCGATCCGCAATCCGCTGCCGTCGGTGGTGTTTTCGATCATCCTGCTGATCCTCGGCTGGGTCTCCTTCACCAAGCTCGCGGTGACGCGGCTGCCCTCGGCCGACATCCCCGTGATTTCGGTCGCGGTGTCGCAATTCGGCGCGGCGCCGACCGAGCTGGAGTCCCAGGTCACCAAGACCGTTGAAGACGCGGTCTCCGGCGTCGAGGGCGTGCGGCACATCACCTCGTCGATCACCGACGGACTATCGGTCACCACCATCCAGTTCGCGCTCGAGACCAACACCGACCGCGCGCTCAACGACGTCAAGGACGCGGTGACGCGCGTGCGCTCCAATCTGCCGCAGAACGTCACCGAACCGCTGATCCAGCGCGTCGACGTGATCGGCCTGCCGATCGTCACCTATGCCGCGATCTCGCCCGGCAAGACGCCGGAGCAGCTCTCCTATTTCGTCGACGACGTGGTCAAGCGCGCGCTGCAGGGCGTGCGCGGCGTCGCCCAGGTCGAGCGCATCGGCGGTGTCGAGCGCGAGATCCTGGTCTCGCTCGATCCCGACCGACTTCAGGCGATGGGACTGACCGCGGTCAATGTCAGCCAGAGCCTGCGCGGCACCAATGTCGACGTCGCCGGCGGCCGCGCCGAAATCGGCAAGAACGACCAGGCGATCCGCACGCTGGCGGGCGCCAAGACGCTGAGCGACCTCGCCGGCACCATGATCCCGCTGTTCGGCGGCGGCGAGGTCCGGCTCGACGATCTCGGCACCGTCACCGACACCATTGCCGACCGCCGCACCTTCGCCCGCTTCAACGGTGAGCCGGTCGTCGCACTCGGCATCAAACGCTCCAAGGGCGCCAGCGACGTGGTGGTCGCCGCCGCCGTGCAGAAGCGCATCGACGCGCTGAAGGCGGCCTATCCCGACGTCGACCTGAAACTGATCGACACCTCGGTCGAATATACCAAGGGCAATTACGAAGCGGCGATCTCGACCTTGTTCGAAGGCGCGATCCTTGCGGTCGTGATCGTGCTGTTGTTCCTGCGCGATCTGCGCGCCACCATCATCGCCGCGATCTCGCTGCCGCTGTCGATCTTCCCGGCGTTCTGGGCGATGGACATCCTCGGCTTCTCGCTCAATCTCGTCAGCTTCCTCGCCATCACGCTCTCGACCGGCATCCTGGTCGACGACGCGATCGTCGAGATCGAGAACATCGTACGGCACATGAACATGGGCAAATCGCCCTACCGCGCCGCACTGGAGGCCGCCGACGAGATCGGCCTCGCCGTCATCGCGATCTCGCTCACGATCATCGCGATCTTCGCGCCGGCGAGCTTCATGTCAGGCATTGCCGGACAGTTCTTCAAGCAATTCGGCATCACCGTGTCGGTGCAGGTGTTTTTCTCGTTGCTGGCGGCGCGCTTCGTCACGCCGATGCTGGCGGCCTACTTTCTCAAGCATGGCAATCACGAGGAGCCGCCGCCGGGCCGGGTGCTGCGCGGCTATCATAAGGTCGTAACCTGGTCGGTGAGGCACTATTTCATCACCGTCCTGATCGGCTTCGGGATTTTCGCCGCCTCGATCTGGAGCATTACGCTGCTGCCGCAGGGCTTCCTGCCCGCGCAGGACAGCGCCCGCTCACTGCTCGCGATCGAGCTGCCGCCGGGCACGCAGCTGTCCTATACCGAGAAGGTCACGGAAGACATCGTTGCTCGCCTGCGCAAGCGCTCCGAAGTGAAGAGCATCTTCGTGGATGGCGGCCGCGTCCCGCCCGGGACGCAGGAAGTTCGCCGCGCCGCCCTGATCATCAACTACACGCCCAAGACCGACCGCGACATCACCCAGCGCGAGCTCGAATTCTCGATCAGCCAGGAGCTGGAGAACATCCCCGACATCCGGTTCTGGTTCCTCGACGAGAACGGCTTGCGCGCGATCTCGCTAGTCGTCACCGGCGTCGACGCCAACATCGTCAACAACGTCGCCAGCGAACTTGCAACGCAGATGAAGCGAATTCCGACCATCTCCGACGTGATCTCGGAAACCTCGCTGGAGCGGCCCGAACTGCGCATCGAGCCGCGCGCCGATCTCGCCGCGCGCCTCGGCGTCTCGACCGAAAGCCTGTCCCAGACCATCCGCGTCGCGACCATCGGCGATGTCGGCCCGGCGCTCGCCAAATTCGACGTCGGCGATCGCCTGGTGCCGATCCGCGTACAGCTCGAAGATGCCGCGCGCGGTAATCTGAAGACGCTGGAGCAGTTGCGCGTGCCGCTCGGCGAGCACGGCGAGAAGGGCGGCGTGCCGCTCTCGGTCATTGCCGACGTCAAGCTCGACCAGGGTCCGACCAGCATCAACCGCTACGATCGCGAACGGCAGGCGACCGTCGCCGCCGATCTCGTCGGTGCCGCGGCGCTCGGCGATGCCACCAAGAAGATCTACGATCTTCCGGTCATGAAGAGCCTGCCGAAGGGCGTGAAGGTCTCCCCCTCCGGCGATGCCGAAAGCCTCAACGAACTGTCCGATGGTTTTGCCACCGCGATCACCGCGGGCCTGATGATGGTCTATGCGGTGCTGGTGCTGCTGTTCGGCACCTTCCTGCAACCGATCACCATCCTGTTCTCGCTGCCGCTCTCGATCGGCGGCGCGATCGCGGCCCTGCTCGTCACCGGCAAGCAGCTCACGACGCCGGTGTGGATCGGCATCCTGATGCTGATGGGCATCGTCACCAAGAACGCGATCATGCTGGTGGAATTCGCGATCGAGGCGATCCATGCCGGCAAGGCGCGCGACGAGGCGATGATCGACGCCGGCATGAAGCGCGCCCGCCCGATCGTGATGACCACGATCGCGATGGCCGCCGGCATGATGCCGAGCGCGCTCGCGGTCGGCGCCGGCGGCGAGTTCCGCTCGCCGATGGCGCTCGCGGTGATCGGCGGCCTGATCTTCTCGACCATCCTGTCGCTGGTGTTCGTGCCCGCGATGTTCATGGTGATGGACGACCTCGGCGCCCTGATCTGGCGCTTCGGCAAGCGCCTGATCGTGCACAGCGAGGACGCGGAGACCGGTGATCATCACGCCGCTGCGCCCACCGGCGCGACGCCTGCGGAAACGGGACCGGTGCCGAAGCGCGTCGTGCACCCGGCCGCGGAGTAGTCGCGGCACCAATGTCAGCGAGGCTTCTGACGAGCTACTCGCTATGAGCGTAGCGAAACAGACGGGCTGCGTCCCCTACTCGTTCCGCGCAATCGCCGTCAGCTTGGTCATGTTCCTGAGCAAAATCCGCCCGCGCTGCAGATCCAGGATCGCCTCCTTGCGCCAGGCCTGAAGCTGGCGGTTGACGCTCTCGCGGGCGGCGCCGACGAAGACGCCGAGCTGCTCCTGCGAGATGTGCACCTCGGAGCCGAAATCGGCGGCGAGCGCGCAGAGCCGCCGCGCCAGCCGCACCGGCAGCGGCTGCAACATAGACTCTTCCATCCGCTCGCTCTGCCAGCGGATGCGCTGGCACAGCAGCCCGATGATCTTGATCGCGACCTTCGGCTCGCGCTCGAGGAAGGCCAGGAAGTCTTCGCGCCGCAGCACGAACAATTCGCTGACCTCGCCTGCGGTCGCATCCGCGGTGCGGCTCTGCCCATCCAGCACCGCGACTTCGCCGAACAGATCGCCCGGACCCATGAAGTTCAGCGTCAGCCGGCTGCCGTCGGAGGCACCGGTCTCGATCCGGACCTGTCCGCGCCGCACGCCAAACAGCGCATCGCCGGGATCGCCCTTCTGGAACAGCACCTCGCCGTTCCCCAGATGCTGGGTGTGGCACAGATTGGACAGCCGCTGGAGCTCGTCGGTGCCGAGATCAGCGAACATCGCATTCATCTTCAGAATGACCGCAAATTCGGCCTGCTTGCTCATTTCAAAGTCCTTGTGAATGTCCTTGGCAAATCGCTTGGAAGCATCAACTTCAGAATCGCGTAAAACCGCGCCGGAGAAGTGTGTCACAAGTCACATAACTTTACAGCTCCCCGGGACTATTTTTGTGCGCTTGGAGCGGCTTCCCGTCCCGGGATAAACTCAGGCGTCAAGGTCGGATACAAGGGACGGGTAGCTGCCGGGTTCGGCATCGCTCGTCCGTCGTTGGAAAATCGACATGAGAGCAGTCAAGTTCGCCGGCGCGGCATTGGCCGCCGTCATCATCGTGATCGCGCTTCTGCTGGTGGTCGGGATCCCCTCGGGCTTCCTGACCGCGACCATTGCCTCGCGCGTCGACAGCGCCACAGGCTATCGCCTGTCGGTCGACGGCACGACGAAAATCAGCCTGTGGCCGACGCTGAACGTCACGCTGAACGACCTCGCGCTTGCCGACCCCAGGGACCGCAGCGGCATCACCCGCCTGACGATCGATCGCGTCCAGGTCGACATGTCGCTGTCCAGCCTGTGGTCGGGCCGCCCGAACATCAGCGAGATCATCGTCAGCCACCCTGTGCTCTACCAGCCGCTGCTGCGCGAGCGCCTGCCGAACGCCGATGCATCGCCGAAGCCGCTCGCGCTCGACATGGATGGCGCGAGCATCGACCGCATCAAGATCACGGACGGCGAAGTCGCATTCGCGCGCGTGCGCGACCGCATCGAAAGCCATGTCAGCGCCATCAATGCCGACGCCGTGCTGGGCCGCGACCGCAAAATCAATGTGACCGGCACGGCGCGGGTCGGCGAGCACCCGACCAAATTCGACATCAAGGCGGCCGCGCCGGCGCCGCCGATCGAGCGGCAGACCATCCCGGTGGATTTCGCCATCGACATGCCCGACGTGCTGACGTCGCGGCTCTCGGGCCATGCCGAGCTGCGCCTCAATAGCGGGGTCGTGATGATCAACGGCGTCAACGGCACGCTCGGCGACGACGCGTTCAACGGCTGGGCTTCGGTCGACATCGCGAGCAAGCCGCTGGTGAAAGTCGATCTCGATTTCCAGCGGCTCGCGATTCCGCTGGCGAAATCGCGCGACGGCGGCTCCGGGCAGCCCTGGAGCGACGCGCCGATCGACGTCTCCGGCCTCAACTATGTCGACGCGCAAATCCGGATCTCGGCGAACGAGGCCGTGATCGGCGAGGCGCGCCTTGCGCCGCTGGCGCTCGATGCAAAACTCGCCGGCGGCATCTTGAAGGCAGGCACTGCCAATCTCGGCGCCTATGGCGGCCAGGTCTCGGGCGAGGTGATCCTGGATGCGACCAGCGGCGCGCCGAGCTTTGCGATGCATTCCGACCTGGTCGGCGTCCGTGCGCTGCCGCTGCTGCAAGGCCTCGCCGAATTCGACCGCATCGACGGCAAGCTGCAGGCCAAGCTCGCGCTGCGCAGCGCCGGCGCCAGTCAGCGCGCGCTGATGGCCAACATGCAAGGCACGGCCTTCGTCAGTTTCCAGGACGGCGCCATCCGCGGCATCAATGTCGCGCAGATGATCCGCTCGCTGACCTCGGGCACGCTGTCCGGCTGGCAGGACAACCAGAACGTCGGCGACGCAGAGAGCACCGACCTGTCGCAGCTCTCCGCCTCCTTCCGCATCGACAAGGGCCAGGCGGTGACCACCGATCTCAACCTGGTCGGACCGCTGGTGCGCGTCACCGGCGCCGGCACCATCGCGCTCGACACCAAGATGATGGGCTTTCGCGTCGAGCCGAAGCTCGTCATGACGACCGAAGGCCAGGGCCGCGCCTCCGAGCCGGTCGGCTTCGGCATCCCCGTGATGATCCAGGGCCCGTGGTCGCAGCCGCGGATCTTTCCGGACATGGCGGGCATGCTGGATAATCCGGATGCCGCCTATGCCAAGCTGCGCGAGATGGGCAAAGGCCTGTTCGGCCCCGATGGCGGCGGGCTCGGCAATCTTCTGGGCAGCCTCGGTAACCTCGGTGGTAACCTCGGTGGTAACCTTGGTGGTAATCCTGGCGGCAATCCTGGGACCGGCGGCGCCGCGCCCAGTGGCGGCAACGCCGCCGGCAGCGCCAATCCGCAGGCCCAGCCGCCGGGGCAGAACAATCTGCTCGGCGGCCAGCTCGGGGAAGCCATCGGCAATCTGATCCAGCAGGGGCTCTCGAACGGTGCCGCGACAGGCACCGGGCGAAGCCGCAGCCTGCCCGCAACGCCGACAACGCCGCAGGCGTCGCCCGCGCCCCCGGACGACCCGCCCCCACCGCAGCAGGACAGCCAGCCGATGAATGACGTGATGCGGCAGCTGTTTAACCGGTAGTTCGCGGACCCTCGCGCGGGTAACCACGCCGGTCGCTCACCGGTCCTGCGCCCGTCGCCTGGCAGTCCCTCGGCCTGAATTGTGATAGAAAGCTCCGAGGGCCCGTGCGGCCCGTAGCGCCGGCATGGCTGGCGGCGCGAGAGGATCCGGATGGCAGGAGCGAAAGACAAAAGCCGGTTTCTGCGCGAGGGCCTCTTCGCCAAATACGTCATCTCCCTCGTCGGCCTCGTCGTGTTCGTGCTCGCCGTCAACGGCGCGATGGAGACGTGGATCTCCTACCGTGCCACCAAGACGTCGCTGACCGACGCCCTCGAGGACAAGGCGCAGGCCGCCGCCCGGCGTATCGAGCAGTCGGTCTCCGAGCTCGAGCGCCAGATCAGCTGGGTGACGACGGCAAGCCGGGACACGATCGAGAAGCGCCGCGCCGACTACGTCCAGCTGCTGCAGCAAGTCGCTGTCGTCTCGCAATTGTATCAACTCAACGGCGACGGCCGCGAGGTGCTGCGCGTCTCGCGCCAGTCGACCACGACAGGCGGCAATGCCGACCTCTCGCGCGACATGCGCTTCACCGATACGGTCGCGCGCGGCGTGAGCTACTCGCCGGTCAGCTTCGTCGACCAAAAGCCGGGGATGTCGATCTCGGTGGCGCATTCCGGCTTCAAGGCCGGCGTCACCGTGGCCGAGATCGATCTCGATTTCCTCGCCGACTACCTCACCGATGCCCAGGTCGGGAAGGTGGCCTTCGCCTATGTCGTCGATGCGCGCGGCCGCGTGATCGCCACGTCGTCGAAGGGGCCCGATGTCGGGAAGGACTTGTCGAAGCTGCCGCAGGTCGCGGCTGCGATTGCACCCGGCCGCGAGCCCGACACCACAGGCACCGACTTCAACGGCCATGCGGTGCTGTCAGCCGCGAGCACCGTGCCAAAGCTCGGCTGGAGCGTGCTGTTCGAGCAGCCGACCCTGCAGGCGCTGACGCCGATCCGCGACCAGCTCGTGCGCGTCGCACTGCTGATCGGCATCGGCCTGATGGTCGCGATCCTCGCCGGCACGCTGCTGGCGCGCCGCATGATCATCCCGATCACGGCGCTGCGCGACGGTGCGCACAAGCTCGGCGCGGGCGATTTCAGCCATCGCATCGACGTGCACACCGCCGACGAGCTGGAAGAGCTCGCCGACCAGTTCAACCGCATGGCCGGCCAGCTGCAGGAAACCTATTCGGACCTGGAGAGCAAGGTCGAGGAACGCACCCGCGATCTCGCGCAGTCGATCAACGAGCTCAAGGTGCTCGAAGAGGTCGGCCGCGCGGTCGCCGCTTCGCTCGATCTCAATGCGGTGCTGCCGACGATTGCCGCCCGCGCGCTCGAGATCAGCCATGCCGACGCGGTGCTGATCTACGGCTATGACGCCGAGACGCGCCGCTTCAACCTGGTCCAGGCCGACGGCATCGACAAATCGGCCGAGGGCGCGCATGTCACGATCGGCGAGGGCGACAGCATCCTGAGCGATGCCGCAATGAGCGGCGAGCCGATCGCGATCGCCGATCTCGATCATGCCACCGAGCAGCCGCTGCGCGAGGTCGCGGTCAATGCCGGCTTCCACTCGGTGCTGGTGGTGCCGCTGCTCGACCAGCAGGGCACGCTCGGCTCGCTGGTGGTGCTGCGCCGCGCCAGCGGCGCGTTCGCCGGCAGTCTCACCGGGCTGATGCGCACCTTTGCCAACCAGGCGGTGCTGGCGATGCGCAATGCGCGGCTGTTCACCGAAGTCGACCACAAGGGCCGCGAGCTCGCCGCCGCGCACACCACCGTGCAGCAGCAGGCGGCCAAGCTCCAGGAGCAGACCGAGCAGCTGCGCAACTGGAATCGCTCGCTGGAAGAGCGCGTCGAAAAGCAGCTCGGCGAGATCGGCCGTATCAAGCGGCTCGAACGTTTCCTCGCGCCGCAGGTAGCGCAGCTGATCGCATCCTCCGACGGCCACGACGCGCTGCTCGACAGCCATCGCCGCGAGGTCACGGTGGTGTTCTGCGATTTGCGCGGCTTCACCTCGTTCACGGAGGCGACCGAGCCGGAAGAGGCGATGAACGTGCTGCGCGAATATCACGCGGCGCTCGGCGAGCTGATCCATCGCTATGAAGGCACGCTCGACCGCTTCGCCGGCGACGGCGTCATGATCCTGTTCAACGCGCCGATCCAATTCGCCGACCATACCAAGCGTGCGGTGAAGATGGCGGTGGAGATGCGCGACGTCATCGGCGCGCTGACGGAGAAGTGGAAGAACCGCGGCCATTCGCTCGGCTTCGGCGTCGGCGTCGCCATGGGCTATGCCACGCTCGGCCAGATCGGCTTCGAGCAGCGGCTGGAATATGCCGCGATCGGCAGCGTCACCAACCTCTCCTCGCGGCTGTGCGACGAAGCCAAGGCCGGCCAGGTCGTGGTCAGCCGCCGCGTCTACGGCATGGTCGAGGCTTTCGTCGAAGCCCGCGCACTCGACGACCTCGTGCTCAAGGGCTTCAACCATCCCGTGCTGGCGATGGAGATTTTGAGCTGGCGCGAGCAGGTGGAGAACGTGGTGGACGCGTCGGCGGCACGGCGGAGAGGGTAGCGCAGCCGAGCGCTAATCGCTCCGCCGTCATGCCCCGGCTTGACCAGGGCATCCAGTACGTCGCGGCCTCTCGATTAGACCCGACCGCCTCTGGAATACTGGATTGCCCCCTTTCGCGGGCAATGACGGCCATCGACAACAAAAAAATCGAAAACAACCCCATGCACAGTAGGCGGGGGCTGTTGGATCAATGGGTTACGAGGATGACAACCGCCCGACGTGCAAAGGCCCTTTGACACGTCGGGCAAAACACTGGCAGGATGGCATGATCGGGCGGTCAGGCTTGGCGAGCACCGTAAGATCATCATCCTCGCTCACGCCACTGCGCTGTCGTTGATCTCGCGTATCGTGCTGACGAGACGGACGACCTTGGCTTCATCAAAGAGGTGCTCGGGTCCTGTCGGCGCAATGCCGGTAAAGGGCGGCTCATACAGCAACGACGGGTCCATGATGCCTTGATCGGTCAAATGCTCGATCACCATGTTGATGAACTCGATCTGTGCCGCGGTCGCTGTGCTCGCGGCGATGAAGCCGCCGAATGCCTCGCTCACGGATGCGCGATCAAGCCCGACGAGTGAGCGCACGAACCGGCCGAAGCCGTGGCTCGTCTCGCGCGCACGCGCGATGTCGCCGGCTTCGCCAATGCCGGCGTCGACCAGCATCTTCTCAAGTTCGCCGAGATCGGACGGGGTCAGCGGCTTTCCCTGTCGCAATTTGTGCAGGACGATATTGTCCTGATGCGCCCGCAGGAAATGCCGGGCCTTGGTTTTAAAGCGGGCAAAGTCGGCCTCGCCAACTTGCGGCAATTGCAGCTCGATACCCTCGCCGATCTCGTCGGCAAAATTCGAATAGACAATCGCCTTCTTGCCCTTCTCGATGTGCTGGATGAGATCGCGGAGGCGCAATCGCACGAGTTCAAGGAGTGACACGGTGACGCCCTCCCACCACTGATCGGTCTGAATGTCCTCGATCAGTTCGGCATGCTGCGCGATCGCTGGAATGGCGGTCTGCTCCTCCAGAGCGGATGCGATTTCCAGAAGCTGCTTGCGCAGCGTGTCGAAGCGCTTTGAACCCTTGAGCAGCGCCAGCTCGAGCTGGAACATCAGGAGGTCGAAGCGCTTGGCGTCCTCGGTGCCGAGCATGTGACTTGAAGGCAGCGGGGCGACCTCGTCGACCAGCTCTTTTCGCTTCTCCTCGTCGATCGCCTCCCAAGCCGCTGGCGCGCGGAACTTCTCCACGGAGCGGCGGTGCTGACGCACGATGAAGTTTTCCTCATTCATTCCGCCGACGATGTCTTGCAGCGTCTTGGCGGCGGACGCGCGAATGTCCGGCTCGCTCGGCGGCGCCTCGTCGCCCGAGTCGTAGGCGGTCTGTTCGCCCGCGGAGAAACCGCCCGCCTTGGCGTGCTTCTCGTCCAGCGCCCGCACCAGATCAACCCGTCCGGCGAACAGCCGCTCGGACAGCGAGCGCGCTGCGCTCGCTTCCTTCAATTCGGGATTGGCTCCGAAGAACTCGATGTTCTGGCAGTAGTCGAACACCCGGAAGAACTCCTTGTCCTGTCCGGGACCAAACAGATCGGGACACAGCCGCGTGCCGCGGCCGATCATCTGCCAGAACTTTGTCTTCGAGCGCACCGGCTTGAAGAAGAGGAGATTGACGACTTCCGGCACATCAATGCCGGTATCGAGCATGTCGACGGAGATGGCGATGTGCGGCGCCTTGGCCTTGGCCGAGAAATCGTCGATCAAGGTTTGGGCATAAGCGCCCGTCTGGTGGGTGATCACTCGGGCGAAATGGCCTGCCAGAGACGGATAGGCGGAATTGAAGCGCTTCTCGATGAACTTTGCGTGCGCCTCGTTCTTGGCGAAGATGATGGTCTTGCCGAGCCGGTCCCCGCCCTCAACCTTCAAACCGTTCTGCATGAGGTGGGCGATGACGAGGTCGACCGTCTCCTCATTGAACAGACGCTTGTTGACTTCGGCAGCTTCGATGGTGTCGGGAACGTCATCCTCGCCCCATTCCAGCATGTCCCACTGGTCTTTTTCTTCAGGACTGAGATCGTCGTAGCGGAGCCCCGAGCGGACGATCTTCAATGGGACGGAGATAGTCTTGGGCGGCACCAAATGGCCTTCGGCCACCGCCTCCTCCAGCGAATAGGCGTCGGTCGGAATGCCGTCTTCGAGATCGAACAGCGAGTAGGTGTTGCGATCGATCTCGTCCTTCGGCGTCGCTGTGAGGCCGACGAGAAAGGAGTCGAAATACTCGAAGATGGCGCGGTAGCGCTGGTAGACCGAGCGATGGGCCTCATCGATGACGATGAGATCGAAATGGCCAGGACCGAACTTGGCCTTGCCCTCCTGCTTGCCGTCGATCAGGCCCATCATGGTCGGATAGGTCGAGATGAAAACCCGGCCTTCGCTGGTCCGCTCGGTGACGAGATTCACAGGCGCGGAATCAGGCAGATGCGCCTTGAAGGCGCCGGCTGCCTGGTTCACCAGTGCGACACGATCGGCAAGGAACAGCACACGCTTGACCCAGCCGGCGCGCATCAGGAGATCGACCAGTGCGATCACGGTGCGTGTCTTGCCGGAGCCGGTCGCCATGACGAGAAGTGCCTTGCGCTCCCCGTCCTCCTCGAAATGTTTTGCGATGGAGCGGATGGCCCGGTGCTGGTAGGGCCGCTCGACGATCTTCCCGTTGATCGCCTCTGCACCAAGCGATTTGCGGTTCGCCCGGCGCTGGATCAGAAGCTCCAGCTCGTCCTGCTTGTAGAAGCCGCCGATCTGGCGCGGCGGTGAGCTGCTGTCGTCCCAGATCCAGTGCTCGTAGCCGTTGGAATAGAAGATCACAGGCCGCTGGCCATAACGCGCTTCCAAACAGTCGGCATAGAGCTTGGCCTGCTGCTGGCCCGCGCGGGCATCCTTGCGGGTGCGCTTGGCTTCGACCAGGCCGAGCGGCTTGCCGTCCGCGCCCCAAAGCACGTAGTCGACGAAGCCGATACCCTCGTTGTTCGGCATGCCCTCGACGCGAAATTCGGTGTCGTCAGGCTTGTCGAGCGCCCAGCCCGCCTCGCGCAGCAACAGGTCGATATAGCGATCCCGTGTCTCGGCCTCGTTGTAGTCGTGCTGGTCCGGTTTTGCTTCCGCCGCCTTACGGGCCGCGGCCACCTCGGCGCGAACCTTCTTCAGTTCCTCATCGAGGTTCTGCTTGTCGAGCAGCAGCTTCGTCAGCTCGCCGTTCTTGGCATCGAGCTCCGCCTGCTGCGTCTTGAGCTGGACGAACGCCTTCTTCAGGACGTCGTCGCGGCGCGAGAGCGCAGAGGAATCGAAGACGAGGCTATCCGCCGGCTTGACCTTGGCGTAGGTGCGCGCAAACCAGAAGCAGACGTGGAACAGCTCCTTCACCGCGCCCGTGGCGTCGCCGGAACTGATGCGGCGCTCTTCATGGACGGCACGGTTGCGGAGCGTATTGATGTACTTCGCCTTGGCGAACACCGCCTCGCCCGCCGCGCGGCGGAAGCTCGGCTCATGCAGCAGTGCGGAAATATTGTCCTGATAGGGCAGCTTGAGATTGGGATCGGATCGGAACGCCCATTTCACGGCGACCTCGACCGTCTTGCCTGCGAAGAACGCCGCCGCGGTCGGCGATACCGCCGCCTGGCGCTCGGCTTCCACCGCCGCCTCATGCACGGCCGGGAATTCGGTGGCGAGGAATGTGAAATTCGACATCGATCGGCTCAGGCAGCTTTCGCCGCCGCACGGGCCGGACCGACCTGATCAACAATCTGAGGCAATTTGGCTCCCCCTGCACCCGCCGGTCTGTCCGACAGGACTCAATAGCGGGAGATATCGTCCCATCCGTGCGAGTGGGATGCAACCCCTACGGGATCGCTGGCTGGCCGCGCGCGCCCGGACATACCACCAAAATTGCTACTTGGCAGCGTCAATCCGCTCGATGTCCTCCTTCAGGAGGGTGTTCACGAGGTCGTTCAGCGAGGTTCCCTGGGTGACGGCGAGGTCGGACAGATAGGCCAGAACGTCGGGCTCCAGATGGACGGGCGGCACGAGGCGCGCGCCTTTCCGGAACAATTTGCCGCGCTCGGCGGTCGAGAAATCGTATTCGTCCTTCATCGGATCAGCTTTCTATATAGGACCGGATTGGCGGCAAGTCTGGTCGCGCGGCGAGATGGCCGCGATGCATCGTCAGAGCTGCCCCGAGAAGGCACGGTGTCGGAGGGAGAAGAATAGTGCGGCTGCTCTTGCGTCATCTTCAGCCATCAACGTCGAGATCACCTCGATCTTCTTCATGCAACTAAGAAATTTTTGCTGTCGCTCCATTTTAACCAATGGAATACGTAAGCACTTCACGTCGCCTTGATTAATACTCGATTGGTTCACAGCATTCTTCGCTTTGCTCAGTACTTGCTCTCTTACTTCTATTGTCTGCAGCAACGCGATGCACGCCTCTGGCAAAAGTGTTGATGAATCAACCGAAAATCTCATCATGTTCGATTCGAACACTGTCGGCTCGAAGAGGCGCTGAACTATCGCGCTCTTACCCAAATATTCTAAGCTGTTCACCCTATTAACAACGATGTCTCTCAGATGGAGTTGAAATCGTTCTAGCTCCGCTGCAGTTAGCCGGAGGCGCTTGAGCGATTCAATTCCGATAATTCTGCCATCATAAAAACTATCGATCCGCAAGATGGGGACGCCCTCACCGTAGTCTTTTGAAGGCTTGTAGAGTCCGTTTGTTGGGCCGTCCGAAATGACGTCGCCAAGTGCAACATAACGTCCAGCGTCCCTGACGAGACAACTCTGAGTTAGTGCAGAAATCAATTCGTTAAGTAGGCTATCAGCGCGCTTGCGCTTGACGCGAAGCGCATAAGCCTTGTCGAGAATCGAAGCGATCCGCCGCTGTTCCGGCAAGGCAGGCAAAAAAACCCGATGCGACTTCACATCCGACGGTCGAATAAATGGCTGAGCCAATCCGCGACGGGGCCACCGCTTTTCGTCATTCAATTGATACCACAAGAACTTGGTGTCAGCTTTTTTGGAATCTGGAAAAATAAGCTGGGTATTGGCCAGACTTGACCAGCGCCCTTCCGCCAAGAAGCACTTCCCACAGCGGGCGCCGATTGCGGAAAGCACAATACCATCCCGGTCAAATTCGGGGTCGGGTAAGAGCCCGTTCATACCCCCCGCGCCGTAGGCAGGAAACCCATCGGGTGTGAAATTTTTGCCTGATCGACCATGTCTACCGCCTTGGACGAAAGTTGCAATCTCTTCAAGGTACACTTCGTTCACAGCAGCCGCTCCAACGCAACTAGATCATCTGCAATTTCCCTCTCCAAGGATTTCAGCTCCGCAATAACCTCGTTTGGCAAACGATGTTCGGATTCCGTTCGTACAATCCCTTTGTAGCGGTTGATAGAAAGATCGTATCCCGCCGTGACTATCTCAGCCTTGGGAACACAAAAGCTCTGCGCGGTGCGCGGCCGATCGCGCTCCGTCCCAGCACGCTGCTTCCACCGCACAATGATGTCAGGGAGATTGTTCCTCCCGTACTCTTTGCCATCAAGCGCCGCCCTCGGGCCGATCTTCTCCGGCGGCAACAGCGCATTTCGCTTGTCATCGAGCGAGAAGCCATCAGCCTGACAATCATAGAACCAGACGTGATCGGTGCCGCCGGAGTTGGTCTTGGTGAACAGCACGATCGCCGTGGAGACACCGGCATACGGCCGGAATACGCCCGATGGCAATTTCACGATGCCGTCGAGCTTGTGGTCCTCAACCACCATTTTGCGGATCGCCTTGTGCGCATTCGAAGAGCCAAACAGTACACCGTCCGGCACGATCACCGCCGCGCGTCCGCCGGGCTTCAACAGCTTGAGGAACAGCGCCATGAACAGAAGCTCGGTCTTCTTTGTCTTGACGATCGCGAGCAGGTCCTTCGCCGTGGTCTCATAATCGAGCGAGCCAGCAAACGGCGGGTTGGCGAGCAGGAGGCTGTAGCGATCTTCGTCGCCGGCATGCTCTTGCGACAGCGAATCCTTGTAGCGGACGTCGGGGTCGTCGACGCCGTGCAGCGTCATGTTCATTGAGCCGATGCGCAACATGGTGCCGTCGAAATCGAAGCCGTGGAACATCTCCTCGTTGAAATGGTCCCGGCTTGCCTTGTCGTGAAACAGCTTGGGGTGATTGTCGCGGAGATATTCTCCGGCCGCGACCAGAAAGCCGCAGGTGCCGCAGGCGGGATCGCAGATCACATCTTTCGGGGTCGGTGCGGTCATCTCGACCATCAGCGCGATGATGTGGCGGGGGGTGCGGAACTGGCCGTTCTGCCCGGCGCTCGCGATCTTGCCGAGCATGTATTCGTAGAGGTCGCCCTTGGTGTCGCGGTCCTCCATCGGGATATCGGCGAGGAGATCGACCACCTTGGCGAGCAGCGCCGGGGTCGGAATGGTGAAGCGCGCGCCCTTCATGTGAGTGGCGTGGGCGGTGCCCTCTTCCGCCATGCTGCGCAGGAACGGGAAGACGTGCTCGGAGACGATGGCGAACATCGTCGCGGGATCCTTGTTCTTCAGCCGCGACCAGCGCATCTCCTCATAGGCGATGCCGCCGCCCTTACCGATGCCGTCCTTGCCCTTGGGGAAGATGTTTCGTTCGATCGGCCGGTTCATGCGCGTCGCCTTGCGCTCTTCGAGCGTATGCACGTCGTCGAGGCCGCGAATGAAGAGGAGATAAGTGATCTGCTCGATCACCTCGATCGGGTTGGCGATACCGCCGGCCCAGAAAGCGTTCCAGACGTTGTCGATCTTGGAACGGAGTTCACCCGTGAGCATTCCCTGCCTCGATTTGTGCTTGCCGGAGGCTGCAATAGCAAATGCGGAGGGGGAAGCGAAGAGTAGCTTTGGCGGGAGCGCGGCGCTGTGGAGGACTCGTGGAAGCGGCTTGGCGCTCCGGCCTCACGGCGTCGTGGCCAGGTTTGTCCGGCCACCCACGCCTAACCACTCGGTACCAAGAACGTGGATGCCCGGGACAAGCCCGGGCAGGACGAGCCAGCTGTGCTTAGGGCGATTGCGCGGGAAGAAGAAGCGCTGCGTGCTCTAAAACTCACGCCCCCCGCTTCGGCCCAATTGCCTCAAACCCCGCCTTCTGCTCGTCGCTGAGGCCGAACTCGAAATCGTCGAGCGCGTCGGCGACGCCGGCGACCGCTTGCAGCATCGTCTCGAGCCGCGCCTTCACTGCCGTGAGGCGGGCTTGCGGGGTTGGCTCGGGCTTGGACGGGCAGGGGCTGAGCGACTGCATGGTGCGCAGCGTGGTGTCCTGGAGCACGTCGAGACGGGCGCGGCCGGTGTCGTCGAGGCGTAGCGTGGTAGCGATATCGTCGGCGGGCCATTGCTGCTGCACCAGCTGCTGGTATTGGCGCTGCGCCTGCTCGTCATAGCGAGGGTCTTTGTCCGGGTGGCAGGCCGCGGCCGCCTGCGCGTCCTTGCGCTGGATTGAGGCGAGCGCGGCATGACGTTCGTTCGCCAGCGAATCGAGCTTCGCCTTTTGGCCGTCATCGAGGAGACCTGTGAATTTCGTCAGCGGCGGGGCGAGCGCGTCCGTGGCCTTGATCATCGCGTCCAAGCGCGCCTGCATCACGACGAGGCGCTCCGAGGCTGTTGCCGGCGCCTCTCTCGGGCAGGAGGCGCGAATGGTATCGCGCGCAGCGAGCCAGGCGCTTGCGAGCTCATCCAGCGCAGTGCGCTGCATTTCGTTCGGCTGCACGGCGGCGGCGATGCGCTCGACGGGCAGGCCGCCGGTGTCGGTGGCTTCGCAGACATTTTCGGCCGACGGAATTCGTCGCGCGCGGCGGCCGTGCGGCGCGGTGTAGGCGGCGAGCTCCGCCGCCGCATACGGCGCGAAGATCGCGGCATAGATATCGCCATAGCCGTAAAGCGAGAGGCTGGTCGCATCACCGTAGATGATGGCATTGGTGAGATCGTCATCCGCGAACGGCCAGAACACCGGCCCGACCCAGCCATAGCTGCCGTCGGGATGCCGCCACCAGCCCTGCGGACGACGGCCGCCATGCCAGCCCGACAGCGCCGCTCCCGCCGTCAGCGCCGCACGCAAGACATAGGGATTGGCGAGCTGGGCGCGCTCGGTGTCGCGGGGATCGTTACGAGGATCTTGCGACCGCAGTGCAGCCGAGCGGCTGCGGCCGCCCCGCACAGCCATGCGGGCATGGCGCAGGCGCGCTAGGCCGAGGACATGGCCGACGGCGAAGCGCGCAACACCCAGCGGGCCGCCGCGGAAACCAAACTGGGCCTCGGCCGGGTTCGGCAGCAGCAGAGACATCATGAGCACGGCGCCGGCCAGTGCCGGTCCCAGGCGGGATCTCGACATCAGCATCGAACTGACCACTGAACTGGCCAATTCCTGGCCCTCCTCCAGCGCCACGCGCGCATTGCCTCGCAGGGACAAGACGCGCGAGGGAACCAAAGGTTCCCTCGGCGTGGGGTCAAACCCCGGTCGTCATTCCGGGGCGTCGCGAAGCGAGGAACCCGGAATCCATCGCACCACAGTCGCTGTGGCCTGATGGATTCTCAGATGCGCAATTGCGCATCATGGTTCGCGCCAAGAGGCGCGCCCCGGAATGACGAGCGATTGCGAGATAATGAGCGTGAGCACAAAGCGCAGTGCTCGAACCTCACTGCGCCTTGTGCGGCAGCACCAGGGTCTGACCGGGATAGATCAGATTGGGGTTGTGGATCTTGCCGCGGTTGGCGTTGAAGATCACCGCGTAGCGGGCGCCGTCGCCATAGGCGAGCCGGCTGAGAGTCCACAGGCTGTCGCCGCGGGAGATGACCTTGCTGCCGCCCTGCTCTGCCGGCGCAGGCGTAGCGCCGAACACTTCGGTGGGCGACGCCGATGCGACCGTCGCGCCGGCGGTCTCGCCTTGCGCCCTGGCCAAAGCCGTCGGTCGTGTCGGCTTCGCTGGTCCCATCATTCTGGGCCGCGCCCTGTCCGGCACCGAGGCGAGGTGCGATACGGCTGAAGGCAAGGATGCCACGATGTCCGATTTGTCGTCCGGCTTGTCGGCCTGTTTCGTTTCCGGTTTGGCGATCGACGCAACACGCGCGGGCGGCGGCGCGGCTTCAGCGATCGTCACCGGCATGGTGCGGCCCGATTGCAGGACGGTGCCGTCCGGCGCCTTGGCGCGCAGGCTCAGCTCATAGCTGCCGGCGGGAAGCTTTGGCGGTGTCATCACGAACTGGCCCGAGGCATCGGCCACCACGGTGTCGAGCGGCTGGCCGTCGCGCAGCAGCTCGACCTTCGCGCCCGGCGCGGCCTGTCCCGCGATCACCGCGGCCTCGCCGTGATCGTCGACGCGCGCGACGTCGAAACGCGGGCCGGAATCGGTTACAGCCGGCGGTGCCTTGACCGGGGCGAGATCGGCGAGCGCGGCCGTGACTTGCTTCTGGGTCTCGGCCAGCGCGGTTGGCGCCGGGGATGCAGGCGGCGCGGGCGGTGCAACAGCAGCGAGCTTCGGCTCTTCAGTCTTCAGTTCCGCTTTGGTCTCGGCTTTGGCCTCGGGTTTGATTGCAGGTCTGGCGGCGACGGCGATCTCGGTGTTCGCCCCGCCGGGCAGCAGGCGGCGCAGCTCGGTGGGGCCGATCACCAGCACGGTGCCGGCCAATGCGAGCACACAGAATGCAACGAAGGCCTTGGACGCGGTGATCATCAGACTTCAGCCCCGGTCGTAGAAAAACTTGGATCACAAATCAGCCCCGGCAAACTGCGCCGATTTGGCTGCCGCAGCAAGACCGATGCGCTGTTCGCGCCCCTGTTCCCGGATGCCGCGGATGAACCGGCGCGGCCCCATCGGCGTCAAATCACCGAGGCCGCATCGCGGCACATTTTTAAGGAATTTTTTCCGTGAACGCATTTTGCCGCGCTGCGCCATGGCTGGCGCTTGCCCTGACGCTGGCCTCTCCAGCGCTCGCCGCCTCCGGCCCGCCGCCGGGCTACATCCTCTCCGAGAATTCCGGTCTCGCCTTCACCTCGCCCGACGGCGCCACCAAGCTCGAGCAGTACATGAAGGATGGCGGCGATTGGGACGTCAAATGGCAGGTTTGGGCGCGGCACGGCGCGCAAATGACCGAGCTGAAGCCGGAGCAGGGCTACGGCGCTGGGTTCCGCTTCACGCCGGACTCGCAATGGCTGGTGCGGATGCAGAAGACCGGCTCGGGCGAGCAGGACCTCTATCTCTACCATGTCGAGAAGGGCGCCTTCGTGAACGCGACCAAGCGATCGCTCAGCGATCTCGCCTGGGCTTATTTCTACGGCCGGCCGGAGACCAAGCGGTTCGCCAAGCTCGACTTCCACATCTCGGCCAATCTCGTCGAAGGCACGGAAGAGGCCTATCGTCAGCTCGGCGCGGAATGGCCCAACAACCGCTATCTCGTGATCTCGCTCGCCGGCGAATATGACAAGCATCCGAAGAACGTCGCCATCAAGGGACTGGGCGGCTGGACATGCCGCTATGATCTCGCGACCGGAAAGTTCGACGTGCCGGCGATGTTCGCCAAGCATAATGCGGAAGCGCTGACATGGGAGGTGAAGCGGCAGTGATGGGCTTCTCGCACCTGGAAGGTGCGAGCTTCCGGGACGCGCCCGGCCTGCATGGTTCGAGACGCCCGCTTTGGCGGGCTCCTCACCATGAGGGTCTGATAGCTCGCCGCAAAACGCGACCTCATCCTGAGGGCCCGCCGCAGGCGGGCGTCTCGAAGGATGGCCGCGAGCGAGCACAACTCCACCGTGCGGACCAAAGTTGTGCACGCCAACCCTCTGATTTTGTTCCCATTCATACTTCCCTAACCTTTGCTGGTAACCCGGTCTTGTCAGTTTTGCTGCATCTTGCATTCCACGGGAGGGTTGGATGGGTGCATCAATTCGATGGACCGCGCGGATGCGCGCGGTGCTCCGGCGTTGGCAAAGTGCGCCGCTGACGTGGCTGATCGTCGGCGGCTTCGTGCTGATGGCCGCGACCGCGATCGGCACTGCGCTCACCGTCGACCGCTTCCGCCAGAACGCCATCGAGAGCGGCCGCGACAGCCTCGAGAGCGCGGTCCGGCTGCTCGCCCGCCATTTCGACCGCGAGTTCGCGGATTTCGCGGTGCTCCAGAAGAGCATCATCGCCGAGCTCGAAAGTCATGGCATCGATTCCGCCGATGTCTTCCGCAGCGAGATGGGCACGCTCGCCGTGCATGAAGTGCTGCGCGCGAAGGCGAGCGGCTGGTCCGACGTCGCCGGCGCCAATCTGTTCGATTACAGCGGCGTGCTGATCAATTCGTCGCGGCGCTGGCCGGTCGCAGACATCTCCGTCGCCGACCGCGGTTATTTCAACCGGCTCAAGAACGACCCTGCCTCGCAGGAAGAGATCGAGGTCGTGCCGGGCCGGTTCGGCGACGGTCAGGCGATCGTGTTCGCTCGCCGCGTGTCCGGACCGCATGGCGAATTCCTCGGCATCGTCACGCGCGCGATCGCGCCCGAGCAGCTCGAATCGTTCTTCGCCTCGTCAGGGCTCGGCGAGGACTCCTCGATCGCGATGCACCATCAGAACGGCCAGTTGCTCGGGCGCATTCCGCGGGTCGACGGCATGATCGGGAAGAATTACCGCACCGGCTCTCCGGAGCAAATGGCGGTGTTCGAGCGCACCTTCGTCACGACGGAGCTCGCCAGCCCGATCGACGGCAAGCAGCGCATCGTCGCCGCGCGCCTGCTGACCGTCGTGCCGCTGGTCATTGTCGCGACCAAGTCGCTGGACGCGACGCTCGCCACCTGGCGCACGCAGACGAAATTCTTCGTCACCGTGGCCGTGCTGTCGATCGGCCTGCTCGTGCTGACCTTGGTCCTGATCTTCCGGCAGATGACGCGACGGCTCTCGGTGGAGAAGCAGCGGCTCGACACCGCGCTCAACACCATGACGCAGGGCCTGCTGATGTTCGACGAGGACCAGCGGCTGATCGTCTGCAATCGCCGCTACACGGACATGTACCGGCTGTCTACCACGGTGGTGAAACCCGGCGTCCATTTCCGCGACGTGATCCAGCACCGGCACGAGACCGGCTCGTTCGAAGGCGACGTCGATGCCTATTGCGAATCCGTCCTCGACGGCGTCGGCCGGATCCAGAGCAACATCGTGGAGACCGCCGACGGCCGCCTCATTGAAATCAAGAACCAGCCCGGGGCCGGCGGCGGCTGGCTCGCAACGCACGACGACGTCACCGAGCGCATTCGCTCCGACGAGCGCATCGCGCATATGGCGCATTACGACGCGCTCACCGATCTGCCCAACCGCGTGCTGATGCGCGGGCACCTGGAGCGCCGCGTGGCGGAGCTTACCCAGGGCAAGCCGTTCGCGATCCTCTATATCGATGTCGACGAGTTCAAGGGAGTCAACGATTCGCTCGGCCACGAGGTCGGCGACGAGCTGTTGCGCCAGGTCGCGAACCGGCTGCGCGCCTGCGTCAGCGGCAACGATCTGGTGGCGCGGCTCGGCGGCGACGAATTCGCCATCGTCAAGGCCGGTACCTGCGACCAGGCCGAGCTGACCGCGCTCGCCGAGCAGATCCTCACGATGCTGCGCAGGCCGGTGGACTGCAAGGGCCAGGAGATCGCGACCGATGCCAGCATCGGCATCGCAATCGCGCCCGACCACGGCGACAATCTGGACGATTTGCTCAAGCGCGCCGATCTCGCAATGTATGCGGCGAAATCCGAAGGGCGCGGCACCTTCCGCATCTTCGTGCCCGAATACGACGCCAAGGCCCGGCTGCGCCGTCAGCTCGAGATCGACCTGAGGCTGGCGCTCGGCCGCGGCGAGTTCGAGGTGCACTACCAGCCGCTGGTCGACCTGGCGGCCAATGTCGTCACCGGCTGCGAGGCGCTGCTGCGCTGGCGCCATCCCGCGCGCGGCATGGTCTCGCCTGTGGACTTCATTCCGGTTGCGGAAGACACCGGCCTGATCAGCGAGATCGGCGAATGGGTCTTGAGGCAGGCCTGCACCGAGGCGGCCTCCTGGCCCGGCGATATCCACATCGCGGTCAACGTCTCGCCGGTGCAGTTCCGCTCCAGGACGCTGGCGCTGAAGGTCGCCGCCGCACTTGCGGAATCAGGCCTCGCGCCGGGACGGCTGGAGCTCGAGATCACCGAAACCGTCCTGATCCGCGACGACGAGGAGGCGCTCACGGTGCTGCAGCAGCTGCGCGAGCTCGGCGTGCGCATCGCGCTCGACGATTTCGGCACCGGCTATTCGTCGCTGAGCTATCTGCACAGATTTCCGTTCGACAAGATCAAGATCGATCGTAGCTTCATCAGTGACATCGGCGAGCCCGAAGATTCCTCCCCCATCGTCCAGGCCGTGGTGCACATGGCCGCCGCCCGCCACATGGCGACGACGGCGGAAGGCGTCGAGACCGAAGCCCAGCGCGAGGTGCTGCGGAAGCTCGGATGCAGCCAGATGCAGGGCTGGCTGTTCAGCCCGGCCGTGCCGGCGGCAAAACTGAAGCTATTGCTGTCGGCGCAGGCGGCGGCGGCCTGAAATCGGCTCCCCCGCCTGCAATGATCTGTCCGCAGCCTCCCCGAAAATAGGATCAAACGCCCCGGCCCGCGGTTATGGCCCTGCTGAGACGGCTGGAACCCGGCCGGCCGGCGGTAGGCCAATCGCATCACGCGCATCGCGGACGCTTGCGTCTCGCGCGTTGCGCGCATGCGCAGATCGAGCGAGGCGGCATGGCAATGTTGTGTTTGCGAATGATTCTTGTTGCTGCGGCGATAGCCCTGATCGGCGCGCCCGCGGACGCACGCGATGACGGGCGCTTCGCGAACTCTCCCCTCAAGGGCTGGTTCGAGAGCCTGCACAGCAAGGGCGGCGGGCCCTGTTGCGCGGACGCCGATGGCACGGCGCTGGACGATGTCGATTGGGACACGAGCGACGGGCATTACCGGGTGCGGCTCCAGGGTGAGTGGATCCAGGTGCCCGACGACACCGTGATCACCGAGCCGAACCGCGTCGGCCGCACCATTGTCTGGCCTTACTACGTCAACGGTCGCGCCCTGATCCGCTGCTTCATGCCGGGCAGCATGACGTGAGGTCACGAGCCGACCTTGCATTCGCGCAGCCGTTCCATATCTCATCGGCATGATGAAGCTCACACTTGTTCAGGACCAGGCGATACAGGCGCTGATGGCAGGCGTCGTCGGCGCCGAGACGTTCGACCGGCTGTTCGCCGGCATCCGCTTCGATAGGGTCGACGGCACCATGCTCTATGCGTTCGCCAAAGACGAGGCGATCGCGTCCGACATCGAGGACAGCTATTCGCCTTACATCGCCGCTGTCGCGTCGCAGATCCTGGACAAGCAGGTCGATATCGTCGTCGTGATGCCGAAGGTGCTGCAATAGGACGACGCGCGGGAATCGCCGCGACGAAGATTTCGTAGGGTGGGCAAAGGCGCGCTCTTCGCGCACCGTGCCCACCATCAGTCAGCGTTCGTGGTGAGAATGGTGGGCACGCTGCGCTTTGCCCACCCTACGGAACTACGGACTCGACTCACGCCGCCCTGAGATCACCGACGAAGCGGTCGACGTCGCGCTTGAGATCGTCCGACAGGCGCGCCAGCATCTTGGCCGAATCCAGCACTTCGCCGGCGGCCGCACCGGTCTGCCCGGCGGCTTCCGACACGCCCGAGATGTGGCGCGAGACTTCGTTGGTGCCTTGCGAGGCCTGCTGCACGTTGCGGGCGATCTCGCGTGTCGCGGCGCCCTGCTCCTCGACGGCGGCCGCGATCGCAGCCGCAATCTCGTTGACCCGCTGGATGGTGGTGCCGATCGACTGGATCGCGGTCACCGACAGCCGCGTCGCGCCCTGGATCGCCGCGACCTGGCCGGTGATCTCCTCGGTCGCCTTGGCGGTCTGCGTGGCGAGGTTCTTCACCTCGGAAGCGACCACCGCGAAGCCGCGGCCGGCGTCGCCGGCGCGCGCGGCCTCGATGGTGGCGTTGAGCGCGAGCAGATTGGTCTGCTCGGCAATCCCTGTGATCAGCGCGACGACGTCGCCGATGCGCTGCGCGGCATCGGCGAGCGCCTGCACCTCGGCATTGGTGCGATCGGCTTCGCTGGCCGCCGCACCGGCAATGCTGGAGGATTCCGCGACCTGGCGGCTGATCTCGCTGATCGAGGCCGAGAGCTCTTCCGTCGCCGCCGCAACCGTCTGCACGTTGGACGAGGCATCGCCCGACAGGCTCGCGACCGAAGCCGCCTTGGACGAGCCCTGCTCCGCAGTCGACGACATCGATTGCGCAGTGGCGTTCAGCTCACCGGAGGCCGAGGCGAGCGTATGCAGCGATTCCGTGACCGTCTTCTCGAACTGCTGGATCAGTCCGTCGACGGCGAGCTGGCGGCGTTCCTTGCGCCCCTGCTCCGCCGCCTGTTCCTGGGCAAGGCGATCGCCGGTGATCATGTTCTCCCTGAACACGGACACCGCGCGCGACATTTCCCCGATCTCGTCGCCGCGCTCGATGCCTGCGAGCTCGATCGCATAATCGTTCTCGGCAAGCGAACGCATCGCCTGCGTCAGCTTGCGGATCGGTGCGCTGACGCGGCGATGCACCAGGATGAATCCGAAGATGGTGATGGCGAGCGCGACGAGCATCATCACGCCGTTGAGCGCCAGGCTCCATTTCGCCGAAACCATCTGCTGCCCGGCGCGCGCAACCATTTCGGCCAGCGCGGCCTGGCCGGCCTCGACGCTGGAGTTGAGGATGGCGGTGTTGAGCTTGGAGAGATCCTCGACCTTGATGTCGATGGTCTGGTTGTTGCTCAGCGCCTTGATGAAGCCCTGCTGGCGCTCGGTCATGGCGGCGGCCTCGCCCTGCTTCGAGCGCGCGACCACGTCGGTGAGGCTGGCGGGCGCATCAGCGCGGCCGGCGGCGTCCAGCACCTGGCTCCAGGCCTGCTTGGCGCGGCCGGTATCCTCGGCGGCACCGACGATGTCGGCGGCGCTCCAGGGCTTGACGCTGGCGGCTGCTGCTTCGAGGCGGATGGCGACCAGGCCGCCGAAACTGCGCGCGGCCCAGGCCGACTGCTTGATGCCGAGGAGATGATCGACCACGGGGTCGCTGAGCTTCAGTGCGTTCTCGATCTCGGCGGTCAGCGCCAGGATCGCATCGAGATAGTCCTGCGCGGCTTTGCGGAACTCGTCGGCGACCTTGGCGTCACGCCCGGCTTTGGCCTGATGGATCAGGGCTTCCGCCTTGGTCCGCAGCGGCATCAGCGCATCATGGATTGCGACGAGCTTGCTTGACGCGGCGGCAACACCCGAATTCGACACGCCGTCGAGCTGCTCGAGCACATTCTTGTAGGCCGCCTCCGACAATTGCCGGTTGGTGGCGATGCGGGTGTCGGCATTGGCGTTGGCGGGCCCCTCCGCGACCAGCGCCGACAAGAAGGTGCCGCGCTCCAGCCGGAAGCCGAGCAGGGTCGCGAACAGCTGCTGGTCGGTGCTGGCGAAGCGCTCGAGCTTCTGCGCGGCGCCGTTGCGCGCGACCGCACCCAGAAGTCCGGTTGCGAGCTGCCCGATCAGGAACAGGCCCAGGACACCGATGATGGCGCCGAGAACCGAGCGGATCGAGGGATTGCCGAATAATGCCATGGGGGAGCGCCGGATCAGTGAAAAGATGCCGAAAACTACCGGCCGGCTCCTAAGATTCGGTTCACCAAACGCGTCTGCGCCCGCAGCTTGTGCGGGCCGGACTCAGTTGAACTACGGAGGTGGAGGGCTCAGGTGCCGTGGACGTTCATTTCGGCTGCCGCGCCGCCTGGATCTCGGCGAACTCGGCGTCGGGATGCGTGACGATGGTGGTGAACATGATTCCGCTGATGATGAGCGACCAGGCGGTGTCCCAATAAATCCAAAACACGTGCCAGCCTCCGTTTTGCCGTCCTCGGCCCGCGAGACCGGGATAACGGCGGGACGTGACTGCCGTTCCAGAACGGTCGTTCCGCCGGGGCCACCGCCTGGAGAATGAGCCAGCGAATCGCAGCGCTACTTGGCGTTGGTCGGCCGGACCTTGCGATCGGTTTGACCGGTGTGGCGCTTTGCCACGACATCTTCATCCTGCGCCCCGCCTTTATCCTGCGGGCGCGGGCGCGGCGGCAGCTTGGGTTGGCCGGCCTGGCCACCGTGCTTGCCGCCCATGTCGGGCTTACCTTCAAGATCGTTTTCACGCGGCATGCCGGGTCAATGCATTCACCCGGCAATGGTTCGCAATTGGCTTACGCGTCGTTCGCCTGTGAGGGAGTTCATAGGAACGCCGCCTTTTGCAGTGCACGATGGGTCGCGTGCGCTCCGGCGCATCGAACTTTCGACGGACGATTTGGCTGATGCGCAAACGACTAGTCGCCTGGACCATCCTGACCTCGGCGCTGCTGGCAGTCGCGGTGTGGACCGTGCTTGGGCCGCCCGAACATCAGGCCGGCCCGCACCTGCCCTCCCGCGACCTGACCGCGGCGGCGCGGTAGATTCCTGTTTTGACGCGTTTTCTTGACGCGAAGCGGCATCCGCTTCGCTCGAAAACGCTTCGGACGTCCAACGATGCGATTTCAGCATCGATCGATCCCAATTGGATTTTGGTGTGAGGCGGAGCCTGCCGCTATCCTCTGCGGCAAAACGACAATGCCGCACCGGCTCGAGGAGGACGTCCATGCCCAGACCGACACGACGCATCGCATCCAGCGCGATCGCGACCACTCTTTTCACCTTCCTTGCTCTCATCGCTGGAGACCGTGCCGGCATGGCCGAAACCTTCGCCTATGTCGGCAATGCCGACAGCAACGACATCAGCGTTTTCAAGATCGCCGAGAGCGGCGAGATGACACCGGTGCAGACCGCCGCCTTCACGGGCGCCGGGAAGCCGGGATCCTCGACGCCGCTCGCGATCACGCCCGACCACCGCGTGCTGATCGCCGGCGTTCGTTCGCAGCCGTTCGTCGCGGTGAGCTTTGCGATCGATCCCAAAACCGGCCGGCTGAGCCATATCGGCAACGGACCGCTCGCCGACAGCATGGCCAACATCGCAATCGACCGCAGCGGCAAATTCCTGTTCAGCGCGTCATACGGCGGCAACAAGGTCGCGCTGAATCCGCTGCTCGCCAACGGTGTCGTTGGCGAGCCGAAGCAGGTGATCCCGACCGGGCTGAACGCGCACGCCTTCCTGCCCTCGCCCGACAACCGGTTCGCGTTCGCAACCAATCTCGGCTCCGACCAGGTGCTGAGCTTTGCATTCGATGCCAGCACCGGCGAGCTGACGCCGAGCGATCCGCCGATCCACAAGGTGCCGGAAAAATCAGGACCGCGGCACTTCGTGTTTCATCCGAACGGCAAGTTCGTCTATCTCATCCACGAGCTGAACGCCGACGTCGCGGTGTTTGCCTATGAAGCCAAGAGCGGCGCGTGGGACGAGATCCAGCGGACCACTGCGCTGCCGGAAGGATTTACAGGTAAGGACTCTGACAAGAAGCCCTGGGCCGCCGACATCCACATCACCCCGGACGGCCGCTTCCTCTACGCCTCCGAGCGCACCACCAACACCCTCATCGCCTACAAGGTCGATGCGACCAGCGGCAAGCTGACCACGATCGGCAGCGTGCCGACCGAGAAGCAGCCGCGCGGCTTCAACATCGATCCATCCGGCCGCTTCCTTGCCGCCGTCGGCGAACTGTCCGACGGCATCAGCGTCTATGCGATCGACCAGAGCAGCGGCGCGCTCGCCAAGCTGAAATCCTATGCCACCGGCAAGAAGCCGAACTGGGTGGAGTTCGTTAGCCTGCCGTGAAGCGGGTCTCCCCTGGAAGACCATCGCAGTTGAACATTCACCAGAGGTCGTCATGCCCGGGCTTATCCCGGGCATCTACGTTCTCTCGGCTGCCAAGAAAGGCCGTGGATGGCCGGGACAGGCCCGGCCATGACGCTGTGGACGCTTCAAAGCCCTCGAAGCACTCACGTCACATGCTGGGCAAGGGACCGCGAACCTCCGCTCCATTTCCGCGACTAATTCACCAGGCGGCATCGCGCAGCCTGCGCTGCTGCCGCGTCTGCGGCCCCTCGCGCCCATGGCCGGCCGCTGCGGCTTCTGCTATCGATGAGGCCGTCACGGCCCAACCGGAATGACCGATGCGTCCATCGCCTGCGCGTTTCCTGTCCCAGAGTCTCGTTGCGTTAGCCGGACTGGTGCTGCTGGCGGCGCAGCCGGCGCTTGCTGCCGACGACGACGCGCCCAAGGGCCCGGCGGTCACAGTGCTGAAGGCGGCAAAGTCGTGCTTCTCCGACATCGTCGAGGCCACCGGCTCGATCATCGCGCGCGAGGAGACCTCGGTGCGGCCCGAGCGTCCGGGGCTGAAGATCACGGAGGTGCTGGCGGAAGCCGGCGAGACCACCACGGCCGGCCAGGTTCTGGCGCGGCTGGCGCTGCCCGAAGGCGGTACGCTCCAGGTCACGGCACCCGTGGCTGGCGTGATCGCGACGTCGACGGCGCAGATCGGCGCGCCGGCCTCGGCCAAGGGCGAGGCGCTGTTCACGATCGTGGCGCGCAGCGAATACGATCTCGTCGGCCTGGTGGCGACAAACGACGTGAGGAAGCTCGCGGTCAACCAGCCGGCCACCGTGCGCATCGCCGGCATCGGCGATATCGACGGCAAGGTGCGCCGCATCGGCCCGACGGTCGAGCCCAACATCCAGCAGGGCATGGTCTATATCGGCATCTCGTCGCAGCGCAGGCTGCTGCTCAATGCGAGCGGGCGCGCGCTGATCAAGACCGGCCAGAGCTGCAACGTCGCGGTGCCGCTGACCGCCGTGCAATATTCGTCCGCCGGCACCGTGGTGCAGGTGATCCGCCGCAACCGCGTCGAGACCAAGCGCGTCGAGATCGGGTTGATGTCGGGCGGCAATATCGAGGTCCGTGACGGACTCAACGAAGGCGACATCGTCGTCGCCCGCGCCGGCGCATTGTTGCGCGAAGGCGATCCCGTGCGCCCGGCCATGGCCGCGGAGGCGGCGAAGTAGGATGGGCCCTATCGTCATTGCGAGGAGCGAAGCGACGAAGCAATCCAGAATCTTTCCACGGAGGGAGTCTGGACTGCAATGACGATGTGGGTGTGCAGGTGTGCGCCAAGCACGCGATATCGTAGGGTGGGCAAAGCGCAGCGTGCCCACGTCTTTCTTTTCTATGCCTGAAAAGACGGTGGGCACGGCGCTTTGCGCCTTTGCCCACCCTTGTATTAGCGCGCCGGATTATAATGGCCTCGTTCCGTGAGGAATGGCCCAGCCCGGGCG
>NZ_JBVVOZ010000043.1:0-52071 GCF_055807395.1 Bradyrhizobium sp. Kon10 | reverse complement strand
CCGCGGAATTCGTCATCCTCATGCTCGTTCGGCGGCATGAACATGTTCCAGAGGCCTTCGGCCTTCGCCTTCTTCTTGAGGTCTTCCAGCACGGGAATCACCTTCCAGCGTTCGCCGCTGCGATCCTGCTCATCATAGATCGGCACCGCCGGGCGCACGTGCTTGGTCATGAAGGATTGCACGCGGTCGAGCCATTCCTTCTGCTTGGGCGAGATAGTGAAATCCATAAGAGCCTCCTGAACTTTGAGAATGTGGCCCGCAGTGTTGTTCTCCATTCTTTCCTAGCCGACAAATCTATACTCACCAAGCATTGCAGAAACTGGACATACACCAAAGAACGCCCACGACCCATGCTGAGATACCAAATCGCTTTTGTCGTTCAAGGAGCAGAGTAAGGGCACTACAGCCCGTCACTTGGACACCGTCGCGAAGACACACCGACCTCTGGCCAGCGCGCGATCGTTTCTGATCACCTATACATCGCGCGGCGCTTCGATCTAACCAACCCACCTGACTTAGTAGCTGCACAAGTGACGTCGGTAGTGTTTGGTAGCCAGTGCGGACGAGAGAGCTGTCCGCAATGTCTCGCGCTGGATCTTAAGTCTCGGCCGATTTCGTTAGACCTCACATTGCGCCGCGCTTATCGAGGGCGACTGGTTCGCAGATGGAATGGAGAATGCAATGCAGCAACAAAATGTGCTCTCTAGTGGTGGTGGGCGGACCGGACACTTTCGTAACACCGCCTACGTGATAGAGGAGAGCAGGAGCTATTTCGATGCCGCGCACGCGGCTGGCCTCATGGGTATCCATGGACGCTCAACGATCGGACGGGCTTTTGCTTTGGGTTCCGGCCCGCTTGACAGCCGACCACTGGTACTTGATTTCGTGCGGTGCTCCTACTTGGGCCTCGACAACCATCCCGTAGTCATCGCTGGTGCGATCGAGGCGATAAAGGCGCATCGATCATTGCATTGGTCCTGCGCGCGAACGCGGCTCAATTTCGACCTCCTGGCGGAACTTGAAGCAACTCTGTCAGATATGTTCTGCGCGCGCGTGCTTACCTATTCCACCGTCATGCTCGCCAATTTAGGCGCAATGCCCCTCCTTGCATCTGGTCAACTAACGGGCGGACGGAAACCGGTCGTAGTATTCGATCGCTTTGCGCACGTCTCGCTCGCCTATCATAAGCCCGTGGTCGCCGATGAAGCACGGGTCGAAACGATTGCGCACAACGACATCGACGCTCTCGAACGCCTGTGCCGCCAACATCCGGTGGTAGCCTATGTATGCGATGGAGTGTACTCCATGGGAGGCCATTCGCCAATCAACGAACTGCGTCAACTTCAGGAACGCTATGGGCTCTTTCTTTACATCGACGATGCACATGGCACATCGCTATTTGGACGGCACGGTGAAGGATTTGCTCGCTCCCAGTTTCCGTCCGGACTCGGTGACCGGACGATCATAGCCGCCTCACTAGGCAAGGGGTTCGGCGCATCAGGCGGCATGTTGATGCTCGGGACTTCCGACCAGGAGACTTTGTTCCGACGGTATTCCGTCCCCTACGCGTTCTCGGTGCCTCCCAACCTAGCGGCAGTTGGAGCGGCGCTTGGCTCGTGCAAGATTCACCGTTCGGAAGAACTCGGTCAGCGGCAGAGGCGCTTGGCGCAACGCATAAAACTCTTTGATCGTCGGGTGGTAACTGCGGAGCAAGGCAATTCACTTCCGATCAGAATGATCGCCACCGGATCAGAAGCCAAGGCCATTGCAGTCGCAAGAGAGCTTCTAGATGCCGGGCTCTATACGTCGGTGACGTTCTTCCCAACCGTTGCGCAAGGAAGAGCGGGGATACGAGTGTGTATTACGGCCGATCATGAGGCTCGCGATATAGAGCGGTTATGCGACTGCGTCTTGGAAAAAACCAATGACATGGCCGTGGGCCTCCATACGGACCAGCCCGTTCCGTGAGAAAATGGTGACGCTCGCGCGAATAGTTCGTACACGCTTTATGCACAACATGAAGGCCCGCCGCCTTCCCGATCGGTCTTGAACTTCGAGGCAGGTGATTACTTTCCAGGCCACGGTCATTGGCGCGAAGATGAACGACTCAGAGCTTGTCCCCGGACGTACGAAACGCAAGCCACCCACGTGTCGCTACTTGTAAGCCGCGTCATCCTTCGCGCATCGATAATATCCGATTGCGTAACAGGCGATGATTCGTGGCCGCAGCATGGTTGGAACTTTGGAATCACGATGGGAATACTGTCAGGGCTGCGAGTCGTTGAGATCGGAAGCTCGGCTACGACAAGTTATTGCGCACGATTGCTCGCCGATTTTGGCGCCGATGTTCAGAAAGTCGAGCCACCCCTAGGCGACCCACTTCGCCGCAGCGCGCCACTGACACCGAGGGGCCAAAGCGCGTGGTTTGCGTTCCTGAACTTCAATAAGTCAAGCGTCATCATCGACCCGGACGACCAACACGCGATGACGAAGTTAATGGCATTAATCGAAAACTGTGACATTCTGATTGACGGCCGCGATGTCGATCCCGCAGATTGTCGGTCCATTGATGTCGCGACGATCCGGCAGCGTCGCCCGAGCTTGATCTGCATCGAAGCGAGCTGGTTCGGCAGCGGGGGACCCTACGCAGGATTCGCGGCAACTGATTCGACGGTACGTGCTCTGGCCGGGCTCATCAAGCTGGTTGGACCGATTGAGGGTCCGCCGTTGTACGCTCCGGATTTCCAGGCGGCCATTCTTGCGGGCCTTTGGGCCTTCATCGCCGTGGCATCTTCGATTTTTGCGCGGACGCAGGGAGGGGCAGGCCGGTCGTGGTCGGTCAGCATTTTCGAAGCGAACCTCGCTCTCAGCGAGAATCATATGTTCGAAGCCGATGCTCGGGGCGAAATGACACGTCGGCTCGGCATTAATCGCTTCTGGCCAATGTTTCCGGCAGGCATCTACGAAACCAAAAAGGGATGGCTCGGAGTTACAACGTTAACTTCCGCACAATGGCGCTCATTCTGCGATATGCTCGGTCTATCGGAGTTACGTGACGATCCAGGTCTGGTGCTCAGCGCAGATCGCTTGCCATACATAGACCAGATCGAAGGACAGTTTCTGCCAAAGCTTAAAGCTCGGACGGCGCAGGAATGGTTCGTAGAGGGACTGCAACGGAAGATTCCGATCGTACCTGTACCCGAAATATCGGATCTGCTACTCGACCCCGAGAAAAGCGCGCGTGGCGCGATTGTGCCTGTGTTGATTGGCGAAGAAGAGGGCATAACCGTGGGTTCGATGCAGCGGCTGACCTTGACGAATCCCCGTCGAGGCGGAAAGGTTCCGGCTCCCGGTGAGCAGCAGGAGCTCGCAACTAGCCGAACAAATTCCTCCTTCGCAGTGGAGGGTTCGCCTGGCTGCGTCGCTCCCAACCGGCACCCGTTGGCTGGGGTTCGTGTAATTGACTTCACGATGGGCTGGGCGGGCCCATTGTGTACGCGCACGCTCGCCGATCTTGGTGCAGATGTTATTAAGATCGAGGCCATCCAGCATCCAGACTGGTGGCGCGGCGTTGACAGCCGGGCCGCTTACGTCCACGGTCAAATGTACGAAAAGGCGGTGCGCTTCTGTATCATGAATCGCAACAAGCGCGGTATCACACTCGACCTAACGCGCCCGCAAGGCATCGCTCTCGCAAAACAGTTGGTTGCGCGAGCTGATATTGTCGTTGACAATTTTTCTGTTGATGTCCTGCGAAAGTTCGGGCTTGGTTACGACGTGCTTAAGGCGCTCAATCCGCGCCTCGTGATGATGTCGATGTCAGCCTTTGGTTCGAACAGCGTCCATCGCGATTGCCGAGCTTACGGATCGACTCTCGAGCAGGGATCGGGATTACCGAGTGTAGTCGGCAATCCCGGAGGGTCACCCACTATGAGCCACACCGCCTTCGGGGACCCGGTCGGTGGGCTCAACGGCTGCGCCGCGGTTCTGGTCGCGTTGATTCACGCCCGCACGAGTGGCCAGGGGCAGTTCATCGATTTGGCGCAGATCGAATGTATGATGCCGTTCGCTGCGCCATGGATCACGATTCAGTCGATCGGCAGTCCTCCGCCGATAAGATACGGCAACCGACATCCTCAGTTTGTGCCGCACGGGTGCTTCCGGTGTGCGGGTGTGGACAACTGGATCATGGTGGCCGCGACAAATGACGACATGTGGCGGAGGCTCGCACTTCTTATTGGCCGGTCAGACTGGGCCACCGATGCGTCGCTGAAATCTGCAGAAGGTCGCCGGGCTGTTGAGGACGTCATTGAGACAAGTATCGCAGCCTGGACGCTCACCCGCGATGCGGACGAAGCGATGTTTGAGTTGCAATCCGTTAAGATTGCTGCCGGCGTGGCGCGGCTACCAGTTGACCTGCTGAAGGATCAGCATCTTAGGTCGCGCGCGTTTTTCCAAAATATCCAACGCGCTTACATGGGCTTGCAGCCGCAGCCGTCGATGCCGATTCGCGAAGGTGCAGGCCGTCCCTATGCGATCCGTACGCCGGCACCGACGCTGGGACAGCACAACGGAGAGATCCTGTCAGACTTACTCGGTCTCTCCGAAGCGAACATTGCTGAATTGGGGAGAGAAAGGATCATCGGTACGGCGATGCTCTCCGAAGGGCAGGTCGAAAAAGTAGCGCAGGGAACATGACAATCGATCTTACGAGTTAGATTGCCCAACACATCAGAGAGACGGCGGAGCACCCTGCTGATCATAAAATGTGCTGCCGTGAACTCGGACCAGAATCTGAAAGTTCCGTGCGTCAAGTTCAGCAAAAGTGATCACGGGGTTCGGTCGAGCCATCGCTCGGAGCCGCCGTCGCACGCTGCCGAAAGCGTAGCGCTGACGGAACGACGGCGGCGGAGGGGGGCGTGCATCCTCTTGGTGGGCCTGAGCATCGTCAGGCCGCTTGGCGTAGTGAAGGAACACAAGAAGGAGGCACGCTCGACGTTCAAGGCGCGCACCAGCCGCGAGCGGCTCTCGGCATTGGGGAAGATCTCATGTTGGTTGACTTCATGTGCTTGCGGTGTGCTAGTGGCAGGGTGAGTGCCTCCTCGATGTTCTCTTCCACCCAGCCGGTGAGGTATTTGCCACCCTATTTGCCGAATCAGGCGGCAAAATCGCGCCGTACCTACGAGAGGTCGCGCCGGTCGTACATCCATCTGAGCTCGAGCAGGCAATCGTCATCGACCTTACGGGGGACATGTCGAGGGCGTTGCGCAGGAAGTGCGCATAGGGGGCGTTGAAGAAGTGGCCAATAGATTTCGCGCGATGCACAACCAGCCCCCGGCATGGCCCTCGCGTCAAAACCCGCGCCACAGCGCGATTTGAAGCCGCAAACGCACTATGAGGCACAATCCAAGGCAGAATAAGCACACGGAGAGTGGCTGACAGCCATTTGAGGTTGATGGCGGCGGCTGTCAGGTAGGCCCGGATCTTCATGTTTGGCAGACCACGCCGTATGGCGCGCGCCAGTCCGTGCCAGGTCTTGGCTTCTCCCTGGAAGCCGTCGGAGCGCCAGCGATGGGGCCGATAGAGCAAGTCGGTCCTGTCTGCTCCATCGCTCGCGACGGCGGCGGGCGCGGAGCAGTGCAGGATAATCGTCACCGATAACGACCGCTTCGTTAACTGCCCTTTCGATAAAGCAATCGCCCTCGAGCGAACACCGGGCACAATCCTCCGCCTTCGAATAGAAGAAACGGCCGTGCTTGATTAGTCGCGCGGGGGCTTTAGCTGCATCAGGGCGTCGATGCCGCGCCGCTCGAGCGCACCGTAGACTTTAGCGGAGGCACAGCCGGCATCCGCGGTGACCGTCTTGATGAGCCGTTCCGGCAATGTCTGGGACAACGCGGCGATGGAGAGCTTCTTCTCGTCGCTCCAATACCGAACGGGCCGAAGGCAAAACGTACAGGACCAGAGACCAGGCACGAGCCGATGTGTTCGAGACATTGAACGATTTTACAACACGATCCGCAGGCACTCGACCATCGCCTATCTCAGCCCGGTTGAGTTCGAGCGCAAGGTGGGATTAGCTTAACTCGGTCTCCATCAAACCGGCGGCGGCTCATCCTGATCTCGGGAAGGTGAAAAGTATTCACCGCAGATCATCAAGACCGATCAGATCGCGTTGTCCGAAGTAGCACGAATGACTCTGACCGACGTTGACGCTAGCTCGATTGTGGTGGCAGCGCAGCTCCGGGCATTCCTGGGGGCACTGGCCGACCAGGGCTTTGTGCATTTATTAAGCAGCTCCCAGACGTGTGTCTCGCGGTCGGCGAACTGCTCGATCTGAGCTGGCTAATGCATTTCTTCTGCTGAACATTATGTTTCTCTGCCGCGAGTCCGATGCAAAGACCCAGCAACGTGGCGGCGGGGCTGCGGGCTCAAGTGGTATAGGGGCGACGCCGTAAAGGTCGTGCCGTGGTGGTTTTGCCGCCAGCAAGAAAAGCTATGATGCGCTTAGTTTCTCACGAATCGACAACATAGGCGGCTGCGCCAGCCCGCCTCGCACTGAGGAGATTTCATAGCGCCTCGAGGGGCGGGCGAGTTCCCGTCGGATAGGCTAGTGCGGCGCGGCCTGTCCGGTGCTCTTACTTCAAATAGACCACGCTGGGTAGCGGCAATGTCGCGATGAGCAAGCAGGAAGGGGCAGTCACGCCGGTACATCCGTCCCTGCGTCGTCGCTTCGATCAGCAGCGATGCCTTATTCCTCGGTCAACATTCCGTCGTGAATGAGTAGCCGGAGTAGCCGCGGCTCCTCAGCCTATCACGAGGCCAAGGTCGCACAATTAAATGATCTGTACGATGAATTCCCACCAAGGGGGGTCGTCGGCCTACTCTCTTCATGTGGTTCGTGAGTTGGTCCGAATATCGAGTTCGATCTCCCGCGTCACCTCGATGATGCACTCTGGATGGTGGCCGTTCTCGACAAGAGCATATTTCAAAGCTTGGGCTCGGCTGACAAAAAGGCCGCCAAAGGAGCCCCCTTGTTCGCGGGCAACCCAGTTGCCGCGCCGGTTCCTGCCAACAAAAACAATCGGCGGTGCCGAGCCAGGCCAAGGAGCCGCTAAGAGCTGAGTCATCATGTCTCATCCGTAACCTGGCGGTTCAGGTTCGTCAGTCGAGTTGCTAATAGTGATCACCGGTTTCCAAGTCGTGATCGCAATTGTGACCTAGCTGGCATGACGCCTCTCAACGGATAGGTAATGTCGGACATCGGATCGACCGTCTGCGGTCCATAAGTTGTGGCTCTGGCCGCCCACCACAGAGTTCGGCTGCAGGATACGTCAGACCTGGGCCGAGCTCTCCTACGAGTTCTGGGAGTCAACACGGAGTTCGGAAATGACTAATGGCTTGCTCTGCCGCTGCATGGCTTGCTCTGCCGCTGCTTTAACGCATCGATCCGATCGATCCTTAAGGCCTAGGCGCGTGAAGAAGGTGCAATCGACACCAAAGCAGCGGGCCACTCGCCGGCTGGCAGCACTTCACAAACGAAAAAAGATAGAGATTTACCGTCTCGAAACCGTGTGTTCAGAACGACGCTTGCAGCTCACCGCGCCCGTTGTCTTGCAGAACGCATAGGATCTTGCCTAGCGACGCACCGGCGCGCGCGACTTTTCACGCGTTTTCTGCGATTGATCTCGATTGAGGTAGCAGAGCCAATTGTTAGAAGTCACACCAGCCCATAGACCGCCGAGCTCAAGTGGCTTTGGGCCTATGCCGCGGACGACCGGCCATGGAGCGGCGCGGTCCGCCGGTAGGTGCCCATGTCTACCGGATTGATCGAGCTTTCCTTCAGTTACAAGCGGCTCCGTAGAGGACCACCTGCCCATACAGCAACCGGCAAAAAGCGCCTGCCGGTTTGAACGGAGCACCTCTCACAGAGCAGAGCGACCGATCTGCCCAGCCATCCGGAAAGCGTGCCAATCAACGAGTTGGCGCGCCGCCAAGAAGGGGCATCGTCGATCATCGTGGGCAACCATATAGTCGACCCTCTTCATTTCCAATTAAAGCGAATTGGATCGTCGATGATTGCATCAACGATGTGCTCGCCTTTGAAAGCCGCACCACTCAATACAAATCCATGAGCAAAGAAGAGCGGCTTGGTCTACACATGCAGCAAAACAACTAAAGCCGGCGTCAACCTTTATCATTGGCGATATGCCGGTCGAAACGCATATCGCACGCAAGCTGTGACTCATAATCATATCGATTACGGGCGGAGTCGTTTCGGCGTCGCGCTTGCGCGCGGCGGGTCCTTGCTACAGGATTAACAGCCATCATGAGCTGCTGCCAATCTTGCAACGGCGCTGATTTTTCGGAATGCGTAAAGCATGATTGACAACGAATCACCACTCAACGTCGCTCCTAAAGACAACGAGGCAGAGAATAGGCCTTATCGGAGCTGGAAG
Organism: Bradyrhizobium sp. Kon10; assembly: GCF_055807395.1. NCBI lineage: Bacteria > Pseudomonadati > Pseudomonadota > Alphaproteobacteria > Hyphomicrobiales > Nitrobacteraceae > Bradyrhizobium > Bradyrhizobium sp. Kon10. The sequence goes on along the minus strand of NZ_JBVVOZ010000043.1, from coordinate 43,612 downwards.
CATGGGAACCGGTATTGGCATCAGCCTGTTCCTTCAAGAAATCGACCTGCATATCAAAGTCAAAAAAGTCGCTTCGGTGCGGATCGCTTGACTGGTGCAGGTGCCCACGAACATCCTTCGATCGCTGAGCTGGCCCGGCATGTAACTGCCAATCGTGTTATCGGCGCCTTCCAGCCGCGACGTTGAGGCAGTTTGCCTTGGGCCAGATGGGTTGTTCGTCCATATGCCCCAGGAGGTTTGATAATTGACTGCTCCACGTCGTTATCCTGCTTCGACGGTCGCACTGGCTGAGCAGGCTCAAAAACGCTGCCTAAGCTTTGTCGATGCTCCAGTAACGCGGAGCCCTGAACACGCAGAGCTAGGCCTTCTCAATGCAATCGTCGGATCGAGTGAAAAGCATTTCCCTGCCGCTGAGGGCATTCTGCCGCATTTTGCGAGACCGTTCTTTCACGTCGGGGATATCGGACAAGGTCTTAAGATCAAGCTTGTTTACAACAGAATGACTATGGGGATAGCGGCGGTAGCCCGGAGGTCTGCAAATTTTCATCCGGTGTTGACGATCTCGTAACCCTCCGCTCTCTGGTTAGTCGGGGTTCCACTAGCAGCGGAATATTTCAAGCCTTCGTGGCCTTCTTGTTGAAAGAAACCTGGAGTTTTCGCAATTTCAAACGCAAATTCCGCAAAGAAAGGTGAGCTCACATTAACTCATCTGTCCCGCTTCAGGATGATTTCCGAAGTTGGCCTTGGAGCGCCGGCTCAAACAACGAGCCCTGTGGGTGGCTAATCCTCTCGCGGTCGCGGTAAGAGACCTGTTCCGCGCTATCGAACGCTTTGCCACTGGCGCGGTACTGCGTCACATCTTTGTCGAGCTTGCGAAGACGGCTGCCGCCGCAGCACCGGCGCAGTAGGCGATCGCTCGCTCAAATAGACCCAAGATCGAGGGCGAGTCAGCTGTTTCGGCTTAGAATCTGGTTGATATCGGTTGCTCAAAATTAGTGACATCCGCCAGGCATGAGCTGTGGGTCAGCTTAAGTTGGCCCATGAAAGTGGCCAATGACCTAGCTAAACAAGTAACAGGAGTGAATGAGGACGAGGCACGGTTCTATGGACGGCTGTTCCCCACAAGAGCTTTTTGATAAAGGCAGGCGGCTCCGTCAAGAATCGTCAACTACCAGCATCGTCAGTTGCCCCCGGGATGACCACCATGCGAGAGCTATCTTTAACCGCTTACATGTCGAGGGCAAGTTCATGTTTTCAGAGCTTGAGAACGAGTGCATAAACCGGAAAGTCGAAAGGCTCAATCTTCCCAAGTCTCGGATCGAGCACTTCGCCCCAGTTAGCTACGCACAAGCCGGACAAGAGGTTAAAGGAATGTTGGCTGCAAGACTCTCCAAGAGCCAAAGATCTTGGGAGAGCGTGTTCTATGTCGAGATCGGCGCTAGTCACCCCATCTCCACCTCGAATACCTATCTTATGTATCAAAGAGGAGCGCAAGGTGTTCTAGTCGAACCCAATCCTGAATTGGGAGCGCTGATCCGGACAGCGCGTCCGAGAGACGTTCTCGTCCCGTCCGTTGTCCTTCCAACTTCACGCGCGTCTGCCACCCTCTTCATCGGAAACGCTCATGAGTTGTCTTCTTCGAATGAAGCGCATATCGAGAGCTTCGGAGACTTCGACGGCCTAGAAGGTGTGCGAGAGCATATCGAGGTGAGCGCTGGTGTTTTCCCTGACCACCGCGCTCGGCGGCGCGCTCCTGCTGACGCATTCCCATGCCATCGCCAACATCAAGGACCAGCTCCTGATCGAGATGAGCCACACGCCGCTTGCGCTGTGCGGGATCGCCGCAGGCTGGGCACGCTGGCTCGAATTGCGGCTCGACGGCCGCTTCCGCAACGTCGCGGCGTGGATCTGGCCGGTCGCCTTCATCCTGGTCGGGCTCATCCTGCTGGACTACCGGGAGGCCTGAGCGCCGGCCCATCTTGCCGCGGCGACCGTTCCCTGTAATCTGCAAAAACAACAGGGAACGGTGCGATGGGAGGAGTTCTGGAGGGCGTGCGCGTGCTCGATTTCGGGCGCTATATCGCCGGGCCCTATTGCGCGACATTGCTGGCCGAATTCGGCGCCGAGGTCATTCGCGTGGAGAAGCGCGACGGCAGCGAGGATCGCTTCGTGGCGCCGGTCGGCGAGGGTGGCGAAGGCGCGCTGTTTCTTCAGGTCAACCGTAACAAGAAGTGCCTCACGCTCGATCCGATGAAGCCGGAAGCGCAGGAGGTGATGCGCCGGCTGCTTGCGACCGCGGACGTGGTCGTCGCCAATCTGCCGCCGCAGACCTTGCGCGCGATGAAGCTCGACTACGATTCGCTGAAGGCGATCAAGCCCGACATCATCCTGACGACGGCCACCGCGTTCGGCGGGCCGGGGCCATGGTCTGACCGTGTCGGCTTCGACGGTGTCGGCCAGGTGATGTCGGGCTCGGTGTACATGACGGGCGCCGGCGATCCGCCCTACCGGGCCGCGGTCAACTGGGTCGATTTCGGGACCGCGCTGCATTGCGCGTTCGGCACGCTCGCCGCGCTGATCGAGCGCGGCAAATCCCGGCGCGGGCAGATCGTCGAGGGCGCATTGCTCGCAACCGCCTTGTCCTTTACCAATGCCACGCTGATCGAGCAGGCCGTCATTAAGGTCAACCGCGTGCCGACGGGCAATCTTGGCCAGACCGCCGCGCCCGCCGACATCTACCGCACCAAAGACGGCTGGGTGCTGTGCCAGGTCACGGGGCATCCGCTGTTCAAGCGCTGGGCGAAGCTGATGGGCGAGGAGGAGGTCTGGCTGAACGATCCGCGCTTTGACGACGACATCAGCCGCGGCAACAACGGCCCCGTCATCAGCGAGCGGATGGCGCGCTGGTGCGCCGAGCGCACCACGCAGGAGGCCGTCGACACGCTTGGCAAGGCGATGATTCCGACCGGGCCGGTGCTGAGCCCGCAACAGGCGCTGGATCATCCGCACATCCGTGCCGCCGGTTTCCTGCAGGACGTCGATTATCCGGGCCTGCCGAAACATGCGCCCGTCGCGCGCGCCGCCGTCCGCCTGTCGGAAACGCCCGGCGAAATCGCGACGCGCCCGCCGACGCTCGGCGAGCATACCGACCGCGTCCTCGCCGAGCTCGGCTATGATGCGGACGAGATCGCTGCGCTTCGGCAGAGCGGTGTCATCTAACGGGATATCATTCGGTTCCGCAGACTGCGGGTGCTTCACCTCTCCCCGACGGGGAGAGGTCGGATTGCTATGACGCGCAATTGCGCGGCGTAGCAATCGGGTGAGGGGCCGCGGCACTGGAGAGACCTCGACCCCTCACCCGGAACGCAACTTCGATGCGCTCCGACCTCTCCCTTCGGGAGAGGTGAACCGAGCCCTGCGCGGGCATCTAGCATCACAGCAGCTGCTTCAACCCCTTGGCATCGGCGGGTGCGGCGCTCTTCTGGTCGTTGTCGAAATAGACGTGACGTCGCAGCCCTGCCGCTTCCACGACTTGATGCGCTTGGCCCATTGCGCCAGCGTAGCTTTGGTATAGTGCCCGTGATAGCGCCCGCTTGGCCCGTGTCCGCGCACATAGACGAAATCCGCCGTGCGCTTCCACGGCGCCGGCGCATCGTGATGATCGGACAGGCACAGCGAGATGTTCTCCTCGGTCAGCATTCGCAGGATGCGCCGCTGATACCAGCTCGGATGCCGGAATTCGCAACTGTAACGCCGTTTCCGGGACAATAGCTTGAAGAACGACGCGAGCCGGTCCGCGTTTGCCTCGAATTGCGGCGGCAGCTGGAACAGGACCGGGCCGGCCTTGCCGCCGAGCCTGGCGATGCGGTCCTCCAACAGCTCGAGGCTGTTGACGGAGCGGTCCGACAGGCGCTTCGAGTGCGTGATGAATTTCGATGCCTTCCAGGCGAACACGAAATCGCGCCCGGTCTGCTCGCGCCATCCCGTCACCCGCGCGTCGGCGTGCGATAGAACACCCCGTTCAGCTCCGTGGTGTCGAACTGCCCGGCATACTAGCGAAGCTGCTGTTTCAGCGTCCCGTCCTCGGGGAAGAACCGGCCGCGGCAGGAGGCGTAGTGCCAGCCCGGAGTTCCGATCAGAACACGTGCCATCTTTCACGTGCCATCCGTTGCCATTTGCCGGAGGGAACGTCCGTGCGGCCACGTTTCTCGTGAGCATCAACGCAAGGACCGGAACCGATGTGCGCGCTGTTCGAAGGCAACAAGCAGATCGGCAATCCCTTTGACCGAGAAGGTGTGGGAAGCCGCCTTGCACCGATTCCGGCGCGGGTGCGCTCGATGCCGATAGCGGCAAGCGGGTGCCGCTCACCAATGAGCGAGTTCAGCTTCGGGAAGCAGCTGTCCTCAAGGGACACGCCAGCCGCCCCAACCTGATCAAGTTTGCGTGCGAGGAGGCGAGCATTGTTGAAATTGCCGTAGCCGCCGTCACCGTCAACGAGCGCAGGTAGCTCGGTTGAGTCCATTATGCGTTCGACCCTCTGAACGAGCTGGCTCCATGAAGCTTCGTTGGCATCGCGATGGGCTATCGCCAAATTTTGGTGACGGCCGGGCTGGTCAGGCGGCGGCGGTTATGGGCTTACGGTCGGCCGGCTTGGCGATGACCTCGATCCCGTTGTTGAATGTCACACCGAGAACGAGTTTTGGCAACTGGTTATGACCATCGAGACGGCGCCAGGTTCTCTGCGCGCCCTCGACCAGTTTGAAGACCATCGCGAGCGCGGTCTTGTTGGATAGGCAGCCCTTCGACCGGATCGTGCGGTGGCGCACGGTAGCGAAGGTGCTTTCGATGGGTTGGTCGTGCGCAGGTGTTTCCAGTGCTCGGCCGGGAAGTCATAGAATGCCAGCAGCGTGTCCCGATCCTTAGCGAGGCAGTCGGCCGCCTTTTCGTATTTCAGCGCGTAGCTCTCGATGAAGGCGTCGAACGCCAGCTCGGCGGCGGCCTTGGTTTCAGCCATCCAGATCTCCTGCAACGCGCGCTTGGCCTTCGGCTGCTGGCTCTTCGGCAACTTGGCGAGCACGTTGGCCGTCTTGTGGAGCCAGCAGCGCTGCTCGCGCGTTTTCGGCCAGACCTCACCGGCCGCCTTCCAGAACCCGAGTGCGCCATCGGGGATGACGAGCTGCGGGGCCACGTCGAGCCCGCGCCGCTTCAGATCGAGCAGCAGATCGCGCCAATCATGTCTCCGCGAGGTGGGTACGACGCGTACGGAACAATAAACGACGCACGTTCTTGCCAAACTTGTCAAGCAGTCGAGGTGAAATTTCGTTCGTATCGCGTAGTGGTGAGCCGCCCGCATTGTTTGTGCCGCCGGCAGAGCATCAAGCCGACTAAATCGGAGATATCCTCTTTACGGCATGAACAGGGGCATGTCTTGGAAGCGTATCGTATAACCGCGCATGAGGCACGCTCATCCCATTCGAATGGTGCCGATAAGGACGTGATCTCGCCGCACCACAGCGCCCGAGTCGGTTCCAGCGTCGAGGCTCATTGCACCTCGCCGGCTACGATGGCAACGCTCTGCTTGCACTCATCAACTCGATGAAGCCAAACATCGTCCTGCCTTGATCCGACATCTCGTCGGCTCGTCCTCCACGACCGCCTTGAAGTCCCGGTTGGATGCAGCAATCCGAGCATTTTGCTCGGCTGGTCAGCTTCCGGAAAGTTGGACCTGCAACCGTGGCGTAGAGGAGATGGCTCTGGCTGCTCTGCAGCTGCATCGAACGCAAACATCCTCAAAGGAATTTCACGAGAGCGTTCGAATCCATGGCGCGCTCGACACCGCAACGTTGGATTCCAGCAGTACATCAGGCGCGACCCAGCAAGATGAAACCTTAGGCCAAGCGGACTTTGACCTGCACCTGCGCGATATGCGATTGGAGCAGAAGCAACAAGGAGGTGCACTTCATTCCGATGTGGTTGTGTCGGGCGAGGTGGAGGAGCGTCTCGATACGGTCAACCAGAAGTCCGAAATTAAGCTGGTCGTCAGGCTTTGGAGCATTTCTGGCCAGACGAGAACCAGGTGCGCGGCGTCTGGCGGCGCACCACGCATGAGAGCGATGGTGGCCAAATCCCAAAGTGGGAAGCCATCCTCGATGTGGACGCCTTGGCGGTCGCCGAGAACAGAAATTGGGTCTTCGAGGTGCCAGCTGCCTTCCGCCTGAAGAGCGCCTCTGCCTGATTAGTCTTTCTGATGGCGGCAAGGATGCCGTGTCCATACGATAGCTCGATCGACCGCGAAGACCTTCGTTGCGGACGTCTCCCAGAGGCCAAGCAGGACGTCAGCTGGGTCGATGGTAACACACTCCTTGTTGCACGGGACTGGGGCGAGGGGACTTTGACGCAAGCTGGCTACCCCTTTGTGGCGAAGGAGCTCAAACGCGCTCAGTTGCACAGTGAGGCTCGCGAGATCTTTCGTGGCGAGCCCACCGACAGTGAGACGCTGCCCCGTGCTTCGTGACAGCGAGGGTCATATTCATGCGACCGGCGCGGTCCGCGCAATCAGCTCTTTCGTGTGTCCGAATATGTGGTCTGGTGCTGAAGCCGATGTCAAAGGCCCAACTTTCGGTTTTCTTCCCGACACTGCGGCTTTTTAGAATCGGATGGTCGTGGGGCGGATATGAAAGCCTTGTACTGCCAGGAGAGCAGCCTAAACGAACAGAACCCATATTTTCGTTGGACGGACCTCTGATCCGCACTCACGCGGGCATCGAGGCGGCGAGTGATCTCATCGCGGATATGCATCAGGCGCTGCAAGCAGCCTGCGAACTCTCAGTGAGCCTGGCTGCTCACCAGCATCAGAGTACGATCGGATGACTTCAACAAGGCTAGCAATCGCGAAGAGGAGACCGATAAGACGCTTGAGAAGGTGTCCTTCGATTGCATTTGACTTTAATAGCCTCGTGATTGCGTGATAGCACCTGCGCGGAATGTGTCACCGCCCAGCCCGAGCCGACCTTGCTCGACGCCGCGCCGAAACACCGAATCCCGTCGGGTAAGCTCATTGACTACCGATCCCGACTGAGCGGCCACTCTATGCGACCAGATCAACTTGCTTGCCCCTTGTAGTCGACCGTAAACAATCGACGTTGACGTTCTCTAGCCGACACCTCTTAGCTCATCTGGGTACTACACCGGAGGAGGTTCACAACCGGCGTACAGAGTTTGCAAAAGCGCAATCCCATCTCGATCTGATCCCGGCTTGGCCACATGGAACGATTATGTGGCGCCGAAACCGTCCATCTCGACGTTCTCGAGGTGCGAACGTCATACCGGCGCGCCCAGTCGTTGTGCTCCTGCTATGGCTCGACAGCAACACGCAGACGAAATCCCGATACGGATCGCGCGAGCGGTGTGGCTTGGCGCTCATCTGCGGGACCAGCGAGACGTCGCTGGTGCGGCTAGCCTGAACATGCGCCAGCGGACGCGCGCACCTGAAATCCGAGTTGTGCAAGTTGGATCGCAAGCGCCGCTGCGTATCGCTATCCAGCGGCAGCGGACTCGTACGAGCCCGTCGTGCGGCAGTCTCGAAACCTGGTGTCCCGGGGATGATAGGCCAGTGCGAAGCCGCTGCAGTTTTGCTCTGTGACCGCGCCCTGCAACCTTCGTCGAGCAGCAATGTCGCACGCAAGGCGGGAGGCTGGCCAAAGTTAAACATCTTAGTTCGGCAGTTTGCTGGTGCAGAATATGATGCCTTGCCAATATTGCCAGCAGGCTGTCGCACTTGCGACGAATGTCGCAATTGCGACAGTGATCGTCGCGCTGGCTAGAGCCGGTGTCTCAAACTGCTTGTCATTGGTGCGAGATTTCGCGAGCGCATTAGCTGGTACGACACTTGCTGGATCAAGTTCAGGTCCGTCCGCCCGGAAAGAAGCACATGTACAGTCGCTCCATCAAGCGAGTATCCGACCGGGAGAAAGAGCGCTCTGCAGCGCGTGACGAGAGGTATGCTTGTCGCATTCGGTCGAGAACTTCGCAAGCAAGAGGAGCCCGAAATGGCGCCGAAATCCCCTCAGACAGGTTCAGTGAAACCACGCAGTACTGGCCTGCCTAAGTCGGCGGCGCGAGGCGCCAAATGGACTTATTTAGCTTCGTCGAATGTGCAAAACAAACGCGATCTCTCAAGGCGCTGTTCGATCTGCTTGTGAGCTGTTCGAGCGAACAGGGGTTCAGTCAAGTGGCTTACGGGTCACTGACCGACACGGGGCCGACTCGCCTGCCAGAGTATCTCCGGGCGGCAGTGACGGTGAACTTTCCTTCCGATTGGTGCGAGCGCTATTCTGAACGCGGGTACAATGCCATTGACCCCGTGGTTCGGCGGACGACGATGCTATCGGCGCCGTTTCTATGGGATCGACTCGCCGACCAACATCAATTGCAACCGGGCGAAACGCGTGTGTTGAATGAGGCCAGAGAGGCCGGCCTGAAGCATGGCGTGACCGTACCACTGTTTGGACCATTCGGACGGCTATCCGTCGTATCGTTTGCGTCCAGCTTCGACGATGCCGACCCTGAGCATCGTCTCAGTCATCTCAACGCATTGGCTTGGCAGTTTCATCATGCGTTTGCAGAGATCGCGCCTTCATCGGAGGGCAGATGCCAAATGCAAGTGGCTCTATCCGAACGAGAGAAGGACTGCCTCCGGTGGGTCGAACAGGGAAAATCATCCTGGGAAATCGGGGTGATTCTAAAGGTCAGCGAGAATACCGTAAACTTTCACCTCAAGAACGCAATGCGAAAGCTGGAGACGAACAGCCGTACCCACTGCGTCGTCAAGGCGATTCGCCTTGGTCTTATTTGAATTGACATATGCGACCCAGGGAAGCGAGCGACGTCATTTCTTGACAATAGCTGCGACCGGCGCGCTCACTCCGATACCGATATCGCCTTAGATGTAGCCGCTGTTGCCATAAATAGGCGGCAAGTGGGTCGTCCCGATCGTCATCGGTAGGCAAACGTATTCTGCCGATGGTGGGCGGTCGTGGGTCGAAAGTGGAAGAGGTTTACACGAACTCCGCTAGTCCGACGCGGGCTGGACATGAGGGCGGACCATTTGCCGCATCGTTGATTGCGTACGGTCAGAGTGATTTTCAGCGCAAGCGTAGTCATTGGCGCGTAGCCCGCCCCTCGACCCCGTGCTGCTGCCCGATCAAGGATGAGCGCACATGCAACGGGCCAAGACATGCACGGTTGGATGTTCCTCTTGCCGGTGAATCTCGGCCCAATCGAGCCGGAAACCTAAGCGCACGATTCTACGGACACGCTCTCTAGGGGGTAGCCGCTATGAACGTGACGCTGGTGGGCCCCCAGAGCAAGGAGAGGCCGTCAGCGCCAGGTGCCAACTCGAACAGCAGCATCACAGAATACAGTCCTCGTCTGCCGGGTTCGGCTCGATTTGTGACATTCTCGCGTATGTGAGCTCTTCGGGGTCGGATCCGCGACGACATACCTGCCCAAGCGTCCCGGAACGTCATAGACCGCGTATGGCTCCTGTACAGCAGACCAACACGTCAAAAAAACGGCCCATGGGCCGGGGCTTGTATTTCGGCATGGAATAAGCCCTTTGGATGCCGATCGGGGTCCCAGTCCGGGTCTGACGCAATTTCGATTGGAAGTGAGTCGGACCCCCAGTCCAACGCCGATTGACATCAGGTTGCGGCATTGCAGATCATCTCCCACCGTCGCAATGCTCGATCGCGTGGGCACGCAGGTAACTTAGGGTGGATGAAACGCGGGCTGCTGATTTCAGCGGACTAAGCGCACCGCAAGCCAGATGATACCCAGCCACACGGCAACCGAAAAGAGCAACGCGCTTTGCAACGTCCTTGCTCTTATCCTGTGACGCCATCGAAGGAGCTGCGATGAGCAACCGGTAAAGCGCCGACCCCGTACTACAGCTATGACCTCATCGTAATCTGTGAATCGGAAGTGAGAGCGATGCTTACGAATATATGCCAGCCGCTCGGTGGGTGAGAGGCACTGTGCCCACACCTCCCATGCCTCATCATCAAAACACGCGCTATTTTCAAGGACTTCGGCGAGGCGCTCGTCAGGCTTCATGATGCATCCGCTGTACTGACCATCGCGGACCGAGTTCTACGAAGGAAGCCTCGCCTTCGAAAGCTCTCACTTTAGGTAGGCCAGTTCAGCGAATCGAACTCGGCCAGGAAGCATTGGTCACGGTCAACGTGGCGTTGATCCTGACGCGAGATGGAATTCGAAGTCATAAGGGCTCTGGATCCCTCTTCTCGTCCAGCGCGGACCGGGACGGGCATCGAAGTGCTGTAGATGCTGAAGGAGAGCGAAGGGTTTCCATGTCGACGCCGTCGCAATCGTGCTCGCGGTCGCATTCAGTTTAAGCGCTAGCGCGCGTGCCAAACATATCTTCGCCGTGGGTCGCACCAGCGCTGATTGCAATTCGGTCCGGCATTGGCTTCCGCACATCCTAAGATCACACAGATGTATGTTGTCAGGCTGGGGCCGGTCGCGAATCGACCGCCGCCGAGCCGATGATCCGAGACCGGTCGACTCGCAGTCTTCACCGCGCAGTGTCGCGGGTCAAACTGGCACGCTACATCGTGTCGTTGAGACCGTTAGCACGCGAGCGCGCGCGTCGCCTCCGCTCTGCCTTGCGAGTCTGCACCGACGAACCGGCGACTGAGGACGTTCGCACTGGCGCGGCGGATCGGCCGTCTCCTTGTTCGAGCAAGGCCGAATGCGGCGTTAGGAACCAGGGCGCGCGGGAACGCGGAGCGGCGGCGGAGCAGAAGTGCCGGAATGAAAGAGAGCACCATAGAGCCGGGCGTGCTCACGTCGTTTGCGAGAACGCCAGCTGCGCACAGCATATCCTAATCCAAAGCCGCCGAAGAAGATCATAGTTAGAAAAAGGAGTGCTGTTGCCATCTCGATGTCTAATCCGGAGGATTGCTTTAATGTGTTACGTCACCTCCCGCCATCGGTGTTTGACTAGTTGATCGGCCCGAGGCGGCGGATGCCTCGTTCCTACAACGTGACGCTACGTCCGATTCAAGTCCCTTTGGCTACTCCAGCCAAAATGCATTTCAGCTAGATTTGGCCTGCAACAGCAGTGTGCGCGGGACAGGCACAGTCTGCCGCGCGGAACAGCCCACGCCGTGATCGTTGCAGGAGATAACATTCGTGATGGCTGATACGCGTGTTTGATCAGAGTGCTGCGCTTCTCTCGCCGGATTACCCCACCGGCCGGGGGCAACGGAGAAGACTTTCGTTCGGAGCTGAAACGTGGACGAGACTAGTCATCTCATTGCGCAGTCGGCGTGCTATTACGACGCCTGGACTATTTGTGTCGGGGCAGCCGCAGGCCGTCGCACTGCAATGCAAGGGTTGCCGCACTCATCCTCTGAAGCGTGGTCGTGATCCAATTGGTCAGGCGCATACCGAAGAATGGGTCAACATGCGATCTTCGGTCGGTGAAGGTCATCTCCAAGCCACAAGCCATCGCACGAAAGCGCAAATCCTGGATGCTTGAGCTAAATCAACTCAAGCACTGCCTCCGAACAGAGTTGAGCCCACGCCGCTGCCCGATGACACGAGCGGCCGGCCCTTTCGATGAATAAGCGCCAGAGCTGAGGGGAATCGCATATTGGCTTCGACGAAGAGGACGTTAAAGATGGCCAGAGAGAGCCTGCTTCCGGATGCTTGAGACAAACCGGAGCCTGCGGCATTTTTGGCAGGTTCGAAGCAAGCCCGCCGGCACAGGGAGACATTAGATTCATCAAATAGCGAGGTCGCTGTCGTTCGATTACACGAGCTTCAAAGCTCCTCAGGAGCTCAATCGAAGCGCCTCGGCTAACATCAACCATGCACGCCAAGTGTTGCGGCGAGCGATGGGTGAGCGGCATGGATCAATGCATCTTGGGATTAGCGCTGCAGAGTACTGACTCGGCTAAGCGGGTCCTGCGTGCGGCGCCGTTCGCTCGCCATAAACATTCTCATCGCAAAATCGAGCGACCTGAATGCTCGGTCGCGGACTGCCTGCGACAAATCGGGAGTTGCGTCGATCGCAGCGCGCGCGTCGGTCACAATCTTATCTTTTGCGGAAAGAAGCTTTGCGTCCAGTATTACATGAAGCGTATCTCGCATGTCCGGTGAGATCGAGCTGTCGCCATCGATCAATTCTCGAAATTTCCAAAACATACGCTCGACTGCTACCATCGACCCGAGGACTGACATCAGTCTTGGTGACATCATTGGCCATCTCCTTCTCCAGCCAGATTCTGGCGAAAATCGCAGCGAAATCAGATCTGTCCCTGTTTGACACCGGCGCGCGAGGCGAGCGCGTACAGGCGAATGACTGGGCTAATTGCCTCCGACGCCACAGAGGGCTTGAGCCGGACCTTCAAGATATGCCTCAGGGGAACTCGCAAAGAGTGCGATTGCGAGCAAAGCATCCTCTCCTGTGCTCGAGGCCGTAAGCTGGGCACGTGCGGTGGCTCACCTTCAAGACCGAGGGTGTGCGCCGTTTTATGTTGCCACAACATTGCCAGCGAATCGGACTTGGACGTCTACTGCCGCGCGACCGCGCTCTTCCGGTTGTTCACTCGGCTCGCTCTGTTAACCAGTCGATATCCACTGAGTGATCCCGGTCACGCAAAGGTGGTCATTCGATATCCCGGTGCCCGGGCCCGGCGCGTTTTGTGATTGCATGGGTGCATCGAGATCGAGCCTCCCGATCTGTCCACGGTGTGTTGGTCGTGCGCTACGTTGACCTCGATCGATCTCTAGAGTCTTCATCGCCGTCCTGTCGAGCCCAGAAGAGATACCAACTTAACACGCACAGATCATTTCCATGTGCCGGATTCCGTATCTCGGATTGATTCATCCCGTCTCTCTTACTGTTCTCGTCACTGCACGGCTATGCTGTGCAAACCGTGCATTTCACCCACCAACGGCCACCGCGTTTCTCCGCGCGCAACTTCCCGCGGCGGATCCGAGAGAGCACGGCTTCGGGGCTTATGTGGTTCATCACTGCGAACCGCTGAACAGTGAGGCAGTCCTCATCGAGAGGTCGCGGGGTGCTAATGCCGTGCGCGGCCAGCAGAATGCGCAGCGAAGCCAACTCCGCCAGCACAATCTCGAGCTTACACGCGATCTCCTCCGTCTGGGCGGAGCGCTGCCGGGACCGCGTCACGACAGGGCCGCTCGGGCGATAAGCCACACGTTGGATTCGTGTGGAATGAGATCGAGGAACTGGCGCGCCAAAGCGGGATCAGCGTGAGCCAACTCACCTGTCCAAGCAAACCACTGCTCCGGCAATGTCAACGCACGCAAAATGAGGGCCAGGCCAATTATTGCTGTCAATCCTCCTGTTTGGTGATGTAGTCGAAAAGGTCGCATACGCGTACAAGCCATTTGAATCATGAGGGCGCGGCCTTATCGATGATCGATGCATTCGGCTGCGGTACTCATTGGCCTCGGTGTTGCCATTTGTTTGTCGGGTCAGGCGTGAACCGTTTGGAATCGCTGTTAGGTCACCGTCATCGCTCTGCCGCTATGAGTTCGGAGTGAATCGCAGTTGCGGTGTTGAGGCAGGCATCCAGTGACAGGGATCCGAAGGCGAGCTGGCAAAGGAGATAGTTGGCCCCAGCCTCTTCCAGGTGATCGAGAAGAGTGTGACGCACCGAAGCGCGGGTTCCGACAACGCACAGTTCACTCTCAATTGCGGCATCCAAGGTCAGGGGCAGGTTGGATGGAGGCGGGATGTCATTGAGCTCGTACAGGAACTTAAAGTTCTTGAGCCATGTTTCGTAGGCTGGCGCCGCGAGGGAGCGGGCCGCTGCATCAGAGCTGGCAATTACAACCATGCGGAGCAATGCCAGAAATGGTGCTGCACTATTGGCATCACCCTTCACGTTTCGATTGGCGCGATAGACATCGGTTATCTTGCGAACCGCAGAAGAGGGGCCCATGCACGCGAGATTGGCGCCATTTGCCGCCGCCCAACGGGCTGAGTCTGGCCGATTTGTAGCAATCCATGTCGGGGGACAAGGATGCTGGTGAGGTGAAAGTGTCAAGGGAACGTCGCTCAACGCAAAATGTTGCCCTTCGTATGAGAGCGGACCGCCATTCATCGCGCCAACGAAGATTTGGGAAGCTTCCTCGTAACGGCTCGAGGCAACATCGGCTCCAACCCCAAAGTAGCTCAGTTCGATCGGTAGGGATCCGCGACCAAGACCGACCTCAACTCTGCCGCTGCTCAGGTGATCCAACATGCAGATCTCCTCGAATGCGCGCAGCGGGTGGTAGAGGTTTAGCAGCATGACCAAGGGACCAACGCGAAGTCGCCGTGTGCGTTGTATGACGCTCGACAGAAACAAGTTCGGCGATGGACCCAGTCCATGCGGAGTGCAATGATGCTCCGCCAGATGATAGGCGTAGAAACCGAGGCGGTCGTAGGCCTCCGCCAGGGTAAGGCGGTCAGCGTATTGCCGGGTGATATCGCGGCCGTCCTCGTCAAGATGATCAAAGATCCCGCAGGTCAGGTTTGAGGGAAGAACGTTTCTCACTCAGTTATCTCCTATATAGACAGGACCGTAGCCCCGCCGGGTTCCGGGGGTGCAAAAAGTGCTCGCTCGCAATGCGCCGGCTCGACAAAACTGACTCCAGCCGCGTCGCGAAGGTGCATCAGGTGTTCGTCAGGATCGATTACGTGCGGGGATCTGTGACATGCGTTGAAGGGGCCACTAGCCACGGCGTCGCACTTTCCTAAGAATGATGCCGACTGCCGCCAGAAAAGCATCCATCTGGCGCTTTGTACCGATGCTAACCCGAATGCACTCTTCCAGGCCGCCATCCGGAAAGAACGCAACAATGACTTTCTGGTCTTCCAAGGCCGCCTGCCACCATCTGCCACCCTGGCCAACCGGCACACGGGCGAGGAGGAAATTCGCCTGGGAAGACGTTACAGAGAATCCAAATTCTGAGAGGGCGGCCGCTACGCGCTGCCGCTCAAGCCTGACGTGGCGATGGTTCTCCTCGAAGGCGTCGCGATGCGCCAGGACGCTTATGCCCACCGCTTGAGCGACCACATTCATGTTGAAAACATTCTGGATGTTGCGAAGCCGCCCAATCAGCTCGGGATGGCCGAACCCGAAGCCGATGCGAATGCCAGCGGCGGAATAACTCTTGGAAAACGTGCGCAGGACCAGAAGATTCGAATGGCGCTCAACAAGGCGTAGGCCGTCCTCAGGTGCGAAATCGACATAGGCTTCGTCCAATACGATCAATCGGTCAGATCGTATAACGAGGCGTTCAATCTCTGCGAGCGAAACAAAGGTCCCGGTCGGATTGTTTGGGTTGGCCAGCAGAATGAACTTGGCATCTTTGGCGGGACCGAAAAGCAGCTCATCCATCGGCAAGCGGTCAGGCTCAGACCAGGGGATTTCAATGAAGCGAGCCCCTTGCAATGTGGCAAGCTTGCGATTGAATGAGAAGCCGGGCGACATCATTGCGATGCAGTCCCCCGGGGCAAGAAAGGCTCTGTAAATCAGACTGAGCAGTTCAGACGATCCATTCCCAGCCATCACGCGATCAGTTGCGATGCCATAGGCAGCTGCGGCCGCTTGCCTCAAGCTGACATTGTCGTCTTCCGGGTAGCGGTATTGCAGCTCAAGAGCTGCAATTGCGCTTCGCATCACGATGTCCGGCAAAGGAAACGGGTTCTCATTCGTGTTCAGTTTCACGCAACCATTGTCCGGGGCGGGCCGCCCAGACGGTAGAGCATCCAATTCGCGAGCCACCGGCGAGAGCGAGGAAAGCATAGTCTGCAGCTTTGCATCCAAAGTCGTGTTCTCCCTTTTGTCGACGAGAGTGGTTGAGGGCGTTCGTCGAGCCTACGTGGTGCGTGCACTATCTTCGGATCCGCGAAGCGCGAAGCGTGCATGAATGTGAGTGTTGGGGGGCAGACTCAGATCTAAGGACCGTACCGGATCAGACTCCGTCTCAAGGTCCGATAGCGATCAGCACTGATCAGGCGTCGCACGGCATTTTCCGAGCGAATACCTGCTTCCAGGAGGGAATGGAACGCCACGTCCACTCGGCCGAACAGCGCAGCTAACAATCGTTTTGCACTCGCGCAATCCTCAGGCAGACGACGCGTGACTGACATCTTTCCACGAGGCACGTTCCTTCTAAAGGGGCCGTGACAGCTCGCTCCCGAGAGCGAGGCACGCATCAATTTCGGCAGCTGGAGGAAGGCACCGATATTCGTTGGCCTTACGAATGTGGAATTGATGCTCACTGCAGTGGCACCAGGCGAATGGGAACGTACTCTTGAGGCGGCCCCTCGGGCGCGCACGATAGCTGTGATAGCGCTGCTGCGAGGACGAGAAATGCTGCGACTGCGGCTATTGCGAGGCACATGAGCATCGCGTATTCGGCATGTCGGGGGTGGTTCATCATTCGAACGCTCCGTGGGGTGTTGGGGCGGGCGGTCAGTTCTGCTCGACCGCTTCCACGGTATTGTCGCGCCAGCGGTAAACGATGAAGCCAGGAGCCGCGTTGTCTCCTTTGGAGTCGAATCGAACCGTGCCAATGGCCGTTTCGATCGAGTCCGAGCGTAGGGCCGCAGCGACCCGCGTGGCATCGAAGCTGCCGGCCCGTTTGACCGAGTCTGCCCATGCTTGAACCGCGGCATAAGCGTAGAGCGTGTAACCGGCGGCAGCCAGGCTCGAACCCTTGAGCCTGGCGACAGCGGCTGCTCCTGCAGCCTTCTTCGTCGGGTCCGGCATAAAGGTGAAGAGCGTGCCGTTTGCGGCCTCGCCGGCAATGGCCAAAAAGTCGTTTGTCATCAGCGGATCGTTGGCCATCACCGTCAGGCGCGCGCCCGCTTCCGCTGCTTGACGCACGATCAGCCCGATCTCGTTGTAATAGCCGCCGATAAAGACGAGCTGGATGCCCTCTCTCTTCAGTCTTGAAACCAGAGCGGTGTAGTCTTTCTCGCCGGCAACATAGCTTTGTCGAAAAGTGTGCTCGCCGGCTGCACGAAGGCGGGATTCAACGATATCTGCGATACCTTTGCCTGCTGTACTCTTGTCGTCGAGGACTGCGAGCTTTGCGCCTCGGTGATGCCGCACGATATATTCGGCGGCAACCCTGCCTTGCTGGTCATCGCGGCCGCAAATCCGAAACACGGTGGTTAGACCACGCTCTGTCAGACGGGGATTGGTCGAGCCAGGTGAAATCTGAACAACCCCCGCTTCGGCGTATATGTCTGAAGCCGGAATCGACGAAGATGAACAGAAGTGACCAACGACGAGCTTGATCCCGTCACTTGTCAGGCGATTGGCAACAGCGACGGCCTGCTTGGGATCGCATGCGTCGTCGGCGATCCTCAATATGAGCCTTGTGTCAGGCAGCAGACCCGATGCATTTATCAAATCTACAGCTGCGGCCGCTCCATCGCGTATCTGCGCGCCGAGTGCCGCAGTGCTTCCCGTCATTGGACCCGCTATGGCAATGTAAACATCTCGTGCCCTGGCGCTCGAGCTCAGGGCGAGGGAAAGGAGCGCAGCAGCTGCAAGCCTGTGAACGCGAAAGATCGACATGTAGGACTCCAGTTGTCTCGCGCTATGACTTGGTCTGGTTCGCCATCCTGGAATGACGCGGCGACCAACAGTCCGGTGCGGTGATGTTTGAATCGAACTCAGGCCGGATACGAATAGGCTCAGGTTGTGGCAGGTTCAGCCAGCATTTTCGGGCGAGCATGGAGAATGGACGCTGCCGGACTGGTCAGGAGAATCCGTCGTCTAAGGCCTGACACCACCAATATCGAACAATTTGCCGGTGCCTGGTACACTCGCCAATCTCCCGTGCTCGACAGACGTGTGCCGACGAGGTGCTTGGACAGGGCGGACGATCACCCACCGACGTGTTCTCGCGGAGAACTCTCACCGAGAACTTCCGAAACTGATGCCGATCATTGGAGTCTCCCTCGGTTTAACCGGCGCTCTGTCTGTCGCTCCGCCGCTGCGTCGATGCTTTTAGAAGGTACAATTTGACGCTACGTACGAATCAAGTGCTTCGAAGCGAGTTCGTTGAGGTTGATTGCCAATATCCACAGAGTCGAAAGACCCAAAGAAGTACTGACAACGCAGCGTCCGAGGCGACTGCTACGGACCGACCATCCTCGGTCAGACAGGATCAACAACACCTCATTCGGTTTAGAGACATTCCAGTAGCAGGGCGCGGCAACGGGTGCGCTCAACTCTTTCCTAGCTGGTCCTCCAGCGCGGCGAGGGCGAGATCGAGGTATCGCATGAGGCTCGCATCCCAGCCGGCGAGATTGTGTGGTTCGGTCAACCGCGTCAGCACCTTAAGTATCATCGAGACAGTCGAATCAA
This sequence comes from Bradyrhizobium sp. Kon10, assembly GCF_055807395.1. Lineage (NCBI taxonomy): Bacteria > Pseudomonadati > Pseudomonadota > Alphaproteobacteria > Hyphomicrobiales > Nitrobacteraceae > Bradyrhizobium > Bradyrhizobium sp. Kon10. The sequence goes on along the minus strand of NZ_JBVVOZ010000043.1, from coordinate 25,181 downwards.
CTCCTGCAATCTCAGTCAGCAGCGAACGGGCCTGACGTGCGACTGCATTTGCCCGCTCACAGCACGGAGGCTCATCCTGATCCATGCAGCTTCGTAGCTCGTCCCGAATCTTCCGCCACCGATCTTCGCGGCTAGCGTTAGAGGCGCACGTGCAGATCGCAGAGGGGGCGCGCTCCTCAATCCGCGACATTGCATCTAACGTGGCCGGCAGCTCGTCGACACTGACTTCTGTCTCACCTTGCGTCGTCATAGTACGCAATCGATCCCGTAACAATGTCGCCCGCGCGACTTGAAGTTCAATCCGCTCCAGATGGTTGCGCAATAGGTCCGTGAGAGATGTCCGCCCCTCGATGGCCTTGCGGATCTCAGGAAGCGAGAAGCCGAGCTCACGTAGCGCACGAATCTGGGAGACGCGTTGTAGGCTTTCACGATCGTACATGCGGTGACCGCCATCGGTACGTTCCGAGACCGTCAACAACCCGGTATGTTCGTAATGATGAAGAGTGCGTACCGTTACACCGGTCGCCTCTGCAAGTTCTCCAATGCGCCATCGGCGCCGTCGTGGTGTGGCGTTTGTCATGATCCTCAATTTGCAAGCCTACAACCTGACGTCACGTGAGAATCAAGTTATTTCAATGATCTAGATGATGCGTCTCTTCTGCGGGGCACAGAAGGACCGAGCGCATGCCGTGGCTCAAGTGGCTGAGACAAGTGCAAGCATCAAGTGCGCGAGCGACGCCAATTCGTCCCTCGCTGCACGCTGCATTACAAGTCTGGCGATCGCCACGCGATTCTCGCTGGTTCGCATGCATGCCGGTAAAGACGCCATTGTTTGATCGAAAAGCCTTCCCAAGCTCGCGAGATCCTCCGGATCATAGACTCCGCTCGGCTTATCCAACAGAAACCTCCTTTGATGATTGCACTCGCGCCGCACGTGACGAAGCCGTTTGGCTGTGGTGGGGCAAAAAGGAGACGGAGCGGCGACGCGCGCGAAAGAACGTGACAGGCGCGTCCACGTGGTGCCATTGTGCAACACGGCGTCTGCTTTCCGTTGCCCAATAGTGCGCTACCCAAAAGGTGCAATGTCTCCTGTTGAGTATCGCAGATCAGCCCCACCACCGCGTGGTGGCGCGGGGGCGGGCTCGGCGCCTAACAGCTTTTTCGACCCTCGGCTAGTCCTGTTGTGTTGGCACGGTGCGACGCTGCCCAGGTTTTGCGTGCCGGAAGATGATGGCTGCTCTTCCACGGCGCAGGTCGATCGCCGCAAACGCCGGGAGAAGGAGGCACCGCAATAACTTGCATTTTTAGGCGTGCGCCGGACCAGTGTGGCGGAGCGCACTACATCCTGGGCAGATGCCGTAGCGGCTTTGCCTTCACAATCACTTGGCGAGCCCTTGGCCGCCTCCCTATACGGGGCCGCAATGGCAAGACAGCGTTGATGCTATAGTGTGGTCGAGGAGTTTGATGCACGTCTTAAGATAATGCTCAATTCAAATCTACTCCCAAATCTGGGGACACTGTCTGGCGGAGTCGCCGCAAGTATCCCATCGAACATAAGGCTCAACGGCGATCCGTCGCGGTATTGGCTTGCTCGTGTGACCGCTGACTCGCTCAATTCCATCCTCAAACAGTATCGCTTTTGGCGTGCAAGCTGGACATAGATGCTTCGGGAGACCTAGGCAAATGGTCTTACCGCACTAAAGCAGCGCTTCGGGGTCAGCCGTGCGAGGCAGCAGCTTGAGTGCACGGGGTTGACGTCGCGCGAGTCATGCCGCGAGCTTTCGAAAAACACGATTGTCGCGACATGCGAAGGAAGAGCCGTGCACCCATAACCCAATGAGGCTGGGGTCAACATGTCGGCCGAAACGATCGAAAGCTGAAGGAGCAAGCAGGCTTGCCAATGGGAGCGGCGATCGCTTACGCGGTCCCACGTTGGCACCGGTGGCGTCCTCTCAACATGACCACTCCTCACCGGAACACGCGCGCAGCCGGAAAATGCCGCGAGCTGATCTCGGCCATCCTGCTGCGTGCAAGCTTGCAGCTGCGCTCAATCAGCGGCTTCGCGCACAAGAAGAGTAAGGTAAGCGCCGTCGAGATTAAGTTCTTCCAGCTTTGGCGACCTTGCGCAAACACGCGCAGTTTTTTCGCCCTCTCGGGTTTACGCGAGCTGGCGGTTGCCGGCGTGATAGTGGGGGGGCGGTTGCGTTCGGCTTAATTTGTTGATTCGGCACGAACGAGCGGGAAACCGTCCCTGCCGGTCACCAGCCATGTAGGCTCCTGGCGACTGGCGCGCTTCGGGACTAAGTCAATGGCCGTTGACGACAATGCGATGTACCAGTTCGGCGAACGGCGATGCCAATCCGCAACTTCGCTCTCGCTTGTTGGCCTTGAACCTGACGCAGCGTTCGATTCAAGGGAGTGTGGTGCTGAGGCGAATATTGTTCACCGGTGAGCCGCATCATTTTACGTGCTCTGAAGCTGGCGCATGCACTCTCTGATGCAGTCCCCTCCGAATCAGCGAGAAGTCCTCAGCCGGCAAGCGAGCTGCACGATGCGCAGGATCGTCCCGGCGGCGCGAGATCAACAGCGCCTGCGGCCCGACCAAACTGCGCTTAAGCGCGCTAATTCCCACTATGGCCCAAGGTCAAAAGAAGACCGGGGCTTCGAGCCTGGCGTGGGTCCGGTTAACCGAGGGCAGGTCGCAACCGGCCCGAACAATCCTAGGACGGGCCGTGACATTGACTGGTTTCGGACCGAGAGAACATCGTGGATGCCTGCTGGAAGAATATGTTGCGCATCCAAATGCTTGCGGGATCAGTATTATGAATGGCCGGCCATTGGACGGCCTCGGTGAATGTGAGAAGTCGCAGCGGAGGTTCGACAACCCGCAGCGGCATCGTCTGTGCGAAATGGCTGACCAATCTTGAGGGCATGCTCGCTATACGGTTGGTGCCCAATAACATGGGCGGAATCATACCAAAACCCTGCACCGCGACCTCGGTGCGGATTTTGAAACCATGCTCGAGCAAGAGCCATTCGTGGAAGGAGGGCCTCAGCGAGCGGCCGAACTGGGCTTCCACGTGCCCGATCGACATGTATTTCTCGAACGTGAGTCGCGATGCGAGCTGCTTGTTCATGGGGCAGCCCACGCAAACGAAAGTGTCTTCGAACAGAGCCGCCTTCGGATGCGCGCTCGACATAAACATCTGCGGATACATGAGAAAATCGACTTCACCGCGCCGGAGGAGCTCATCGGGTTCTTCTGCGGGCGGCAGCAACTCGAAACTGATCGTTGGAGCTTCCCGCGCGACGCGGTCCACGACCCCTCGAAGAAACACGACGGTCATGAAGTCGGACAGTATGATCCTGAATCGTCGATTCGATTGCGACGGGTCGAAGCCGTCAGAAGAAATAATGGAGAGCTGAATGTGAGCGAGAGCCTCGCGAACCGGGGCGGCGAGCGCTTCAGCCCGCGGGGTTGGGACAAGCTTCCGCCCCTTCATGGTGAATAGCTCATCGCGAAAGTAAGTGCGAAGCCGCGCGACGGCGGCACTCATGGCAGGTTGACTGAGATTGATGCTTCTTGCCGCCGAAGTGAGATTGCCTTGCGTTACAAGGGCGTCGAACGCGACGAGAAGATTTAGATCGAGGCCCTTGAAACGCATAATTCCGAGCGATCCACGCTGTGAATGTGTTCTATCGATACAATGGATTTTACCATTTGTACCGAATGAGGATAGCAAACGATAGTTTAGCGAGATCTCAGATCCATCAGAATGGTTACAAATCGTTGCGCGTCTCAGCCCGGCACTAGGGATCGATCAAGACGTCTCGACTGTGCGGTCGCAGTTTTGCGCGTGTTGCGCAAGCCATATTACGATGAGCCAGCACGATCGGAGACCGCAAAGTTGGGGCGTATACGACGAGCAAACGATCGTATGGCTTCGCCAACCCATTCTATATCTGCCGTGTACCGCCGTAGAATTGAGGAACGCTCAACCTGGCCGTAGATTTCCGTCCGGTCGCAGCCCTCGAGTTGCGGGTGTCAAATGTGTTTTTGCCGCATCCGATTGGATTGCGTCCTTACTACGGTGAAATCGTGCGGAACATGCAAGCGAAGGCGTCCTTGGCGAATCTGATGCGAGTTGCGCACACGCTCGACGTCATCTGCATCGTGAGCGCAGATGAATCGGTGCGCGAAGCTCTCACAGATGTGGTGTTTTGCGCCGGTTACGTGCCCGAACCATTCGAGAGCGCAGAGGGGTTCTTGAAATCAGGCCGCCGTTCGATCACGTCGTGCTTGATCGCGGATATGAAGTCGAGCGCGATGAGTGGCCTTGATCTTTTCGATCATCTGGTTGCATCCGGAGGCGCGATTCCCACCGTTCTGCTCGCAGATCACTCCGAAGACGATGTGGGGCCAAGCCTGCAAGCTGGACTCCAGTTCCTGAGCAAGCCTTTCGAAGGTAGCGAGCTGCTGGCCTGCGTCAGCAGCCAGATAACGAACAGGAGTGACGCCCTATGAACATGATCGCGCCCGAATCCACACGAGCTGTTTCGGCGCGCCCTCCAGTGCGTTGGAGGCTGTGCTGGGAGAATGACCTTCAACTTGCTGACCATATTGAATTATCCGAGTTTTTCCGGAAGACCTATGGTCCGACCGGGGAATTCAATGCAAAGCCCTTTGAAGGTCATCGAAGCTGGGCCGGCGCAAGGCCTGAGATTCGAGCAATCGGCTACGATGATCGTGGCGTTGCGATTCACATCGCGGCACTACGCCGCTTCATAAAAGTTGGCGAGAGCGATCTGCTCGTGGCTGAACTCGGGTTGTACGGGGTGCGCCCGGATCTCGAGGGGCTTGGAATCACCCACTCCATCCGAGTGATGTATCCCGTATTGCGAGATCTTGGCGTGCCGTTCGGTTTTGGCACGGTCCGCGCTGCCCTGCAGAAACATATAACCAGGCTGCTCGGGCGACAGGGATTGGCGACCATTCTGCCAGGGCTCCGCGTCCGGTCCGCTTGTCCGGACATTTACCTCACTGTGCCTCCGACGCGCGTGGAGGACGTGGTCGGCCTCGTTCTGCCGATTGCGAGGCCCATGAGCCAATGGCCGGCGGGTGACACGATCGAACGGAACGGGCCAGAACTATGAGGTCCACAAACGACGCGACTGAAGCGCGGAGCGACTACGCCGATGCTGGCGGAGAGCCCTGCGTCTATCTGAGCTTTGATGATGGTCCCAACCCGCTTTGCACGCCGGCTATCCTGGATGTGCTGGCGCAGCATCGGACGTCCGCCACCTTCTGCGTGATCGGTGCCTACGCGGCGGGCCAGCCGCAGCTGATCCAGCGCATCATTGCAGAAGGACACGAGGTCGCAAACCACACAATGACGCACCCGGACTTAGCCAAATGCACAGCGGATGAGGTGGAATACGAGATCCTCACGACGAATAAGGTCATCGGAATGGCCTGCCCCGGAGCCTCTGTGCGGCATATGCGTGCGCCGTACGGGATCTGGAGCAAGGAGGTCTTCGCCGCGTCGGCGAAGGCCGAACTGGCAGCTCTGCACTGGTCAGTCGATCCGCAAGATTGGGCTCGTCCCGGCGTCGAGCCGATTGTTGCCGCAGTGTTGGCCTCGGTCAGGCCAGGCGCAATCGTGCTCCTGCACGACGGCTGCCCTCCCGACGAGTTGGGACGCTGCCCTCATGCTGGTCAGCGCGACCAGACCGTGACGGCGCTCGCCCAGCTCATTCCAGCACTGCATGACCGTGGCTTCGCAATCCGGTCGCTTCCTCAACCTCACTGAATAGATCAATTCCCATGAGCCTTCTTGCCACCATCAGCACCGCTGCTGTTGCCTCCTACGCGTTACTCTCCAGCGTTCATAAGAGCGCGCAGGCGCTCTATGCGCGGCGAACCGACACCTCACTGCCGCCGTACGGCCCGGTCGACACCGGTGCTCTGCCCAGCGTGGATGTCATCGTGCCCTGCTTCAACGAGGACCCGCGCACGCTGGCAGCCTGCCTGAAGTCGATCGCAAGCCAGGACTACCCAGGGCGATTGCAGGTCTATGTGGTCGATGACGGCTCTGCGAATGTCGGTACAGTGGCCTCGGTCCATGCGAGCTACGCATATGACCCGAGGTTCAGTATCATTCTGCTGCCAAGCAACGTTGGAAAGCGCAAGGCGCAGATCGCCGCGATACGCCGCTCATTCGGCGATCTCGTGCTCAATGTCGATTCCGACACGGAAATCGCCCCCGACGTGGTCAGCAAGCTCGTTTGCAAGATGCAGGATCCAGCCGTCGGCGCGGCCATGGGCCAATTGACGGCCAGCAACCGGAACGACAGCTGGCTGACCCGATTGATCGACATGGAGTACTGGTTGGCTTGCAACGAGGAGCGCGCGGCGCAGACGCGCTTTGGCGCCGTCATGTGCTGCTGCGGGCCATGTGCAATGTACCGGCGTTCCGCGCTCATGTTGCTGCTCGACCAATACGAGACACAGTTCTTCCGAGGAAAGCCGAGCGACTTCGGTGAGGACCGTCATCTGACGATCCTCATGCTCAAGGCAGGGTTTCGAACCGAGTACGTTCCGGACGCAATCGCCGCAACGGTGGTCCCGGATAGGCTCTTGCCCTATCTGCGCCAACAGCTCCGTTGGGCGCGAAGCACCTACCGCGACACGCTGCTCGGTTTGCACCTGCTGCCCGGCCTCGATCGGTACCTCACACTCGATGTGCTCGGACAGAACCTCGGGCCGTTGCTGCTCGCCATCTCATCGATCGCCGCGCTCGCACAGCTCGCGCTCACGGACAGCGTGCCGTGGTGGACCGGTCTGACTATCGTCGCGATGACCATGACTCGCTGTAGCGTAGCGGCGGTTCGTGCTCGCGAGCTTCGATTTCTCGGCTTCTCGCTGCATACCCCGATCAACATTTTTCTCCTGCTCCCGATGAAAGTCTATGCGCTCTGTACTTTGAGCAACAGCGATTGGCTCTCGCGCACAATAGCGAAATCATCAGACGGTGATGAATCGATTGCCTCGATCGAAGACGCGACAACAGGACCAAGCCTCAACCTCGCATCGGAAACGCCTGGCTCAATTCGCAGGGCAGGTCTTTCACGCGCTCCTTCGCAGCTGATCGCGTCGGACGGCATTGCGGCCGAAACTGACTAAGCAGCTTCTAGGGGATCAGTGGTGAGCATGGACAATATATACCAGTCGTTGGAACGGGAGTTGGCTAATGATGACCCGTGGCGGCTTGACGACAATCCGTTCGAACGTGAGCGTCACACCCAATTGCTGCGGCTGTCGCTGTCGAACAGCGCCGTGTCAAACGGCCTCGAAATAGGGTGCGCGGCCGGTGCGTTTACAGAGAAGCTTGCTCCTCACTGCCAACGGCTCACGGTCATCGATGTTATGCCGCGAGCGATCGGTCGAGCGGTCCAGCGGACCAAGAGGTGGTCGCATATCAGCTGGGCGGCGACCGACATTCTGCAGTTCGCGACCGCGGAGCTGTTCGATCTGATCGTCGTCGCCGAAGTTCTCTATTATCTTGAAGACATGACGCAAATGCGTACTGCAATCGACAACATGGTCAAAATGCTTGCTCCGGGTGGGCATCTGGTCTTCGGATCTGCACGTGATACGGCCTGCAAGCGATGGGGGCATGTCGCTGGTGCCGAGACGGTCATCACGATTTTGAGTGAAGCGCTCATTGAGGTCGAACGCGTGCAGTGCCAGGGGCAGTCGGCTGACGAAGACTGCCTGTTGGTCCGCTTTCGCAATCCGGAGCGATCTTCGATCCGACCCAACGGCCGAGCCTGAAAGGAGCCACTATGCGAATCTGCGGTATCAAGTTGACGCATGACGGGGCAGTCGCTCTGATCGAGGACGGCCGATTGGTGTTCTGCGTCGAGCAGGAGAAGCTGAACAATAATCCGCGTTATCAAACTATCGGCAACCTGGATTCCGTTGTTAGCGCTTTGGCGGAGCACGGGCTCGATCCGAGCGATGTTGATAAGTTCGTTATTGATGGCTGGGATGGAGAGGTCGAATCGCAGTTTGAAGTCCTTAGTGGGACGACCACCGTCAAGCTCAAGGGCGCGCCGTATGTCGAACGCCAAGGCGATAGCCCCCTCGCGTCGCGCGATCGCATGGGCCTTATGCTTGACGGAAAACTATATCCCTATCAAAGCTATCCCCATGTCACCGGGCACGTAGCATCCGCATACTGCACCAGCTCGTTTGCCGAATCCGCACAGCCTGCTTTCTGCTTGGTGTGGGACGGCTGCATGTTTCCACGCCTCTACTATGTCGAGCCGCACGGCATCCGGTTCATCGAGTGCCTGTTTCCGATGATAGGCCACGCTTATGCGACGGCAGGACATCACTTTGGACCTTACAGGCGGGCAGACCGGACCAGCTGGGATCTAGGTATCGCCGGCAAGCTGATGGCCTATATCGCTCTGGGAGCTCCCGACGAGGAGATCATTAACACGTTTCAGGAGCTTTATCAGACGCACTTTGCCACGGATGCTGATGGCGCTTGTCACAAGGTTGCACAGATCAACAGCTCAAAATCGCCACTTGAAGCTCTGCACGACTTCTTCGATGCGTGCGCGCTGCGATTGAAGGCCAAGCAGGCCGAAGACATCCTTGCGTCATTTCACGTGTTTCTAGAGCGGCTGCTGGTTCGCACAATTGCTGATGTTGTGCAGCGGCATTCGGACCTTGCGGGGGTGCGTAACCTCTGCATAGCCGGCGGCTGCGGCCTGAATATCAAGTGGAATAGTGCATTTCGTGCGACCGGCCTGTTCGATGACGTGTGGGTGCCGCCCTTTCCGAACGACAGCGGCTCAGCCATCGGTGCTGCTTGCTCTGGCCTGGTGGCACAGCAAGGCTTTAGAGCTCTGGAATGGTCGGTCTATAGTGGACCGGCCGTTCGTCCCAGCGAAGTCCCGTCCGGATGGGAGGGCGCGCCCTGCACGATGGGCGAACTTGCGGCAATCCTCGCGGGTGACAAGCCCGTGATCTTCCTTGCCGGGCGTGCCGAGCTCGGACCACGGGCCTTGGGTGGCAGAAGCATTCTCGCGGCTGCAAGCTGGGAGGGAATGAAAGATCAACTCAACGACATCAAGCTTCGTGAGCATTTCAGGCCAGTAGCGCCGATATGCCTGGAGGATCGTGCGGCGGAGATTTTTAGCCCCGGAGTACCGGATCCGTACATGCTCTTCGATCACCAGACGCGACCCGAATGGCGGGACAAAATTCCCGCCGTCGTGCATCTCGATGGATCTGCTCGCCTACAGACGGTTTCCAGATCATCTCAGCATAAAGTGGTCGAGCTTCTCATCGAGTACGAGAAGCTCACAGCCATCCCGTTGCTTTGCAATACCAGCGCTAATCTGCATGGAAGCGGCTTTTTCCCGGATGCTGCCGCCGCATGCCAGTGGGGACGCGTCGATCACGTATGGTGTGACGGCCTTCTTTGGACAAAGAAGCACGCGACCCAGGACGCGGTGCGAACAACGTCCGTCGCGATGGCGTAAGCAAATGTCAGCCCCGGCAGTCGACCTTTTCGAGGTGAGCAAGTCCTACAGGGACCGGATCGTCGTGGACGCTCTTTCGTTTACGGTCGCGCCGGGAGAATGCTTCGGTCTGCTGGGACCAAACGGCGCGGGTAAAAGCACGCTTGCGCGTTTGATCCTGGGTGTTGCGTCGCCCGACGCAGGTAAGATCTGCGTGCTTGGCGAGCCGGTGCCGGCACGTGCGCCCTTGGCGCGCCGGGGCATCGGGGTTGTCCCCCAGTTCGACAACCTTGATCTTCAGCTCACGGTGCGCGAAAACTTGCTCGTTTTCGGTCGCTACTTCGCCATGAGCGCGACCGAGGTCAAAGCGGTCACACCGTCGCTGCTCGAATTCGCCCGCCTGGAGAACAAGGCGGACGCCCGCGTCGCGGAACTGTCCGGCGGCATGAAGCGGCGGTTGACGCTGGCACGTGCCCTCATTAACGACCCGCAGCTCTTGGTGCTTGACGAGCCGACGACTGGCCTCGATCCGCACGGCCGTCATCTCATCTGGGAACGCTTGCGCTGGCTATTAGCGCGCGGCAAAACGATTCTTCTCACCACCCATTTCATGGAAGAGGCGGAGCGATTGTGCGACCGCCTGTGCGTGCTTGAGCACGGCCGCAAAATCGCGGAAGGGCAGCCTCATGCTCTCATCGAGCAGCAGATCGGGTGTCAAGTGATCGAGATTTACGGTGGTAATCCGCATGAGTTGCTGCCGCTGGTCAGAACCCAAGTGCGGCACGCTGAGGTGAGCGGGGAGACGCTGTTTTGCTATGTCACGGATCCCGAGCAGGTGCGTCGCCGGCTTGCCTGCCGTACGGATCTCCGCCTTCTGCAGCGTCCTCCAAATCTGGAGGATGTCTTCTTGCGGTTAACCGGGCGAGAGATGAAGGACTGAACGATGTGGCAACGTTTTGCGCCCGCGCTCCCTGCTAATCCATGGAATTGGATCGCGGTTTGGCGCCGCAACTTTCTGGTCTGGCGGAAAGTCGCTCTGGCATCGATTCTTGGAAATCTGGCCGAGCCGATGAGCTCTCTCTTCGGTCTTGGTTTTGGCCTCGGAATGATCGTAGGTGGCGTTGAGGGGACTTCATACATTGCGTTTCTGGCGGCTGGCATGGTTGCCACAAGCGCGATGGTCTCCTCAACTTTCGAAACGATCTATGGGGCTTACGCTCGCATGCAGACAGGTTGCACGTGGGAGGCAGTGCTCTGTACGCCCCTTACGCTCGGCGACATTGTTCTGGGTGAAATGGCATGGGCAGCGAGCAAGGCCTTGCTCGCCGGGACGGCGATCACAATCGTTGCCGTCGCACTCGGCTATGCAGAGTGGTCGTCCATTCCCTATGCGTTACCAGCCATCGCCCTCACTGGCGTTGCTTTCGCGAGCCTCGCAATGGTCGTTTCAGCGCTTGCACCGAGCCATGACTATTTCATCTTCTACCAATCACTTATCCTCACGCCCATGATGTATTTGAGCGGGGCGATCTTCCCAATCGGCCAGTTGCCTGGTTCATTTCAACGCATCGCGGCCTTGTTGCCCCTGACACATTCGGTCGATCTCATTCGTCCAGCAATGCTCGGTCGGCCGGTCGACAGCGTCGGTTTGCATGTGGGCGCACTTTGCATCTACGCAGCGATTCCCTTCATCGTCTCGGCCGCGCTGCTTCGGCAGCGACTGATGCGGTGACAGGAACAAGACCTAAAGCGCCGCGAGATCAGACATCGGACGCAACTCACGTTCGATTCGCGGCTGACACGTATGTGAGCCTCGTTTCGTTGGCGATGCCTGATCGGCCCGTGCCGACGTGCGGCCTACTTGCGAAGCAAACGATACGAAATAGGCCAACAGGCCTCTCAGAGTGAACGGAGAACAAGATGCTGTGTCTAGGATTGAGTGGCGGGCTCGATAAGGTCTATGAAAACCCGCTGCAACTACCGAACACGTTTCTGCACGACGGCGCCGCAGTGCTCGTCAAGGACGGTCGCGTGATCGCCGCCGTTGAAGAGGAGCGCCTCAACCGCATCAAACATTCGAACAAGCTCCCGAGCAGTGCGATCGAATACTGTCTAGCAGCCGCGGGCGTGGAGCTTCGCGACGTCGATCGTATTGCGTTCTACGCGACTGAAGCCTACTGCAATTCGATGCTCGAACGATTGTTCATCTCACAACCTGAGATCTCAATTCCGCTAGATGCGAATCTACTGTTGCGGCACCTTCTCGCGGCAGAGTTCGGTACCCAAGTTGACCCTTCGCGGGTGTCATTCGTAGGCCATCATCAGGCCCATGCCGTAAGCGCTTTGGCAATGTCGGGTTTTGAAGAAAGCCTGGTTCTCGCGATCGACGGCTGTGGCGACTTCCTCTCGGGTCTCTTGGCGGTGGGGTCGGGCACCGAAATGACCGAGCTCATGACGTTTCCAGAGACCAACTCTCTCGGACTGTTCTATCTGGAAACGATCCGATACCTCGGCTACGGCCTGTTCGACGAATACAAGGTTATGGGATTGGCTCCTTACGGAGATCCCGCACGCTATCGCGAGCTTTTTTCCCAATTCTATGAGCTCTCCCCAAACGGTAACTACCGCGTTCACCTCGACCGTGTCGGCCCGGCATTGCTGCGCAATATCGAGGTCCGGCGGAGGGGAATGCCGTTTACGCAACAGCATCGAGATGTGAGCGCATCGTTGCAGGAGGCGCTGGAGCGGATCGTGTTTCACATTCTTCGGCATTATCGTGAGCAGACCGGAATGAAACGGTTGTGCCTGGCTGGCGGTGTGGCCCACAACTGCACGCTAAACGGAAAACTGCTGTACTCAGGCCTGTTCGAAGACATTTTCGTGCAGCCGGCTTCGCATGATGCCGGATGCGCATTGGGCGCGGCACTGATGGTATCGAACGAGGCCGGGCAGGCTCCGCCCCGCGAGCGACTACAGGCGGTTTATTGGGGGCCGGATGTCGGCAGCGACGACAGCATTGAACAGGAACTGAAGGGATGGGCCGGACACCTCGAGATTGAACGGACAGCTGACGTCGCAGCCAGAGCAGCCGAGTGGATCGCTAATGGCGCTGTGATCGGGTGGGTACAGGGCCGGTCCGAGTTCGGCCCTCGTGCGCTCGGCAACCGCAGTATTCTTGCGGACCCGAGGCCCGCGGCAAACAAGGACCGGATCAATGCGATGGTCAAGAAGCGCGAGAGTTATCGACCGTTTGCGCCATCGGTTCTCGAGGAGGATGCGGGTGCGTTCTTTGAGTTGCCGGATGGTCGTGCAGAATATCCGTTCATGAACTTCGTCGTTCGCGTGCGCGAATCCATGCGTGCGTTGCTGGGCGCGATCACGCATATCGATGGTACGGCTCGGCTGCAAACGGTGTCCCGCACGAGCAATGCCGCCTATTGGGAACTTATCAATGCGTTCAAAGGTCGGACAGGCGTCCCGATTCTGCTTAATACGTCTTTCAACAACAATGCCGAACCGATCGTAGATTCCGTTGCCGATGCGATTACGGCGTTTTTGTCGACCGAGCTGGATGGCCTTGTGGTCGGGTCATTCCTCATCAAAAAGCGGGCAACAACGCTCGAAAACTGGACTGCGCTCGCTGTATCACTGCCGGCCCATGTGTCTCTTTACCGGGTTCGCGCTCATACCGGCCGAGACCGGCAGGAGACAGTCTGCGAGATCCGCATGGGTCACTCCAGCCATGACAGTGTACGCGTCTCGCACGACCTGTTCGACATGCTGATGCAAATCGAGGAGGAAGCGGTTCTTGCCGATCTTCTCGCCAGGGTCACCTCTGACAGGACGAGGCGCGAAGCTCTCGTGAACGAACTGCGCGGGCTGTGGGATCAGCGTCGTATTCGGCTGCATCCGTCACAGACTGCGCGCTCGTGAAAGGTTCGCAATGTGACCCTCTTGCATGACCTGCCAATCGCGGTGCGTGCAGGATGAGTTTGCGGGTTAAGTGACTTGCGTCCAAGTGACCAGCGCCCGGCGTGGATCGGCATCGCAGATGAGTTGGTGCGCCACACAGAACTGAGCTCGCGCAACGAGAAGGCTTTGATAACTTGACGAAGGAACGCTTTGTTGTTTCTCGGAGGCGCACCGGCTTTGGTGATTGCCTCTGGTCGTTGGCCTCAGCCTGGTCGTACGCGCAGCGGACCGGGCGAACGCTCGTTATTGACTGGCGCGGTTCCTGTTATGTCGACCAACCGTTCAGCAATGCCTTTCCGGTGTTCTTCGAGCCGGTTGAGCAGATCGCTGGTGTGCCGGTGATTTGCGATGACAGGGTCAACCAGCTATCGTTTCCCGGCCCGTTCTTCCCGCCCTGGTGGAATAGGCCGTCGATCGACTGCATCAACCGTCCCGACGAGCAGATCTTCCGAGAACGTGACGAACTGACCGAGCTGTTCCAGGCAAGAGACGATAACGAAGCCAACACCATCGTCTGTGACGCTTGCCTGATGTGGCGCTGTGGTGAGGAAGCCGAACGACTGATCTTTCGGAGCCTCAAGCTCAGGTCTGAGATTCAAGCGCGGATCGACGCCCTGTATGAGCAACACTTTAGCGGCCATAGCATGATCGGCGTTCATGTTCGGCACGGCAATGGCGAAGATATCATGGGGCACGCTCCGTACTGGGCCGATTCGGAGCTCGCCCTTCGTCAGGTCCGCATGGCAATCGGAAAAGCCAAGGCTTTGCCATATCCGAAGCCTGTAAAGATCTTCCTGTGCACCGATAGCGCACAGGTGCTCGATCACGTATCGGGCCTGTTTCCCGATATCTTCGCCGTACCAAAACGGTTCCAGGCCGATCGGGCAGGGCCGTTGCATAGCGCGGAAATGGGAATTGAAGGTGGAGCTTCCGCTCTCATCGACATGTATCTTCTCGCGCGATGCGCCACCGTGATCCGCTTTCCTCCTACTAGCGCCTTTACGCGCTATGCCCGTCTGCTCGTGCCACGCATTATTGAATTCGATCTGAGCAATCCGGAGCATTTGACCCTGGTCGATAATCCATACGAGCATTTCGCTGCTTCATGAAGCCGCGAATCTGAACGAGCCTGAGCAATCGTCGCCTGGATCGTCGGCCTGATACTGCTGGCTTCCACAGCATCGAGTTTCGCAACGTGTCCCAGGAACGGTGGATGGCGAGTTCCGTCCGCAGATGAGGGCTGACCCGCGCACTATCCGGAACGCATTGCGGCTGGTACGGCGAACGCCTGGCGAAGCGTCGGGCAATGCCGGCGAGCGTCGGCGGCCTTGTCCCGCAATGTGTCTGGCCGCCACCTGTAAGTCGACTGGCGCGGAAAAGGTGATCTCCCGTCATCACTGGGCCCGAACGGTTCGCTGGCCAGGCGCTGAAGAGCACGGCAATGGTGTTCCGGGCCGCCGAGGAAATCTGACCTAGCAGACGGTCACGTCAGAATGTCCCAGCAGCAAGGACGCGCGTCCGGTAGTTGGGTCGCCGTTTCTGCGTAATCCTTTCGCGGTCAGCTCGTCTTCTGGACTAGCGGCCTTGTTCATCCGTTGGTTGCGAAATACGTTCGGCCGCAGCTGATGAAGGCACGAGCCTCAGCCCATCGATGTCGAACCAGAGCCGCATCTGCGCCGGCCTCCAACCGCCGAGACCAAATTGGACGAACTGGCCATCGGTCCTGATCTCCGCACAAGGCAGCTGATCTATCTCCGCCAACTCGAATGAGCCACAGACCACCCCTGGAGTGCGACGCGGCCAACGCGCCCGGGCGCTCGACGCGGCGTTGCTGTTGTCGAAAAGCAAACAGGCCAGATGTTCAGAACCTGCCATTTGGGTCACAAAATTGCGCCCCTTGTGCCCTGCGTCGCCTTGGCCCGGATCCTGCACCAGGTGCACAGGCGACGGGAGCGGATGGGAGCCGCCTGTGAATCTAGGTCTACCAGATGACAAAGCGGTCGTAGCTCAATCGTCGGAAACGGACCCTGGCGGTCCAATTCACGCCGATCGATCGGGCCGCCCGCTGCGCGAGCGAAAGACGCTGGTATTGACTGGGGCATCGCGCGGTATCGGCCGAGCCACCGGAAAATTGTTTTCGAAAGCCGGTTGGCGCATCATTTCTTGCGCGCGCCAACCATTGGACGCGGCGCGCCGCCCATCAGACTCAGAGGGCGACAGCTATATCGAAGTCGACCTGGGCGATCATCGGATGCTGCCGCGCGTGATTGCCGAGATCAAGGAGCGCCTTGCTGGCGCACCGTTGCACGGACTGGTAAACAATGCCGGAAACTCACCAAAAGCGGCAAACGGTACCAGGCTGACATCGCTGGCGACCTCAGTCGACACCTGGATGAGCGTGTTCCATCTCAATCTGGTGGCACCGATCCTACTCGCTCAAGGCCTGTTCAACGAACTAAAAAGGGCGTCAGGCTCGATCGTCAACGTGACGTCGATCGCCGGCTCGCGGGTGCATCCATTTGCAGGGTCGGCATATGCGACTTCGAAAGCTGCGCTCGCTTGTCTCACGCGCGAAATGGCGCACGATTACGCCGCGCATGGCATTCGCGTCAATGCGGTCGCGCCCGGCGAAATCAAGACGGACATTTTGTCGCCTGACACGGAAGCGCATCTTGTGCCAAAGATCCCACTCCGCCGAGTGGGTACACCCGAAGAGGTCGCCAAGGTCATTTTCTTCCTATGTTCAGATGCGGCAAGTTATGTCACCGGCGGCGAAGTGCCGATCAATGGCGGGCAACACTTATAATTCAATCCCTAAAGAGCCCCGGCTGTTCTGAGCTTCATCGATGGAAGTCATGTTGGCCGGAGTGAATTCGCGCAGCAAGTTGGAAAGAACAAAACGGCAGAGCTAGCCACTCTAAGTGCTGCCGACGTGCCATGAAGAAGGGTAATCTCTCGTCCCGCCCTGAGAACTGGATGTCAGATCGGGCATGCAACACGAATCCAACAAGTCCGATGAGGAGGATCAAGAAAGGAACGGAGAAGTCGTCATGCTAGACAGCATTTCCCTGCGGGAAAAGCCAAACTCAACCTCCGATGCGGACGCTTCCGCTTGTATTGTGCGGTCGCAAGAGGAATCGCTGAGCACGATTGTTGAAATAGCGCACACGCTCACTGGCCTATGTCGGCTCGAGGCTAAGCTGGCGAGCGTCATCGAGCGTCTGGGATCGCTCGTGCAGATGCGGCGCGGCATCGTATGTCTGTTCGAGCATGACGGCGGGCCGGAGATCATCGTAGACGACGGCAGGAGCGAAGACCGCGATGCGCGCTGCGGGTTGCGCTTGCCGCAAGGAGCAATCGATCAAATCGTGGCGTCGGGGCAGCCGCTCATCGTCGAGAACGTAGCGCTGCATTCGGCCTTCAGTTCTTCGGAGGCCGATATGTTAGATCCCGACGGTCATACGCGCGTTGCGTTCATCGGCGTTCCCATAAACGTCGACGACAAAGTTGTGGGTACGCTGAGCATCGACCGCATCGCGGACAACGGGACGCGTGCGCAGCTCGAGGACGACGTCCGCCTGCTGACGATGGTCGCCCGGCTGCTGGGCCAGACGGCGAAGTTGCATTGCTTGTTTGTGCGCGATCGCGGGCGCCTTATGGACGAGGAGTTCCGGCTGCAGAAGCAGCTGTCCGAGCTCAAGCCCCATGGGCGGGACCGTAAGAAGGTCCAAGTCGAGGGAATTATCGGTGACAGCCCGGCGCTGCGCGCGCTACTTGACAAGATCGAGGTGATCTCAAAATCGAATAGCACGGTTTTGTTGCGTGGCGAGTCGGGTACCGGCAAAGAGCTGGTCGCGAAGGCTATTCACGAGCGTTCAGCGCGCGCCAAACGGCCCTTTATCAAGCTGAATTGCGCAGCCCTCACGGAGACCGTGCTGGAATCCGAATTGTTCGGACACGAGAAGGGGGCGTTTACGGGCGCATTCAACGCGCGCAAGGGGCGCTTCGAGATCGCCGACAAGGGAACCTTGTTTCTGGATGAGATTGGAGAGATCTCGGGCTCGTTCCAGGCTAAGCTCCTGCGCGTGCTTCAGGAGCAGGAATTCGAGAGGGTGGGCGGCAATCAGACAATCAAAGTCGATGTCCGCGTGATTGCGGCCACGAACAAGAATCTTGAAGAGGCGGTGGCAAGGAACGAGTTCCGTGCCGATCTCTATTATCGCATCAGCGTGGTTCCGCTGCTATTGCCGCCGCTGCGGGAAAGACGCACCGATATTCCGCTTCTCGCGGCTCGTTTTTTGAAAAACTTCAACAATGAGAACGGCCGTGCTCTGGTATTCGATTCAAGTGCGATTGAGGTCCTCATGAATTGCGGATTTCCCGGTAATGTCCGCGAACTCGAAAACTGCGTGCAGCGGACCGCGACGCTAGCGCAAGGATCGTCGATCGTTAGAGATGATTTTGCGTGCTGCTACGGGCAGTGCCTGTCGGCCTTGCTATGGAAGTGTGGTCCGGCGGAAATGGCGCGACAGCCGAGCCCGACAATCGCGCTGCCCGCGAGGCTGAGCATGCCGGCAACGCAAGCCGTGACACCCGTTCAGCCGGTCAGCAGCGAGCCGACACCGCTGGGGCCGCCCGGGCGCCCCGTGGTGGGTGCCGCGAAAGTCACCGATCGCGAGCGCGTCATCGCGGCCATGGAAAGATCCGGGTGGGTACAGGCGAAGGCGGCGCGCCTGCTAGGACTGACCCCGCGCCAGATTGGCTATGCCTTGCGAACACACGGCATCGAGATCAAGCGCTTCTGAACAAAGCGTCGGGCTCGCTCCCTCCCTTTCTCTTGCTCGGCCGACTGGGATAGGAGGGCACGGAAAGGGGCGGTCGCCAGCTCGGATGCACGACGCGAATGCTAGCCTCATGCCTTGGGTTGGGATTCGCTCGCTGGCGACGCGTAAGGCGTCTTCGCGTCGGCCAGCCTTGTCATCTTCTGTTCGCAAGCGTGCTCGCCCTGAAAGTGGCTTGGCGTCGAACCGGCAACCTGATCGCTGCGGCTCGGTTGCTGGCCGTGACTCAGATCAGCTCGAGACCCGCTCGCAAACTGTCGCGGTTGTGACAACCGGCTCGACGTCAGGCGTCATTCATCGCGTTCCTTTCTTGTTGGCGGAGTGGCCGGGGGGCGGTGGTATGACATTTGCTGCATCGACAGTCGGCTCGGCATCTTAGGAGAAGTACATGCATAGCATCGTCTGCATCAAACAGGTCCCCGACTCTGCGCAAATCCGCGTGCACCCTGTTACGAATACGATTATGCGCCAGGGTGTGCCGACAATCATCAACCCATATGACCTCTTTGCACTGGAAGCTGCGCTCGAGCTAAGAGATAAATTCGGCGGCGAAATAACCGTCCTGACAATGGGGCCGCCATCGGCCGAAGAATCTCTGCGAAAGGCACTGACATTTGGTGCCGATCGCGCTGTCCTGCTCACCGACCGTAGCTTCGCGGGCTCCGATACGCTGGCGACGAGTTACGCGTTGGCGTGCGCGATTCGCAACATCGGGAAGGAATATGGCCCACCGGACGTCATATTCACTGGCAAGCAGACTATCGACGGCGATACGGCGCAAGTGGGACCTGGCATTGCAGGGCGGCTCGGGATCCAGCAGCTTACTTATGTTTCCACAATCAAAGCGTTGGACTTCAAGCAACGTACCATCGAGGCCGAACGGCGCTGCGAAGGAGGCGTCCAGGTGTTGCGTTCCAAGCTGCCGTGTCTCATCAGCATGTTAGAGGCAACAAATCAAATTCGCCGTGGTGCAATGGTAGATGCCTTGCGTGCCGCCCGTACCCCAATCGTAAAATGGAGTGCCCAAAGCGCCGGCGTGGACGACATGGCCAATTGCGGTCTGAGGGGATCGCCGACCGTCGTCAAACGTGTTTTCGCGCCCTCCGCGCGAGCGGAGAAAGCGACGTGGGTGGAGGCGGCCGAGCAGCCGGCGCAAGCATTGATCGACGCTATGCTCAAGCGCAACCCTATGCTCGAAACGGAGCTCGCACAGCTCGCCTCATCCGCGCAAGCTCGCGGTGCGTGAAGTCGCGGCTGATCGAGCGGAGAAGACGACTCGCTACGCTAACGTTTGGCGCTACCTGCGAGATGATCAGTGCACTCGGTAATTCGCGCTGTCCGACGATGTGGGCGGTCGATTTTTGTGGCAGCCGCACAGAATATCAGGCGTGGAGCTCGCGCGAGGAATCTCGGTCGGCGCGCGAGATCTGCCGTGTTTTGCGCGACTGCAAAGTGCGGGTAGCGCACAGTCCGACCACAGGACGGAATTGAGGTTAGCTGATAAGCTCAGCCCCCCGGTCAACATCACCGCCAGTTCGTGCCGATACTGCCCCAGATCACATAGGAAGAACCGTGTCGGGCAGAACGGGCCGCGCATCATCGTGTAAATCACCGCAGGGATAGTCGCGCACCAATTTCAGTTCAGCCTTGGCCGTCAACGTCCCGCGGGCGCGCGTGCTAATGCGTGGTAAATTACGCGCTCACGGCATGGTTCGACCGCTCGGGTCGCAACGGCTTCGCAACTCTCTTGGTCTTTCCTGGATAAACCGTGAGTGCGGCGATAATGCCGAGCAAAGCCGCAAACATCAACCAGAAACCGGGCGAGGCCTTGTCATCGGTCCGGTCGATGAGCCAGGTTGATGCAAGCGGCGTAAACGTGCCAAAGAGAGCCGCGGCGAGTGCGAAGGCCAAAGAAAAGCAGGTTGTGCGAACGTGCTTCGGCACGATTTCGACCAGAGCGCCCAACATGGCGCCGCTATAGGTGCCAAAGTAAAACGAGAACATCATCTCCACTATCAGCATCTTGCCAAAGCTTGGATCGGTTACAAGCCAAGACAACGCTGGATATACGGTCACCAACGCAAGGCCGGCAATGGTCAGCAAGACGGGCTTCCGGCCGATTCTGTCTGAAATCGCGCCGCCAATTGGGTTCCAGATGAAGTTCGTCACCGCGACCAAAAGCGTGACCAAGAGCGTGTTCTGCGAGGACAACTGCAATACGTGCCTGCCGAAGGTAGGCGTGTACACCGTCACGAAATAGAATGTCGTGGTCGTCAGCATTGCGATCATCATGCCGAGAATGACGATGCGCCAGTTCGCAAGCGTGGAGGCAAAGACCTCGCGGGCCGTTGGGTGGTTCTTCATGACCAGAAACTCCGGAGTTTCCTCCAGCGTCCGGCGCAGGAAGAAGATAAGCGGTACGATCAAGCAGCCAAGGAAGAAGGGGATCCGCCAGCCCCAGGCGGCAACCATTTCGGCCGGAAGTGCTTCGCTCAAAAAATATCCGATAAGAGCCGCGACAAAGATCGCAACCTGCTGGCTCGAGGACTGGAACGATGTGTAAAAGCCGCGGTTGCCCGGAGTGGCAATCTCAGAGAGGTAGACGGAAACGCCGCCAACCTCAACGCCGGCAGAAAAGCCCTGCAACAGCCGTCCGAACAGCACAATCGCGGGTGCGGCAATGCCGATCGTACCATAGCCGGGACAAAAGGCGATGATAATGGTGCCAATAGCCATGATCGAAAGCGTGATGATCAGGCCTTGCCGACGGCCAATCTGGTCGATATAGGCTCCAAGCACGATCGCGCCAACAGGTCGCATCAAGGCACCCAACCAGAACACACCGAAGGTGTTAAGCAGTGAAGCGGTTTCGCTTCCTGATGGAAAGAACGCGTTTCCGATGGCACTGGCGTAGAACCCGAACAAGAAGAAGTCGAACTGCTCGAGGAAGTTGCCGCTCGTGGCACGTAAGATGGCGCCAATGCGCGATTTGGCATTTGAGGCGTGCGCAATGGGCGCTGGTGACATGGCGAGTATCCTCTCGATTTTGAACTGGCCGGTTGCGGAGAAAATCTCACGCCAGCCGCGTGCAGGTTCATGGCCGCGAATCGGCCATCAGGGCCCTATCGACCAAACCGTAAGCGCCTGACGTTTCCGGCATATTTTCGGCAACTGCCGCAAATTCTCACAATTTTCGCTCGTTATTCCGCTCGTGCACCAGGGGTGACTCTCAAGCTGCTGAAGCGTCGGGCAATTCTCGGTGACACGGTTGTTGTCTCTGGCGTGGCCGAAGTTCTCATCGAGCGCACCGATATGCAGTAAAAGGGGAAGGACGAGATCCGTAGCATACGAGCCGCAGGGAGGAGCTCCGTGAGATGTCGTGCTAGAACAGCTCGCGAGCCTGCGATTGAGGCCGAGCTGCCCTAGCATCTCACCCGATGTCGAGCGATCTCGATATTGCTCAACTTAACCTGAGGTTTGACGGAAAAGCTTTGGTGAGCGCGCTGGCGATCAAGCCCGCCCGATACCGCCGATCGCCATGCTCGGAAAGAGCCACGTTGTCCTGCGAGCAAGGCGCACCTCGTACTTCGAGGGGGCGCTCCGGTTCGAATGCGGTCCAAACGCCGTCTGGCCAAGAACAGGCACAAGCCTCGCCAGTGGCATCGGGGCCTGAAGCTGGGCGGCACATCGTGATTCGGTCCGACCGCGGCTTGCGCGCATTCGGAATCTGACCACGACGACCCCGGGTCGCGTCACCTTGCCTTATTCGACGGTTACCGATTTGGCGAGGTTTCGGGGTTGGTCGACGTCCGTGCCCATGAGGATGGCCGTGTGGTAGGCCAGGAGCTGCACCGGAATCGCATAGACAATCGAGGTAAATGTCGCTCCCATCTCCGGCAGCACAATGGTCGCGAGTGAATTCATGGACACCTCTTCGGCTCCCCTAGCGTCCGTTATCAAGATGATCTTGCCACCCCGTGCGGCGACCTCCTGCATGTTCGAGAGGGTCTTTTCGAACACCCGGTCGGAAGGAGCGATGACGATTACGGGAACGCTCTCGTCGACCAAGGCGATCGGGCCGTGCTTGAGCTCTCCGGCCGCATAGCCCTCGGCGTGAATATAGGAAATCTCCTTAAGCTTCAGTGCCCCTTCCAGAGCCAGGGGAAACGACGTGCCGCGACCAAGATATAGCACGTCTCGCGATTTGGTGATGTCGCGTGCGAGGTTCTCGATCTGCGGCTCGCTGGCAAGCGCCGCGCTAACTAACCGAGGAAGTTCGATCAGCTCGCGTACAAGATCGATGCTGTCGCTCTCCGACAATTCACGGCGCGCCTCACCCGCAGCGAGCGCAAGCGCGGCCAGGACAACCAGCTGGCATGTGAACGCCTTGGTTGAGGCAACGCCGATTTCGGGCCCCGCGTGTATCTGCAATACCGTCCCGCTTTCGCGCGCAATGGTCGAACTCAGTACGTTCACGATCGAAAGGGTATGCAAACCTTGCGATTTGGCATAGCGGAGTGCGGCCAGCGTATCGGCCGTCTCGCCGGATTGCGAGATGAAGATAGCAAGATCTCCCTTGCGCATCGGCGCCTCACGATAGCGAAATTCGGAGGCGACATCGAGCTCGACCGGAATGCGAGCCAGCCGCTCGAACCAGTATTTGGCGATGTGGCCGGCGTAGCCTGCCGTACCGCAAGCCGTGACCGAGATTTGTCCGATCTCATTGAAGTCGAACGGAAGCTCCTGCGGCAGTACCACGCTCTCGGTGGCAATATCGACGTAATGCGCAAGCGTACGCCCGATCACCTCTGGCTGTTCGTGGATTTCCTTCGCCATGAAGTGGCGGTATTGTGCTTTGTCGACGAGAACCGACGACGCGCCAGAGTTCACCACCTCCCGGCGGACGACTGTGCCTTGTGCGTCGTAGACCACGCTGAAGTTGCGGTTGAGCACAGCCCAATCGCCATCCTCAAGGTAGGTGATCACGTCGGTAAGAGGCGCGAGCGCGATAGCATCCGATCCGAGATACATTTCGCCTTCGCCATGCCCAATCGCGAGTGGTGAGCCCTTGCGCGCACCGATCATGAGGTCGTGTTGACCCTTGAACAGGATTGCAAGCGCAAACGCGCCCACTAGCCGCGGCAGCGACGCTTTTACTGCCTCCTGCGGCGAGCAGCCATTCCTCAGATGAGAGTCGATGAGATGCGCCACCACCTCGGTGTCTGTCTCAGAGGCGAAACAAGCGCCATGCTGTTTCAGCTCCGCGCGCAGCTCGCGGAAATTCTCGATTATGCCGTTATGGACGACCGCAACATTGTCCGTTGCATGCGGATGAGCATTGTGCTCGGTCGGCTTACCGTGAGTAGCCCAGCGCGTGTGCCCGATCCCGACATGGCCTGAGAGCGGATGGCAGCGAACGCGCGTCTCAAGGTTCCGCAGCTTCCCTTCGGCGCGTCGAAGCTCGATCTGATTTCCTTTGAGCGTTCCGATGCCTGCTGAGTCGTAGCCGCGATACTCCAGTCGTTTTAGTGAATCGATGAGACGATCCGCGACCGGACCGCGCCCTAAGATGCCGACAATTCCGCACATGCTAATCAGTTTACCTCAAGTTCAACACAGAGCAGGCCGGAAGGCGCGCCTGACCAATTCGCTCGCTATAGTATCGGCCAGTCGAGCCGTGCCTGCCCTCCATCTGGCCGCGTCACCAGCAGGTGCGCGAGCTCCAAGCAAAGCGTGGAGCCCTATCGAAGTCTCCGGAAGAATCCTAAAGCAACTTTCTGGCAATCGGACAATGAGCCCCGTCAGAAGCTGGCAGCTGCATGATTACCTCCTTCTGTCCGATGTAGCCGATAGCGCCAAGAAGGTTTGGTAGGTCTGCCGCATTCCATCTGCAAGCGATGTTCTCGCGCGCCAGCCGAGCTTAGCGAGACGGCTGACATCGAGCAGCTTGCGCGGCGTGCCGTCGGGCCGGGAGGCGTCGAAACTGATTTCGCCGCGGTAGCCGACGATTTCGGCGACGACACGCGCGAATTCGGCGATGGTGATGTCCTCACCGGTGCCGATGTTGACCAGCTCCGCGCTCGAATAGGTCTTCATCAGGTGCACGCAGGCGTCCGCCATGTCGTCGACATAGAGGAACTCACGCCGCGGTGTTCCGGTGCCCCACACCACGACGCTCTTGGCGCCCGCGACTTTCGCCTCGTGGAAGCGCCGGATCAGCGCCGCGACGACATGGCTCAGTTCGGGGTGATAATTGTCGCCGGGACCGTAGAGATTGGTCGGCATCACGTTGATGAAGTCGCTGCCGTACTGGCTGCGATAGGCCTCCGCCATCTTGATGCCGGCAATCTTGGCGATCGCATAGGGCTCGTTGGTCGGTTCCAGCGGGCCTGTCAACACCGAGTCCTCGCGCAGCGGCTGCGGCGCCAGCTTCGGATAGATGCAGGACGAGCCCAGAAACATCAGCTTCTCGGCCCCGTTTTGATGCGCCGCCTGGATCACATTGGCTGCGATCGCGATGTTGTCGTAGATGAACTGGGCGCGCAGCGTGGCATTGGCGACGATGCCACCGACCTTGGCGGCGGCAAGGAATACGACTTGCGGCCGCGTTCTCGCAAACCAGTCGAACACGGCGGCCTGATTGCAGAGGTCGACCTCGCGCCGGTCCACCGTCACGAGATTCACCTCCTCGCGCGCCAGCCGGCGCACCAGCGCGCTTCCGACCATGCCGCGATGGCCGGCGACGTAGACGCTTCTGCCCTTCAGTTCAAACGGTGCGTTTGGCACTGCCAGCGTCCCGCTTTGCTTCGGCCAGATCGCTCGCCATCATCT
>NZ_JBVVOZ010000042.1:0-53447 GCF_055807395.1 Bradyrhizobium sp. Kon10 | reverse complement strand
GGCGTCGGCGATCCCCGCTGCAAGATCGCGATCCTGATGGGCAAGACCGATTTCAAGGCGGCCAAGCATCAGCAGCAATCGCAGATCCTGGTTCCGCTCGACACCCCCGGCATCAAGGTGGAGAAGATGCTCCCGGTGTTCGGCTTCGACGATGCGCCGCACGGCCACGCCCAGGTGCTGCTCGAGAACGTGCGGGTGCCGAAGGAGAACATCCTGTTAGGGGAGGGCCGCGGCTTCGAGATCGCGCAGGGCCGCCTCGGTCCGGGCCGTATCCATCACTGCATGCGCACCATCGGCAAGGCCGAGGAAGCGCTGGAGAAGATGGTGAAGCGGCTGATGTCGCGCACCGCTTTCGGCAAGAAGATCGTCGAGCATTCGGTGTGGGAGCAGCGCATTGGCGAAGCCCGCACCAACATCGAGATGACGCGCCTCTTGTGCCTCAAGGCCGCCGACATGATGGACAAGGTTGGCAACAAGACCGCGCAGGCCGAGATCGCCATGATCAAGGTCGCAGCACCCAACATGGCGCTGAAGATCATCGACGAGGCGATCCAGGCCTTTGGCGGCGCCGGCGTGTCCGACGAGGCGGGCCTTGCCAAGGACTATGCCGGCATCCGCACGCTGCGGCTCGCCGACGGTCCGGACGAGGTGCATAATCGCGCCATTGCCAGACTTGAAGTTCGGAAGTATGCAAATTCTCCCGCGCGCTAATCAAATGGGGGAGAGCGCAAGCCGCTCTCCGCGCCGTCATTCCGGATTCGCCTCTTCGAGGCGCCCCGGAATGACGGACAAAGAAAAATGAGGGAGCGTCACATTGGCTGACGGCGTCAGGAAAGACGAGGAGTTCTCGGGCACCAAGCCGGTCGAGGAGCGTCATCGCTTCGACGAGATGCGGCTCGAAGCCTGGCTGCGGGACAACGTCGACGGCTATGAGGGTCCGCTGGTCGTCCTTCAGTTCAAGGGCGGCCAGTCGAACCCGACCTACCGGCTCGACACGCCGAAACGTTCCTACGTGATGCGCCGAAAGCCGTTCGGCAAATTGCTGCCGTCGGCCCACGCGGTCGATCGCGAGTATCGCGTGATTGCGGCGCTGGGAAAGCAGGGCTTTCCGGTCGCGCACGCCTATGCGCTGTGCCAGGACGACAGCGTCATTGGTGCCGCTTTCTACATCATGTCGATGGAGGAGGGCCGGGTGTTCTGGGATCCGTCGCTGCCGAGCCAGACGTCGGCGGATCGCCGCAAAATCTTCACCAGCAAGATCGAGACGCTGGCCAAGCTCCACATGTTCGATCCGGTTGCGATCGGACTCGGCGATTTCGGCAAGCCCGGCAATTATTTCGCGCGTCAGATCGACCGCTGGACCAAGCAGTACCGGGCCTCCGAGACCCAGACCATTCCGGAGTTCGAGAAGGTGGCCGAATGGTTGCCGAAGACCGTGCCGGAGCAGGCGCGTGTCTCGATCGTCCACGGCGACTACCGTCTCGACAACATGATTTTCCACGCGACGGAACCCCGCGTGCAGGCCGTGCTCGACTGGGAACTGTCGACGCTCGGCGATCCCATGGCCGACTTCACCTATCTGTTGATGCAATGGGTGATGCCGGGATTACAGGGTGTCGATCTCAAGGCGCTGAACATCCCGAGCGTCGAAGAGGCCGCGCAGATCTATTGTAACGTCACGCGGATGAGCGTGCCGGATCTCAACTGGTATTTTTCGTACAACCTGTTCCGGCTCGCGGGCATCACGCAAGGCATCGCCGGCCGCATCCGCGACGGCACCGCCGCCAACGCCAAGGCGCTGGAATCCGCCAAGCGCACCGTGCCGCTGTCTCAGGCCTCATGGGACTACGCGCAGAAGGCGGGCGCGGTTTGAATGAGACGAAGGCGCGGTCGATTGGCCGCGCCTTCTTCCTTTCGTAATTCCTCGATGCATCCACAGTCTCCGTCATTGCGAGCGAAGCGAAGCAATCCAGAATCTTTCCGCGGTGGCAGCCTGGATTGCTTCGTCGCAAGAGCTCCTCGCAATGACGAAGAGGCGTGCCGCGGGTGGGGTGCGTAGGGTGGGCAAAGGCGCATAGCGCCGTGCCCACCATCTCTCCGCGATCGTGGCAAGCGTGGTGGGCACGCTCCGCTTTGCCCACCCTAGTGAAGACGGTCGGCTTGCCCTGGTTTGACAGCGAGCCTTTCGACATTACCTCCTCCGCACGGAGGCGATCATGATCCAGCAACTGCGCATCTACGAGATTTTCGAGAAGAACAAGGCCGCATTCCATGCCCGGTTCCGCGATCACGCCGCGCGTATCATGCGAACCCGATACTGCTTCCGGATCGTGGCGATGTGGGAGACGAAACACCGTGACCGCACCGAGTTCGCCTATCTCCTGGAGTGGCCGGACGAGGCAGCCAAGATTTCGGCGTGGGCGGCCTTCATGGCGGATACCGAATGGACCGAGATCAAGCGGGTCACTCACGCGGAGCACGGACTCATGGTAGGTCAGATCGAGGACCGCTTGCTTGTGCCGGTGGACTACTCGCCGTCGCTCAGTCTGCTGTCCTGATCCGCTTCGGAGCCGCATCTATGATCGACCACGCCACCCTCATCACCTACATCCTCATCGTCCTCGGCTTCGTCTTCATTCCCGGTCCGGCGACACTCCTCACCATGGCCCGCGCCGCGAGCTCGGGAACCAGGGTCGGCATAGCGACGGGCGCGGGAATTGCGGCTGGTGACGTGGTCCACACCACCATGGCGATCGTCGGCCTCTCTGCGATCATCGCAACTTCGGCGCTCCTGTTCAGCGCCGTCAAATACGCGGGCGCAGGCTTCCTGATCTATCTCGGCATTCGCGCCATGCTCGACAAGACGCCGCTTGAGGTAAATGGCGGCGCGCCCGTGATCAGCGCAGCGCGGGCATTCCGGCAGGCCGTGTTGACCGAGGTTCTTAATCCGAAGACCGCGCTGTTCTTCCTTGCGTTCCTGCCACAGTTCGTCCGGCCGGAACACGGCTCGATGACGCTGCAGCTCGCGCTGCTCGGCGCTGTCTTCGTGTTGCTCGGCCTCGTCAGCACGGTGGTGTTCGCCGTCGGCGCCGGACGTCTTGGCAATTTGCTACGTCGCCATCCAGCCGTCGTGAAATGGCAGGGCAAGGTGGTCGGGACCATCTACTGCGCGATTGGCGTGCGGCTGGCTTTGCAGGAGCGCTGAGGCGTGGGGCGGATCAGCAATTCTTCAGTCGCTCTCGTGTCCCGGACGCGGTGCAGCGCGTAGCGCTGCTCCGCAGGGCCGGGACCCAGTCACGTCGCCAACGTATTCAGTTCGTCCGTAAGATCGCGCCAATCCGGATTGAGTTCTTCGATCAGCTTGAGCTTCCACGCGCGTCGCCAACGCTTCAGCGAATGTTCGCGTGAGCGTGCCTCGAGTACGGACTCGAAGGTTTCGAAGTAGACAAGCAAGGTCACGCCATATTTCTGCGTGAAGCCGGGTACGAGTTTGGCCTTATGCTCGGTCATTCGCCGAGTAAGGTCATTGGTAACTCCGACATAAAGAGTTCCGTTTCGTTTGCTCGCAAGGATGTAAACGAAAAAGGACATGTACACGCAATCGCTGGTTATATACGTCCCGACTTAAGATTGCATATTTGAACGGCGTCGCCAAGTGCTGGGTCCCGGCTCTGCGGAGCGTCACTTCGTGCCGCACCGCGTCCGGGACACGAGACCGCATTTTCCCGGCGTCTATATTCCGTCGTGGCGAGATGGATTAGCAGCGGTGTTCGTGTGCCGGACGCGCTGCAACGCGTGAGCGTTGCTGCGCAGAGCCGAGACCCAGGAATTGCGAACTCCGCTTACCCCTTCGCGCAATGCGCGATCAGCTTCTCGACGAACACCGCGCATTTCTCCAGCTCCGCCATCTCCACGAACTCGTCCGGTGTATGCGCCTGGGCGATGGCGCCGGGGCCGATTACCACTGAGGGGATATCGGCCATGCTGGCGAACAGGCTCGCCTCGGTGCCGAAGGCGACCTTGGCGTGGTCGTTGCGCCCGGCGAGGCTCTTGGCCAGTGTGACGATTGTCGCATCCGCCGCGGTGTCGAGAGCGGGATAGTCGAGGATCTCCTCGAAATCGATGCCGCACTCCGGATGCCGCGCCTTCATTGCCGGCTCGAGTTCCGCCTTGGCCCAGGCGACGATCGCATCCGTCACCTCCCTGGATTCGGTGATGCCGATGCCGCGGCATTCGAAATCCACGGTGCAGGTGTCGGGCACGATGTTGAGCGCCGCGCCGCCATGCACAATGCTGGTGAGCAGCGTCGAGTGCGGGACGTCGTAAAGGCTGTCGGTTGATTTGGTGGCCGCAAGTTGCACCGCGCGGCGGCGGATCTCGGTGATCAACTCGGCGGCATATTCGATCGCGTTGACGCCATCAGGCGCGATCGAGGAGTGGCGGGCGAGACCGCGGAAGGTCGCGCGCACGCCGTGCTTGCCCTTGTGGCCGATGATGACCTTCATCTCGGTCGGCTCGCCGACAAAACAGCCGAGCGGTTTCACTTTCTTCTTGGCGACCTCGTGCAGCATCGGCCGCACGCCGACGCAGCCGATCTCCTCGTCATAGGAGATCGCGAGATGGATCGGCGTGTTGAGCTTCGCTTGCAGCATCTCCGGCACCATCGCAAGGCACACGGCCACAAAGCCCTTCATGTCGGTAGTGCCGCGGCCGTAGAGCTTGCCGTCGCGCTCGACCAGCTTGAACGGATCGTGGCTCCAGTCCTGGCCCACGACCGGCACGACATCGGTATGGCCTGACAGCACCAGGCCCGGCCGATCTTCGGGGCCGATCGTGACCCACAGCGAGGCCTTTTCCCCAGTCGCGTCAGTGATGCGCTCGCTCTTGACGCCAAGCGCGGCGAGATAGCTTTCGATATACGCAATCAGGGGCAGGTTGCTGCGGTCGCTGATGGTGTCGAAGCCAACGAGGTCGGCGAGGAGATTGCGGATACGGTCGGGTCTTGAGCTTGGCATTGTCACTTCTTGTCAGGAATTGCAGAGGATAGGTCGCTTGCATGAACCATACCAAGGCAGTAGCTGGTCGGGCAAATCAACATCTCAAGCGTCATTCCGGGGCGATGCGCAGCATCAAGCCCGGAATCCATTGGCCCGCATCATCTGCTGCGAAATGGATTCCGGCTTCGCGCCTTCGTCGCGCCCCGGAACGACGACGGATGCTACCGGCCCTTGCGTTGCCCGACGGGCAAAACACCCAAGCTGCCGGTCAACCCGTGCCGTCAAAAATATTCCGCTTTACCGAAATTCGGAAATGGCGTATCTGTTGCCGCAACCCGGCCCAAGGAAGAGGGGCGTATCGCGATCGTCACGAACGCGGGCCGGGCAGCGGTGGACGTGGGCCACATCGGCGCGAAGGGTTTTGCAGGGCGGGCGACCGTGAGCAAAACCGTCGCGCACACGACCGGTGTGGTTCGCGTACGGCAAAATCGTGTGGTCCTGGCGCCCGGGGTCTGTGCGCCAAGTCTTGCGGTGATGTGTGTGGCCCGACCGGGCGCGCACATCAGTCAGCCGTGAGGCGACGGGGGCAATAGTGCATCGCTCCCCGGGGAGAGCACGACATAAGCTGTCAAACCACTGCGCAGGGAAGGCCGTGTGTTGGGCTTCACCTGTATGCCGCTGTGCAGATTTCTTACCACGACTTCGCACAGTGGACCGCGGGTGCCAGCCGGCACCCGGTCTTCCCTGCGCCCTCTTTCATTTGGGGGCAAGGCGACGAAGCAAAACTCGGGCGAACAGGCCGCGAGGATGCGAAGGTGTGTCTGCAGTTGAAATGCGAATTGAAGCAGCGACAATGTCGCCCACACTCCGTCATTGCGAGCGTAGCGCAATCCAGAATCCCTCCGCGGAGACGGTCTGGATTGCTTCACTACGCTCGCAATGACGATGTTGAAGCAGTTGGGCGCAGAACTGCGGTCGCGTGCACCGGACGCAGCACGCGTCCGGACACGAGAACGCTCCTGCTAAACCGGCTTCCCCGCATACGGCATCGAGGCCGTCAACCCACCATCCACAGGGAACGCTTGCCCATTCACATACGACGCCTCGTCGCTGGCCAAAAACAATCCCATGGCAGCGAGCTCGTGCGGCTGGCCGGGGCGCTTGAGCGGATTGAGCTGGCCGATCTTGTCGGCGGTGCCGCGCTCCTTGGCGCGATCGAAGATTGGCTTGGTCATGCCGGTCTCGATCAGGCCTGGGCAGACCGCGTTGATGCGCACGCCGGTGCCGGAGAGCGAATAGGCGGTGGTCTGCACCAGCGAGATCACGCCGGCCTTGCTCGCGGCATAGGGATGACCGCTGGCGCCGGCCTTGAGGCCCGCGACGGACGCGGTCAGCACGATCGCGCCGGACTGCTGCTTCACCATGTGCGGCATTGCATGCTTCACCGCGAGGAACGGGCCGATCAGGTTGATCCGCAAAACTTCCTGCCATTGCTCGACGGTCTGCTCTCCGAGCGGCACCAGCCCGCCGCTCACGCCGGCATTGGCCCAGATCACGTCGAGCCGGCCATGCGTCTTCACCGCCTTCTCGATCACCGCGATAACGTCCGGCTCGGAGCCGGCATCCGCGACCATGGCTTCGGCAATGCCGCCGGCCTTTTTCACCTCGTCCACGGTCTCCTTCACCGCCTCGGTGCGATCGACCGCGATCAGCTTGGCGCCTTCTTTCGTGAAGAGCAGCGCAGCCGCGCGGCCGATGCCGCTGCCAGCGCCGGTGATGATGACGGATTTGCCTTGCAGGCGGCCCATGCGTTTCTCCCTTGTACTGCTCGCGCGACGCTTGCCGCGCGATGGAATTTCAAACAAGATTTCAAACGGTAAAGTGTCTTGAGACACGTTCGCTACTGACGTACAGCGACATCACACCGGATGGAAGGGTTTCGATGGCAGCCGCAGACAAGCCGAATGTGGTCACGACACGGTGGTGGTGGGTCCGCCACGCGCCGGTGCGCAACGACGGCGGCAACATCTACGGCCAGACCGACATCGCCTGCGATACCAGCGACACCTACGTGTTCAACGCTGTTGCCAAGGTGCTGCCGCGCAATGCGGTGTGGTATTCGAGCAACCTGATGCGCACGCACCAGACCGCGGAAGCGATCTGGGCGGCCGGCTTTCCGAAGCCGGCGACGATGACGTGGGAAGCGGACCTCGCCGAACAGAATCTCGGCCGCTGGCAGGGCATGAACCGCGCCGCATTCATCGCAAGCCGCCCGGTGGGCTCGAGCTGGTTTGCCGACATCAACGAGCCCGCGCCCGGTGGCGAGAGTTTCATGGATCTCTACAACCGCACCCGCCGCACCGTCGAGCGCATCAACCATGATGCCGCCGGTCGGGACGTCATCGCGGTCGCGCATGGCGGCACCATCAAGGCCGCGCTGGGATTGGCGCTCGATGGCCAGCTCGAGAAGGCGCTGTCGTTCGACATCGACAATTGCTCGATCACGAGGCTGGATTATTTTGCAAGTTCCGAGCGCTCGGTCTGGCGACTGCCGATGGTGAACCAGCAGCCGTGGATCGCGGACGATGCGCATGCGGAGATGCATCAGCTCGCAGGACCGGAAGTCAAGAAGCTCGCCTGAGCGAGCTGTCATTCCGGGTCCGGTCCGCAGGACCGGACCCGGAATCTCGAGATTCTCAGGTGCGCAATTGCGCACCCTAGTTCGATGTTTTGCATCGCTGCGAAACGACAATGAACACGAAGATCAATCTGGGAGAGAAACATGACCTTGTTCGACATGAAGGGAAAAGTCGCTGTCATCACCGGCTCGACGCGCGGCATCGGGCTTGCGATTGCCGAGCGCATGGCCGAGCACGGCGCCAAGGTGGTGATCTCCTCGCGCAAGGCCGACGTCTGCGACCAGGTCGCGAAGGGGATCAACGACAAGTTCGGGAAAGGCACGGCGGTGGCGATCGCCGCCAACATCTCGTCGAAGGAGAATCTGCAAAACCTCATCGACGAGAGCAACCGCGCCTTCGGCAAGATCGACGTGCTCGTCTGTAATGCAGCCTCGAACCCGTATTACGGTCCGCTCGCCGGCATCTCCGATGATCAGTTCAGGAAAATCCTCGACAACAACATCGTCGCCAATAACTGGCTGATCTCGATGGTGGTGCCGCAGATGATCGAGCGCAAGGACGGCTCGATCATCATTGTGTCCTCGATCGGCGGCCTCAAGGGCTCGACCATTCTCGGCGCCTACGCGATCTCCAAGGCCGCCGACATGCAGCTCGCGCGTAACCTGGCGTGCGAATATGGCCCGCACAATATCCGCGTGAACTGCATCGCGCCCGGCCTGATCAAGACCGATTTCGCCAAGGCGCTATGGGACAACCCGGAGAACCTGAAAGCTTCCACCGCGCGCTCGCCGCTGTTGCGCATCGGCATTCCGGACGAGATCGCCGGCGCAGCCGTGTTCCTCGGCTCGAAGGCCGGCGACTTCATGACCGGCCAGACCATGGTGATCGACGGCGGCGCGACGATTAGTTGAGGCGAATAGAGCGTCATCCCGGGGCGCGCTTAGCGTGAACCCGGGATCTCGAGATTCCGGGCTCGGTTCTGCGGACCGCCCCGGAATGACCCTTCGGGTCAATCCACCGCCGCGTAA
The DNA here is from genome assembly GCF_055807395.1 of Bradyrhizobium sp. Kon10. Lineage (NCBI taxonomy): Bacteria > Pseudomonadati > Pseudomonadota > Alphaproteobacteria > Hyphomicrobiales > Nitrobacteraceae > Bradyrhizobium > Bradyrhizobium sp. Kon10. Next base: position 44,783 of record NZ_JBVVOZ010000042.1, on the reverse strand, counting down.
ACCAGATCGCGCACCAGCGTGCGCGTGTAGTCGCGCTGGCCCGGGCCCTGGCTCATGAACACGACGAACAGGTCCTCTTTCGGATCGATCCAGAAGAACGTGCCCGCGATGCCGCTCCAGAAATACTGGCCGACGCTGCCGGGGAACGGGGCGATGCCGGCGTCACGGCGCACGGCGAAGCCGAGGCCAAAACCGTGGCCGGGCGACAGAAGCGTGCCGTTGGTCACCACGTGAGGTCCGAGGTGATCGGACGCCATCAGCTCCAGCGTCTTGCGGCCGATGATCCGGTTGCCGTCGAGAGCCCCGCCATTGCGCAGCATCAGCGCGAAGCGGGCGTAGTCCATGGTGGTCGAAACCAGCCCGCCGCCGCCGGACTCCATCACGGGCTGCTCCAGCATGTTGAACAGCGCCACCTTGTCGCCGGTCCAGGGGTCGGCGGCGAAGGGCTCGGCGAGGCGGCCGGCATTGGCCTCGGCCGTTGAGAAACCGGTCTCGGCCATCTGGAGCGGCGCGAGGATGCGGTCGGTGAGGTAGGCGCCGAGCGATTTGCCGCTGATGACCTCGATGATGCGGCCGAGGATGTCGGTGGAGCGGCTGTAGTTGAACTCGTCGCCGGGATGGCAGACGAGCGGAAAGCTCGCCACCAGCGCGGCATGCTCGGCATTGGTGATCTTGCGGCTGCGCACCCGCGAATCCTGGTAGAGCTTGTGGACGGGGCCGTCGCCCTGGTGCTCGTAGGTCAGACCCGAAGTGTGGCGGAGCAGGTCCTGCACCGTCATCGGCCGCTTGGGCGGAACCAGCTCCAGCTTGCCGCCGCTGACCAGCCCGACCTTCTGGTCGGAGAATTCGGGGATGAATTTTGCGACGGCGTCGCTCAGAAGCAGGTGGCCGTCCTCGACCAGCGCCATGATTCCGACCGACACGATCGGCTTGGTCATCGAGAAGAGCCGGAAGATCGAATCATGCGCCATCGGCGCCGCACCTGCCGGGCTCTGTTTGCCGATCGCCTCGAACCAGCCGACCTGGCCACGCCGGCCCACCAGCACGGTGACGCCGGGCACGGTTCCCTTGTCGATCTCGCGCTTGAACGCATCCGACATCGCCTGGAGGCGGGACCGCGACAGCCCCAGCGTCTCGGGCTTGGCCTCGGGCAAAGGCGGGGTTTTCGGCGCGATGGCGGCGTGAGGGGCGGCTGTGGCGGTCATGTTCACTCCCGGGGCACTTTATCCTTGGTAGCGAACTGTGGCCCAGAAGCCGCGGCACAGACAAGCGAGGCCGACGCGCTTCACCCTTGCAATCCGTCCTTGCAATCCGGCCGCCCCTTGTGCTTGAAAGCGCCCTTGATCCGCGGCGACGCAGGGTCCGTAGGAGTGTAGCTCAATTGGTAGAGCACCGGTCTCCAAAACCGGGGGTCGCAGGTTCGAGCCCTGCCACTCCTGCCAGCTAATCCCCGCCGCCTGCGACCAGAACGCCCGGAAGCTCGTGCCGCGGTTCACCATGACCGGGTAAGCCATTGATCCCGATCAGGTCCGCAAGTCGCGGCCGCGAGCATGCCGGCCGGCTCGCATCTTGACCTTTGGCGGCATCCGCAGTATCTACCCCGCACTCGCAGCCGGCCCGTTGAGATGCGGATATCCGGCGCGGCTTTGAAATCCCCGAACAATCGAGCCCGGTTTCCGGCTCATCCTTCGAGACAGAGGGCTGGGCCAACGGCGGCTGTTCGGATCCCCGAAATTCATTCGCGTCTGTCGACGGACGTTGGACATCAAACGATGGCAGTCAGCCCGTTCAAGTTCTTGCAGGAAGTGCGCTCGGAGACCGCCAAGGTCACCTGGCCGACCCGCCGCGAGACGACGATCACCACCATCATGGTGTTCATCATGGTCGCCGTGGCGTCGGTCTTCTTCTTCGCTGCCGACCAGATCATCCGCTACCTCATCACTTTCCTTTTGGGCATTCACTGATGGCAACAGCCGCTGCAACCCAATCGTCCGACAAGCGCTGGTATATCGTCCACGCCTATTCGAACTTCGAAAAGAAGGTTCAGGAATCAATCCGCGAACAGGCCAAGCAGCGCGGGCTTGAGGATCTTTTCGAGCAGATTCTCGTGCCCACCGAAAAGGTCACGGAAGTGCGCCGCGGCCGCAAGATCGACGCCGAGCGCAAGTTCTTCCCGGGCTACGTGCTGGTGAAGATGAAGCTGACCGACGAGGCGTTTCATCTGATCAAGAACACGCCGAAGGTGACGGGCTTCCTCGGCGCCGAAAACAAGCCGATGCCGATCTCGGAAAACGAGGCCATGCGCATCCTGCACCAGGTGCAGGAGGGCGTGGAACGGCCGAAGGCGTCGGTGTCGTTCGAGATTGGCGAGAACGTGCGCGTGGCCGATGGCCCGTTTGCTTCGTTCTCGGGTGTGGTCGAGGAAATCGACGAGGCGCGCTCGCGCGTGAAGGTCGCGGTGTCGATCTTCGGCCGCGCCACGCCGGTCGAACTGGAATTCGGTCAGGTCGAGAAGGTCTGATCGGACGACGCGTGCGACTTCGGTCTCACGCAACAAGAGGCCGTGGGAGGGAGAGGGCGGTTGCCAGCCGCATCCGACCCAGACCACGAACCTGAAACCGCTGGCCCCGCCGGCACAACAGGAGTGATGCATGGCAAAGAAAGTGACCGGATACCTGAAGCTTCAGGTCCCGGCCGGTGCGGCGAATCCTTCGCCCCCGATCGGTCCCGCGCTTGGTCAGCGCGGTCTCAACATCATGGAGTTCTGCAAGGCGTTCAACGCCCAGACCCAGAAGGAAGAGAAGAACACCCCGATTCCCGTAGTGATCACGATCTACGCCGATCGTTCGTTCACCTTCGAGATGAAGACGCCCCCGATGTCGTTCTTCCTCAAGCAGGCCGCCAAGATCCAGTCCGGTTCGAAAGCTCCGGGCCGTGACAAGGCCGGCGCGGTGACCAAAGCGCAGGTGCGCGAGATCGCCGAGAAGAAGATGAAGGATCTCAATTGCGACTCGATCGAGTCGGCCATGAAGATGGTCGAGGGCTCTGCCCGTTCGATGGGTCTGGAAGTGGCGGGGTAAGGGCTCATGGCAATCGGAAAGCGTTTGAACAAAGCCCGCGAAGGTGTTGACCGCGAAAAGCTTTATCCGCTCGCGGACGCCATCAAGATGGTCAAGGAACGCGCGAAAGCGAAGTTCGACGAGACCATCGAGGTCGCGATCAATCTCGGCGTCGATCCGCGCCACGCCGACCAGATGGTCCGCGGCGTCGTGACCCTGCCGAACGGCACCGGCCGTACGCTCCGCGTCGGCGTGTTCGCCCGCGGCGCCAAGGCCGATGAGGCCAAGGCTGCGGGTGCCGACGTCGTCGGCGCCGAAGACCTGGTCGAAAAGGTGCAGAACGGCACGATCGAATTCGACCGCTGCATCGCCACTCCCGACATGATGCCGCTGGTCGGCCGTCTCGGTAAGGTGCTCGGCCCGCGCGGCCTGATGCCGAACCCGAAGATCGGGACCGTGACCATGGACGTCACCGGTGCGGTCAAGGGTGCCAAGGGCGGCTCGGTCGAGTTCCGCGTCGAGAAGGCCGGCATCCTGCAGGCCGGCGTCGGCAAGGCCTCGTTCTCCGAGGAGAAGCTGGTCCAGAACATCAAGGCTCTGGCCGACGCTGTTTCGAAGGCCAAGCCCGCCGGTTCCAAGGGGACCTACATCCAGCGCGTTGCGGTGTCCTCGACGATGGGCCCCGGCGTGAAGGTCGAACCGGGCACCATTCTCGGCTGAGGTTTGGAAATTGCGTGAGATGAGGGGCGGAATCGGGCAACCGATTCCGCCCCTCATCGTTTGTGGCGGCGTTTACCGGAAACGACAACAATGGCTGACAAGGTCCTGATCTATTCGCGCTTTCCCAAGTCGATGATGGCGCGCTTCGCCGAGCGATTCGACCTGCTCGACACCGGTGGCAAGCCGGCGCCGGAGGTGTTTTCGGCCGACGAACTCGGCGGCGTTCGCGCGATGCTCACGGCTGGCGGAACGCCGCTCGAAGCCGAGGCGATGGACCTGTTTCCACAACTCGGCGCCATCGTCTGCTACGGCACCGGCTACGACGGCATCGACCTTAAGGCAGCCGCCGCGCGCAACATCGCGGTTGGGCACAGCCCCGGGGCCAATGCCGCCTCGGTCGCCGACATCGCGATGACCCTGATGCTTGCGACGACGCGGCGGATCCTGGTCGCCGATCAGTATGTTCGCAGCGGCGATTGGGCTGCGTCGAAACCGTCGCCGATGATGCGGCCGCAGGCCGGCATGCCCGGCCGCCGCATAGGCATCTACGGCATGGGCGAGATCGGCCGCAAGATCGCCGCGCGCTGCGCGGCTTTCGAGAGCGAGGTCGGCTATTTCAGCCGCAGCAAGTACGATCTGCCGTACAACTATTTCCCGTCGCTGGAAGCGCTCGCCGACTGGTGCAGCGTGCTGATGATCGCGGTCCGCGCCGGTCCTGAGACCCAGCACGTCGTCGACGCCGGTATCCTCAAGCGTCTGGGCGTGGACGGCTATGTCGTCAATATCTCCCGCGGCTCGGTGATCGACGAGAAGGCACTCGTTGCGGCCCTGAGCGACAAGGTCATCGCCGGGGCCGGCCTCGACGTCTACGACAAAGAACCGCACGCGCCCGACGCGCTGACCGCCCTTCCCAACGTGGTGCTGGCGCCGCATATCGGCGGACACACCCTCGAATCGCATGTTGCCATGCAGAATTGCGTGCTGGCGAACCTGACCGCGTTTTTCGAGGGCAAGTCGTTGCCGTATGAAGTCAAAACGCCCTGAATCGGTCCTTTTGGGCCAAGATCAAGCCCCGGCACCAATCGATTGGAACTGGTGCGAATTTTGCTCTTGGCAATCAGGCCGAGAGGGGTTAAAGAACCGCCTCCGGACGCACCGGCCTTGGCTGGCGCGTTCGTGCACGCATTCCGAAAACCCGACACGACAGGAGATCATTCCTTTTCAGGACGTCCGCAAGGATTTTCCGGAAAAGGAAGGAAAGCCATCGGTTGGTGGGATGCGGGCAGAGGTCAGGCGGTTCGCCGGCTGGCCTTGTCCTGTCCAAGACTGCAGGCGCCCGCGGGAAGTTTCGATTTCCCAACGGCTTAATCGCATGGCCTGCATAGACGGGTGAAGACCGGATTTCACGTCGCGCTTCGCCTTCGGGCAGGTGCGAAATGGGTTTGGTTCGGACCTCGACACGCCGTGGGCTCTAGCGGGCTCCCGGAGGGCAGGCTTTGAATTGTCGTCTTGCCCGGCGTGTCCGATGGGTTTTGACCCTGAGGTTCAGGTTTGGGCGGGACGATGGGTGCAACCCGGCGGTCCCGCTTTTGCGATGACCGCCAACCGGAAAGAGCTTGCTGTGGAACGAGCGGCAAAAAAGGAAGCGGTCGAACAGCTCAATGGGGTCTTCAAGGCCACGAGCGTCGCGGTCGTTGCCCAATATTCCGGCCTGACCGTTGCCCAGATGCAGAAGCTGCGTACGCAGATGAAGCAGGCTGGCGCCTCGGTGAAGGTCTCGAAGAACCGTCTCGCCAAAATTGCTCTTGAAGGCACTGACGTCGTTGCCATCGGCCCCATGCTGAAGGGACCGACCGTGATCGCTACTTCGAACGATCCGGTAGCGGCGCCAAAGGTCGCCGTCGAATTCGCCAAGGCGAACGAAAAGTTCGTCATCATTGGCGGATCGATGGGAACGACCGTCCTGAATGTCGACGGCGTGAAGGCGCTTGCCTCGCTGCCGTCGCTTGACGAACTGCGTGCCAAGATCGTCGGCCTCCTCGTGGCCCCGGCGACCAAGCTTGCGCAGCTCGCAAACGCGCCCGCGGGCAAGCTCGCGCGCGTCATTCAGGCTTATGCCTCAAAGAGCGAAGCGGCCTGACGCCCTTCGCAAAACTCAAACCCGAACCAGACTAGTTAAGGAAACAGAACAATGGCTGACTTGCAGAAGATCGTTGACGACCTCTCGAGCCTCACTGTGCTCGAAGCTGCCGAACTCGCGAAGCTCCTCGAAGAAAAGTGGGGCGTGTCTGCCGCTGCGGCCGTGGCCGTTGCCGGTCCTGCCGCTGCTGCCGCCGCTCCGGCGGAAGAGAAGACCGAGTTCACGGTCGTTCTGGCCGCCGCCGGCGAGAAGAAGATCGAGGTCATCAAGGAAGTCCGCGCCATCACCGGCCTGGGCCTGAAGGAAGCAAAGGACCTCGTCGAGGGCGCGCCGAAGCCTGTCAAGGAAGGCGTGAACAAGGACGAGGCCGAGAAGCTCAAGGTCCAGCTCGAGAAGGCTGGCGCGAAGGTCGAGCTCAAGTAAGCGCAGCTTACTCGAGCGAGATCCTGGGCAAGCGTCAGCGCAACCCGGGATCCCGACCCGCAGATTCAGTGGCTGTTTCCAGCCATGGAGCGGCGGGTCTGATGCAAAAGGCGTGCGACGGAACATCCCGACGCAGGCCGAACACGAAAAAGTGTGGGGATTTGAGGGTGTACCCCTCGAATCTCCACTATTGTCGCCCCATATCGGGTCGGCAGCACGAAAGCGCGGTGGGCAGGGATGCGATTTCCCTGAAAGCCGTTGGGAGAGCAGGCTATTTCGGGCTTTTGCAGTCCGTGAAAACGATCGTTGTGACGGGCGGGCGTGCCTATGCGCCCCGCGCGTCGTTTTGCGTTTTGAAGGTCTGAAGAACAGATTCAGGACATGACGGCCTGAAACTGGACTTTTGGTCCCCAAAACGGGTTCGAAAAATTCAACCCGGGGAGCGGCGGCAGCTGCGTTCCGGAGGGCGCGCCCACATCGGGCGCCGAAATGAGAGGCCACGATGGCGCAGCAGACATTCACCGGTCGCAAACGCGTTCGCAAGTTCTTCGGACACATCAAGGAAGTCGCCGAGATGCCGAACCTCATCGAGGTTCAGAAGGCGTCCTATGACCAGTTCCTGATGGTCGACGAACCCCAGGGCGGGCGGTCGGACGAGGGCTTGCAGGCGGTGTTCCGCTCGGTGTTCCCGATCTCGGATTTCTCCGGCACCTCGATGCTGGAATTCGTCCGCTACGAGTTCGAGCCGCCGAAATACGACGTCGACGAGTGCCGCCAGCGCGGCATGACCTTCGCGGCACCGCTCAAAGTGACGCTGCGCCTCATCGTGTTCGATATCGACGAGGAAACCGGCGCGAAATCGGTGAAGGACATCAAGGAGCAGGACGTCTACATGGGCGACATTCCGCTCATGACGATGAACGGCACCTTCATCGTCAACGGCACCGAGCGCGTCATCGTCTCGCAGATGCACCGTTCGCCCGGCGTGTTCTTCGACCATGACAAAGGCAAGACCCATTCCTCGGGCAAGCTGCTGTTCGCTGCCCGCGTGATTCCGTATCGCGGCTCCTGGCTCGACATCGAGTTCGACGCCAAGGACATCGTCTATGCGCGTATCGACCGTCGCCGCAAGCTGCCGGTGACCTCGCTGATGTTCGCGCTCGGCCTCGACGGCGAAGCGATCCTCAGCACGTTCTACAAGAAGATCCTCTACAAGCGGACCAAGGAAGGCTGGCGCGTTCCGTTCGATGCCAACCGTTTCCGCGGTTACTCGACCATCAACGATTTGATCGACGCCGACACCGGCAAGGTCGTGCTCGAGGCCGGCAAGAAGCTCACCGTGCGCGGTGCGCGTCAGATGCAGGAGAAGGGCCTGAAGGCGCTGCGCCTGTCGGACGAGGAGCTCGTCGGCAACTACCTCGCCGAGGACCTCGTCAATCCCAAGACCGGCGAGATCCACGCGGAAGCCGGTGAAGAGATCACCGACAAGTCCATGAAGGCCCTCAACGAGCAGGGCTACAAGGAGCTGCCGCTGCTCGACATCGACCACGTCAATGTCGGCGCCTACATCCGCAACACGCTCGCGGCCGACAAGAACATGACGCGTGAGGACGCGCTGTTCGACATCTACCGCGTGATGCGTCCGGGCGAGCCGCCGACGCTGGATTCGGCACAGGCGATGTTCCAGTCGCTGTTCTTCGACGCCGAGCGCTACGACCTGTCCGCGGTCGGCCGCGTCAAGATGAACATGCGTCTCGACCTCGATGCGCCCGACACCCAGCGCACGCTGCGCAAGGAAGACATCCTCTCCGTCATCAAGACGCTGGTGGATCTGCGCGACGGCAAGGGCGAGATCGACGACATCGACCACCTTGGCAACCGCCGTGTGCGTTCGGTCGGCGAGCTCATGGAGAACCAGTACCGCATCGGCCTCCTGCGTATGGAGCGCGCGATCAAGGAGCGCATGTCCTCGGTCGACATCGACACGGTCATGCCGCAGGACCTGATCAACGCGAAGCCGGCGGCTGCCGCCGTGCGCGAGTTCTTCGGCTCCTCGCAGCTCTCGCAGTTCATGGACCAGACCAACCCGCTGTCGGAGATCACCCACAAGCGTCGTCTCTCGGCGCTTGGACCGGGCGGTCTGACCCGCGAGCGCGCCGGCTTCGAGGTGCGCGACGTGCATCCGACGCATTACGGCCGTATCTGCCCGATCGAGACGCCGGAAGGCCCGAACATCGGTCTGATCAACTCGCTCGCCACCTTCGCGCGCGTCAACAAGTACGGCTTCGTCGAGACGCCTTACCGCAAGGTCAAGGACGGCCGCGTCACCGACGAGGTCGTGTACCTCTCGGCGATGGAGGAGGGCCGCTACACGGTCGCGCAGGCCAACGTGCCGCTCGACGCGAAGGGCCGCTTCACCGAAGACCTCGTGGTCTGCCGTCACGCCGGCGAAGTCTTGCCGGTGACGCCGGACAAGGTCGACTACATGGACGTGTCGCCGAAGCAGCTCGTTTCGGTCGCCGCGGCGCTGATCCCGTTCCTCGAGAACGACGACGCCAACCGCGCGCTGATGGGCTCGAACATGCAGCGCCAGGCGGTGCCGCTGGTTCGCGCCGAAGCGCCGTTCGTCGGCACCGGCATGGAAGGTGTCGTTGCGCGTGACTCGGGTGCTGCGATCGCGGCGCGCCGTTCGGGCGTGATCGACCAGATCGACGCGACCCGCGTCGTCATCCGTGCGACCGAAGATCTCGATCCGACCAAGTCGGGCGTCGATATCTACCGGCTGATGAAGTACCAGCGCTCCAACCAGTCGACCTGCATCAACCAGCGTCCGCTGGTGAAGGTCGGCGACATGGTCAAGAAGGGCGACATCATCGCCGACGGTCCGTCGACCGATCTCGGTGAGCTCGCGCTCGGCCGCAACGTGCTGGTCGCGTTCATGCCGTGGAACGGCTACAACTTCGAAGACTCGATCTTGCTCTCCGAGCGGATTGTGAAGGAAGACGTGTTCACCTCGATTCATATCGAAGAATTCGAGGTGATGGCCCGCGACACCAAGCTCGGGCCCGAGGAAATCACCCGCGACATTCCGAACGTATCGGAAGAAGCGCTGAAGAACCTCGACGAAGCCGGTATCGTCTACATCGGCGCGGAAGTCCGCGCCGGCGACATCCTGGTCGGCAAGATCACGCCGAAGGGCGAAAGCCCGATGACGCCGGAAGAAAAGCTTCTGCGCGCCATCTTCGGCGAAAAGGCCTCCGACGTTCGCGACACCTCGCTGCGCGTTCCCCCGGGCGTGCAGGGCACCATCGTCGAAGTGCGCGTGTTCAACCGTCACGGCGTCGACAAGGACGAGCGTGCGCTGGCGATCGAGCGGGAAGAGATCGAGCGTCTGGCCAAGGACCGCGACGACGAGCAGGCGATCCTGGACCGCAACGTCTATAACCGTCTTGCCGAGCTGCTCGAGGGACGGCAGGGCATCGCCGGTCCGAAGGGCTTCAAGAAGGACACCAAGATCACCCGTGCGGTGCTCGAGGAGTACCCGAAGTCGCAGTGGTGGCTGTTCGCTTCGCCGAACGACAAGCTGATGGCCGAGATCGAGGCCATGCGGAAGCAGTACGACGAATCGAAGAAGGGGCTCGAGCAGCGCTTCCTCGACAAGGTCGAGAAGCTTCAGCGCGGTGACGAATTGCCGCCCGGCGTGATGAAGATGGTCAAGGTCTTCGTCGCGGTGAAGCGCAAGATCCAGCCCGGCGACAAGATGGCCGGCCGCCACGGCAACAAGGGTGTGGTGTCGAAGATCGTGCCGATCGAGGACATGCCGTTCCTGGAGGACGGTACGCATGCCGACATCGTGCTCAATCCGCTGGGCGTGCCTTCGCGCATGAACGTCGGGCAGATCCTCGAGACGCATCTCGGCTGGGCTTGCGCCGGCCTCGGCAAGCGCATCGGCCAGACCGTCGATGCGTATCTGGCGAAGCAGGACATCAGGCCGCTGAAGGAAACCTTGAAGAAGGTCTACGGCGAGGACGAGACGATCAAGTCGCTCAACGACGGCGAACTGATCGAGCTCGGCCGCAATCTGAGCCACGGCGTGCCGATCGCGACGCCGGTGTTCGACGGCGCCAAGGAAGCCGACATCGAGGAGATGCTCAAGCTCGCGGGTCTCGACGCATCGGGCCAGTCGACCGTCTATGACGGCCGCACCGGCGATGCCTTCGATCGCAAGGTGACGGTGGGCTACATCTACATGCTCAAGCTGCACCATCTCGTCGACGACAAGATCCACGCGCGTTCGATCGGTCCGTACTCGCTCGTCACCCAGCAGCCGCTGGGCGGCAAGGCGCAGTTCGGCGGCCAGCGCTTCGGCGAAATGGAAGTGTGGGCGCTCGAAGCTTACGGCGCGGCCTACACGCTCCAGGAGATGCTGACCGTGAAGTCGGACGACGTCGCCGGCCGTACCAAGGTGTACGAGGCGATCGTGCGTGGCGACGACACCTTCGAGGCCGGTATTCCGGAATCGTTCAACGTGCTGGTCAAGGAAATGCGCTCGCTCGGCCTCAATGTCGACCTGCACAATTCCAAGGTCGGGCCGGGGACGGCGGAAGCGGCCGAGTAACGCGATCTATCATGCCCGGCCGCCTCGGCCGGGCATCGGCGCCCCTCCCAAGGCCTTGAGGGCAGGGCGCCCCGCATAGTGATTTTCGAATTTGCTGCCGGAGGCGACCGGCACGCGAGGAGAAGACGATGAACCAAGAAATTATGAATCTCTTTAACCCGACGACGCCGGCTCAGGTCTTCGACCAGATCCGGATTTCGATCGCGAGCCCCGAGAAGATTCTGTCCTGGTCGTACGGCGAGATCAAGAAGCCGGAGACCATCAACTACCGTACCTTCAAGCCCGAGCGCGACGGCCTGTTCTGCGCGCGCATCTTCGGGCCGATCAAGGATTACGAGTGCTTGTGCGGCAAGTACAAGCGCATGAAGTACAAGGGCATCATCTGCGAGAAGTGCTCGGTCGAGGTCACGCTGTCGCGCGTCCGGCGCGAGCGCATGGGCCATATCGAGCTCGCGGCGCCCGTTGCCCATATCTGGTTCCTGAAGTCGCTGCCCTCGCGCATCGGCCTGCTGCTGGACATGACGCTGAAGGATCTCGAGCGGATCCTTTATTTCGAATATTACGTCGTGCTGGAGCCGGGCCTTACCGCGCTCAAGGACCGTCAGCTCTTGTCGGAAGACGAGTATCTGAAGGCGCAGGACGAGTACGGCCAGGATTCCTTCACCGCCATGATCGGCGCGGAAGCGATCCGCGAGCTGCTCAAGGGCATGGACCTCGAGAAGCTCGAATTGAGCTTGCGCGCGGAGATGCAGGAGACCGACTCCGACATCAAGCACAAGAAACTCGCCAAGCGCCTGAAGATCGTCGAGGCGTTCCGCCATTCCGGCAACAAGCCGGAATGGATGATCCTGACCGTGGTCCCGGTGATCCCGCCGGATCTGCGTCCGCTGGTGCCGCTGGACGGCGGCCGCTTCGCGACGTCGGATCTCAACGACCTCTACCGCCGCGTCATCAACCGCAACAACCGCCTGAAGCGGCTGATGGAGCTGCGCGCGCCGGACATCATCATCCGCAACGAGAAGCGCATGCTTCAGGAGGCCGTCGACGCACTGTTCGACAACGGCCGCCGTGGCCGCGTCATCACCGGCGCCAACAAGCGTCCGCTGAAGTCGCTCGCCGACATGCTCAAGGGCAAGCAGGGCCGCTTCCGCCAGAACCTGCTCGGCAAGCGCGTCGACTATTCGGGCCGTTCGGTGATCGTGGTCGGTCCCGAGCTGCGCCTGCATCAGTGCGGCCTGCCGAAGAAGATGGCGCTCGAGCTGTTCAAGCCGTTCATCTATTCGCGGCTTGACGCCAAGGGCCTGTCCACCACGGTGAAGCAGGCGAAGAAGCTGGTCGAAAAGGAACGGCCCGAGGTCTGGGACATCCTGGACGAGGTGATCCGCGAGCATCCGGTGCTCCTGAACCGCGCCCCGACGCTGCATCGCCTCGGCATCCAGGCGTTCGAGCCGGTGCTGATCGAGGGCAAGGCGATCCAGCTTCATCCGCTGGTCTGCGCCGCGTTCAACGCCGACTTCGACGGCGACCAGATGGCCGTGCACGTTCCGCTGTCGCTCGAAGCGCAGCTGGAAGCGCGCGTCCTGATGATGTCGACCAACAACATCCTGCATCCGGCCAACGGTCAGCCGATCATCGTGCCGTCGCAGGACATCGTGCTTGGTCTGTATTACGTCTCGGTGATGCGTGAAGGCCTGCCCGGCGAGGGCAAGCGGTTCGGCGACATGGCCGAGCTCGAGCATGCCCTGCACGCGAAGGTCATCCACCTCCACACCAAGATCAAGTATCGGTGGCAGGGCATGGACGAGACCGGCAAGGTCTCGACGCGCTGGATCGAGACCACCGCAGGTCGCGTCATGCTCGGCAATCTGCTGCCGAAGAACCCGAGAATTTCGTACGAGATCATCAACAAGCTGATGACCAAGCGCGAAATCTCCGGCGTGATCGACCAGGTCTATCGCCACTGCGGTCAGAAGGAGACGGTGATCTTCTGCGACCGCATCATGGCGCTCGGCTTCTACAACGCGTTCAAAGCCGGCATCTCGTTCGGCAAGGACGACATGGTCGTGCCGCACTCGAAGTGGAAGATCGTCGATACCACCCGTACGCTGGCGAAGGATTTCGAGCAGCAGTACAACGACGGTCTGATCACCCACGGCGAGAAGTACAACAAGGTTGTCGACGCCTGGTCGAAGGCGACCGAGGAAATCGCCAAGGCGATGATGAAGGAGATCTCCTCCACCAAGAAGACGGCAAGCGGAGCGGATGCCGACATCAACTCGATCTACATGATGGCGCACTCCGGTGCGCGCGGTTCGCCGGCGCAGATGCGCCAGCTCGCCGGCATGCGCGGCCTGATGGCCAAGCCGTCGGGCGAGATCATCGAGACGCCGATCATCTCGAACTTCAAGGAAGGCCTCTCGGTGCTCGAGTACTTCAACTCGACCCACGGCGCCCGCAAGGGCCTCGCGGACACCGCGTTGAAGACCGCGAACTCCGGCTACCTGACGCGGCGTCTCGTCGACGTGGCGCAGGACTGCATTATCACGCAGGACGATTGCGGCACCAAGCTCGGCATCAAGATGCGCGCCATCGTCGATGCCGGCACCGTGGTCGCTTCGCTCGGCTCGCGCATCCTCGGACGCACGGCCTGCGAAGACGTGCGTGACAGCTCGGGCAAGGTGATCATCAAGCGCGGTACGCTGATGGAAGAGAGCCATCTGGATGCCATCCACCAGGGCGGCGTCCAGGAGGTGAAGATCCGCTCGGCGCTGACTTGCGAGCTCGTCAACGGCATCTGCGGCAAGTGCTACGGCCGCGATCTCGCTCGCGGCACGCCGGTCAACCACGGTGAAGCGGTCGGCGTCATCGCGGCGCAGTCGATCGGCGAGCCGGGTACCCAGCTCACCATGCGCACCTTCCACATCGGTGGTGCGGCGCAGCTCAACGAGCAATCGTTCGTCGAATCCAACTTCGACGGCAAGATCGTGATTAGGAACAAGGCCATCGCCCGCAACAGCGAAGGCCATCTGGTTGCGATGGTGCGCAACATGGTGGTCGCGATCGTCGATGCCGACGGCACGGAGCGTGCGACGCACCGTATTCAGTACGGTTCGCGCCTGCATGTCGACGAAGGCGACACGGTCAAGCGCGGCCAGCGCATCGCCGAGTGGGATCCCTACAGCCGTCCGTTGCTCACGGAAGTGGAGGGCACCATCGGCTTCGAGGATCTGGTCGAGGGGCAGTCGATCACGGAAACGCTGGACGAAGCCACCGGTATCGCCAAGCGCGTGGTCATCGACTGGCGCTCGCAGCGCGGCGGCGCGGATTTGCGTCCGGCTATCGTGGTCAAGGGCAAGGACGGCAAGGTCCTCAAGCTCGCCCGTGGCGGCGATGCCCGCTACATGCTGTCGGTCGACGGCATTCTGTCGGTCGACGTCGGAGCCAAGGTCCAGGCAGGCGACATCCTCGCCCGTGTCTCGACCGAAAGCGCCAAGACGCGTGACATCACCGGCGGTCTGCCGCGGGTGGCGGAACTGTTCGAGGCACGGCGTCCGAAGGATGCGGCGATCATCGCCGAGATCGCGGGCACCATCCGGTTCGGACGCGACTACAAGAACAAGCGTCGCATCTCGATCGAGCCGATGGACAAGACCGACGAGGCGCGCGAGTACCTGATCCCGAAGGGCAAGCACATCCACCTTCAGGACGGCGACGTCGTCGAAAAGGGCGACTTCATCGTGGAAGGCAACCCGGCACCGCACGACATCCTGGCGGTCAAGGGCATCGAGGAGCTCGCGGCCTATCTGGTCAACGAAATCCAGGAGGTCTACCGGCTCCAGGGCGTGCTCATCAACGACAAGCACATCGAGGTGATTGTCCGTCAGATGCTCCAGAAGGTGGAAGTCACCGACCAGGGCGACACCGACATGATCTCGGGCGAACAGATCGACAAGATCGAATTCGACCAGATCAACGAGAAGACCAGGGAAGAAGGCAAGAAGATCGCTACGGGTACGCCGGTTCTGCTCGGCATCACCAAGGCGAGCCTCCAGACCCGCTCGTTCTTCTCGGCGGCTTCGTTCCAGGAGACCACCCGCGTCCTCACGGAAGCGGCGGTCAATGGCAAGGTCGACCCGCTCGAAGGTCTCAAGGAGAACGTCATTGTCGGCCGGCTGATCCCGGCAGGCACCGGCGCCTCGATGGCCAAGATCCGCGAAGTCGCCGTCAAGCGCGACAAGATGATCCTCGACGAGCGCGAGAAGCAGGCGGCGGTCGTGCCGCCGGCGCCGGAAGTGGAGCCGATGGCGCTGCCGCCCGCGGAATAATGGTTCATCCGTAAGAATACCGAGGACAATGAAAAGGCCGGCGCAAGCCGGCCTTTTTGCTGCTTTGTTTGCCTGTTGCGTTGCGGTGCAAACCTTTGTTCATCTTTCCTTCAGGCGCAAAAGCGCTTCTGCTAAGGGAGCTTAGACCGGTGGTCCCGCGGGGGGCAGGGCCGGAGACCACGGAACTGACATGCTTGATCTCGCAATCGTAGGCGGCGGCCCCGGCGGGCTGATGAGCGCCTGGTATCTGAAGCGTAAGCTCGGCGACCTCTGCCGCATCACGATCTATGAGGCCTCCGACCGGCTCGGCGGCAAGATCGTCACGCGCAAATTCGATTCCGCACCCGCAATGTACGAGGCGGGCGTTGCGGAGATCTACGACTACTCGATGACCGGGCCCGACCCGTTGCGCGAGCTGATCCAGCATTTTGGCTTGCAAACCATTCCGATGGACGCCGAGCAGGTGCAGTTCGGCGGCGAGCTCGTCAACGACGTCGCCGGCATGCGCCGCAAATACGGCGCGAAGACTGCGGCCGCAATCGAGGCGTTCCGCCAACGTTGTGCCGAGAAGATGTCGCCGATCGAGTACTACGAAGGCGTCGGCGCGCACGACAACGAGAACCCCTGGGCCTACAAGACGGCCGAGCAAGTGCTCGACGAGGAGGTCGAGGACGAGACCGCAAAACGATTTTTCAAGGTGATGGCGCGCTCCGATATCGCCACCGAGAGCCACAACACCAACGGGCTCAACGCGCTCAAGAACTATTTGATGGATGTCGACGGCTATATCGGCCTCTACTCCATCCAGAACGGCAACGAGCAGATCATCGAGTGCCTCCAGTCGGAGGTCGATGCCGACATCCAGCTCAATCACCGTGTGCTCGCCGTCGGCAAGGCGCCGACCGGGCGCTATCAGCTCAAGATGATGAACGGCAAGGGACCGGAGACGCGCGACTTCGATCTCGTGCTGGTCTGCCTGCCGCATTCATGGCTCGCGACCATGGGCTGGGAGGGCGAGCAGCTTCGCAAGTCGATGGTCAAGCACGTCTCCTATTTCGACCGGCCGGCGCATTATTTGCGCGTCTCGATCCTGTTCGATTCCCCATTCTGGGGCGACAGGATTTCCGGCGCCTGGTTCATGTCGGAAGCGTTTGGCGGCTGCTGCGTCTACAACGAAGGCGCGCGCCACGACGTCGGCAAGCACGGCGTGCTGAACTGGCTGATTCCCGGTTCCGATGCGCTCGCCTTCGCCAATTTGTCTGACCAGGAGCTGATCGACGCCGCGCTGAAATCGCTGCCGGCTTCCCTCGGGAATGCGCGCGCGCATTTCATGGAAGGCAAGATCCATCGCTGGCTGTCCTCGGTGAACGCTATACCGGGCGGCCTGCCCGTGCGCGACGTCATGACCAATCACCGGCCCGAGCCGAAGGAACATCCCGGCATCGTGGTGGTCGGCGACTATCTGTTCGATTCGACACTGAACGGTCTGCTCGACTCCTCGGATGCGGCGACCGACATCATCCTGACCGAGATGATGCGCCTGCGCCGCGTGCGCAGCCAGGACGCCAAGCCGCTGTCGGACAAGATCGACCGCGACTATTTCGAGAACTATCGCGGCCAGGGACCTTACAGCGAAGCGTGGCAGCGCTTCACCGATCCCGACTATTTGACGAAGCTGATCGGCATCGTCTGGGGCAAGGCGCAGGGTGCCAAGCTGCTGGTCGCGGGCTCGGCGAGCGGCGAGCTGGTCAGCGCGCTCCGCGAACGCGGGTTCGATGCCTTCGGTATCGAGAACAACCGCGCCATCCACGCCAAAACGCCGAAGGAGCTGAAGAAGTACAACAAGCTCGGCTCGATCACCGACATGCCGTTCAAGGACGGTGCGTTCGACTTCGTGTTCGAGACCAGCCTCTGTCATATTTCCCCGAAGCAGGTGGTCCGTGCGATCCGCGAGCTGAACCGCGTGGTCAAGACCGGCCTCGTATTCGGCTCGATCACCTCCGACATGGCACCGGCGCTGATCGACCGCTACGACCTGTTGCGCGGCGTCAAGAAGCTCGGCACCTGGTGGGAATGGTCCGAGCTGTTCTTCGGCAACGGCTTCGACCTTGCGATGCACCGCAAGGACTGCACCGACGCGCTCTGGGAGGCGACGCTTGCCGCCAACAAGGGCCCCGGCCAGTGGTATGCCGACGCCGACAGCTTGCGCTATTCCTTCTTCGACAAGATCGAGGACGAAGACTAGCCGTTTGAGATCGGATGAGATCGTCCAATTGCTTTGCCGAATTCACCCTGATCGCATAGAATCGGTGCAGTAGCGGCTTTCCGCTATTTCTCTCCTTTTCTCTGCGGTCATGCCGGCCGTCAGCATCGGTTGGTTTCATGGCGTCCAGGCCTCTCTCTCCCGACAAACAGAAGCTCGCCGCGCAAGAGGCGGCAGAGCTGGAACAGAAGATCGCCGCGGTCGAAAGCCCCGACCTTGAAGAGGACGACGAAGACGAGGACGACGAGCTGGAGCTCGACGACGAGGATGAGGACGAAGACCTCGTCGTCTTCACCGCCCGCGAAGCCGCCGGCGCGCTCGCGACCATCTGGGGTTTCGTCAAACCCCATCTCGCCAATTACAAGCGGATATTGGCGTACGTGGCGTTCGGCGTACTGATCGAGACGCTGTTCAACGTCATCATGCCGCTCAGCCTGAAATTCCTGATCGACGACGCGCTCGGCGAGGAGGATTTCCAGGCGCTCTACAAGATCCTCGGCGTGCTCGCGGTCGCGGGGATCTTCACCTCGATCGTGGCGGTCTGGTACGAGCGCTGGGACGCGCGGCTAGCCGCCTGCGTCATCTCCGACGTCCGCAAGCGGCTGTTCGAGCACGTCCAGGACCTGCCGGCGGCCTATTTCGGCCGTACCAAGCGCGGCGAGATTCTGTCGCGCTTTTCCGTCGACCTCGCCGCCTTCGAGGGCTCTGTCAAGAGCTTCGCCAACAGCGCGGCGTTGCCGCTCCTGGAGTTGATTGCAGGCATCATCCTGATGTTCTTCCTCAACTGGCAGCTCGCGTTGGTCGCGCTGCTGGTGTTTCCGATCACGCTGATCGGCCCCCGCATGCTCACGCCGCATGCGGTGCAGGCCAACTACGAGCAGAAGCTCAATGAATCCGCGCTGCTCGGCATGGTGCAGGAGAACGTGGCGGCACAGGCCGTGATCAAGGCGTTCAGCCTGCAACGCAGGATGTTCGGCTTCTTCACTTTCCGCAACGATGCGACCCGCAACAGGATGGCGTCGGCGGCGTTCCTGTCGACCATGGTGGAGCGCACCGTCACCATCTCGGTGCTGCTTTTGCACCTCGTCGTGCTCGCGATCGGTGCCTATCTCGCGACCAAGGGCCAGATCACCATCGGCACCTTCGTGACCTTCGAGAGCGCATTCTGGGAGGTGTCCTACAACATCGCCCACGTGATGCACTTCATCCCGGTCTCGATCTCCTCGGCCGCGGCCGTCCGCCACATCCTGGAACTCCTGGACGAGCCGACGCGCGGCGCCGATCGTCCCGGCGCGCCCGATCTGCCGCGCATCAGCCACGACATCACCTTCGACCGTGTGACCTTCCAGTACGAAGGCAGCCAGACGCCGGTGCTGGACAATCTCAGCCTCAAGCTCGACGTCGGCAAACGAATCGCCATCGTGGGCCCCAGCGGCTCCGGCAAGAGCACGCTGCTCAATCTGATCCTGCGCCTCTATGTGCCGGACGAAGGGCGCCTCACCATCGACGGTGTCGATGTCCGCAAGGTGACGCTGGAATCGCTGCGCCGGAGCATGGCCGTCGTGTTCCAGGAGAACATGCTGTTCAACATGTCGATCCGCGAGAACATCCGCCTCGGCAAGGAGGGCGCGACCGACGAGGAGGTGGAGGAGGCGGCCAGGAAGGCCGAGATCCACCGCTACATCGTGAGCCTGCCGCAGCGCTACGACACGTCGGTGGGCGAGCGCGGCGATACCCTGTCGGGCGGCCAGCGCCAGCGCATCGCGATCGCACGCGCGATTATCCGCAATCCGTCCGTGCTGCTGCTCGATGAAGCGACCTCGGCGCTGGACCAGACCACGGAAGCGGCGATCAACCGCACGCTGCTGAAGGTTGCGAAGGGGCGCACCATGATCTGGTCGACCCACCGCCTGACCTCGGTGGTGGAGATGGACGAGATCATCGTGATTTCAGGGGGCCGGGCGATCGAGCGCGGCTCGCACGCCGAGCTGCTCTGCAAGAACGGCACTTATCGCAAGCTGTGGGACGACCAGACCCATCAGCCGCACGGCGCTCCGGCTCACGCCGAGGACGACAGTGACGACGATCTCGACGAGGATGATGAGGACGAGGACGAGGACGAGGAGGAGTGACCGAGGAAGTTCGGCTCCAGATGGATCACGCCGCCAAGCCGCCGCAAAAATCCCTGGGCCGACCACGCAAAGAAGCGCGCCCAGCGCTGCGCCATCCAGTAGGGGCTGGTCGCGATCGAAACCGAGCGGAAGTCGAACGCCTTTGCCACCGACCATTCATCGCAGGCCCGCTTGAGCGGATCGGCATAAAAGGTGGCGATCTTGTCCGCGTCCATCCCGTCGGAGGCCAACCACTGCGGAATGTAGACGCTGCAAAGCCGTTCGACGTCGGTGAACACCTTGTCGCAGCCGGTGCCGGCGACCGGGCAGGAGGTCGAGAAGGCATCACCCACCAGCACCAGGCCAGGCTGATGGCTGGCGTCATTCACATAGAGATCAACCGGGCGGATCCTGATCTCGCCGGCGATGTCGAACGGGCCGGTGATACGCTTGAGCCGCGGCAGGGCGGCATCCAGTGTCGCAGCCGGCGCCCGGCGCAGCTCGCGCAGCCAAGGATCGTCGAAGCCGCGGTAGACGAACAAATTGGCGCGCATCCGCTTGCCGATCGGAAACAGCGAGATGTAGGGGATGCGGTCGCTCGGCCGCTCCGAGAAATAGGTCAGCGCCGGGAAATCGAACGAGGTCCGCTCCGTTGGCACGATGTCGAACCCGATCGAGATCGAATGGCAGGCGCTGACGATGTTTCGCGTGATGCCGAGCTGGTGGCGCAGGCCGACGTTCAATCCGTTCGCGAGCACGACCAGGCGGGCGGAGATCGTCGCGTCGTTGGCAAGGGTGATTCTCTGCCGCTCCGGGCTTGTTTCGATCGACACCGCCTTGGCCCAGACGCGCTCGACGTTCTCGGGGATCTCGTCGCGGATGACGTTGACCAGGCAATCGTAGAGAATGTTGAACTGCCGGCTCGGCGCCTTGTCGAGCAGGCGACCGAATCGCGCGATCCAGTTCTCGCCGGCAAAAGTCGCGTGGCGCAGCACTGACTCGGCAATTCCAGTGCGTGCGAATCGCTCGATTTGGGTGTGACCGCTGAGTTTTTCGACGCGAAAATCGGCCGGATAGGTGGCATGCGGATCAATCAGCACCGTCGAAATACCGGCGCGGCCGAGCATTGCAGCGGCCGTCGAGCCGGCGAGCCCTCCGCCGATGATCGCAATGTCGGTGTACCGCATGACGCAAATCTCTGCCGAACGGGTAGATTGACGCTCGAAGAGGAAAAAAAGCCTTAGTAGCGGTTATAAAAGTATATTTCATCCGGGTATAATGTGCATCTGGGCTGGTGAAGAGGCCGCGGCTCACTATGTCGGTAGGGTGTGCGGGGAGGGGCGCCAAACGCGGTGTCGCTCCGGCGCAAGCTGCGCTCCTGACTGTGGTTTCACCTTGACTCGACTGATTCCGACTTATAGAAAGCGCATCACTTAACGACAGGCGGTGAGCATCGCCAGCGTCGGTACGGAGCACCTGCCTGACCCCCTCGGGGTCGCCTGGCAGGCACCAACCTCGACGAATGCCGCTCAAACGCTGTCGATCATAGCTAGGCAATGCCAGGCGTTTTAGTTCTCTTGAGCATGTTCTCTTGAGATCGAACTCGGATGCATGACCTCGGTGCGTGGGCTGCGGCATTTCGCTGATCAGCTCAAGAATCGCGGTCCTCTGTGGCGTCGAAGCGCTTTCCGCTCAGTGATGAGTGGTTGGCGCGATTTCGCTTTGTGCGGTTGTTCCGTGCATGGCGGCCTCGTCGGGCGGGTAGCTTGAGAAGAATTTGCGGACCCGGTGACGGGCCGCGGCAGAAAAAGGGTGAAGGCCAGAATGCCGACGATCAACCAGCTGATCGCACAACCGCGGGAAGTGCAGAAGTCGCGCAAGAAGGTGCCAGCGCTGCAGCAGTCGCCGCAAAAGCGCGGCGTTTGCACGCGCGTCTACACCACGACCCCGAAGAAGCCGAACTCGGCGCTTCGTAAGGTCGCCAAGGTGCGCCTGACCAACGGCTTCGAGGTGATCGGCTACATCCCGGGCGAGGGCCATAACCTCCAGGAGCACTCCGTGGTCATGATCCGCGGCGGTCGCGTCAAGGATTTGCCCGGCGTGCGCTACCACATCCTCCGCGGCGTTCTGGATACCCAGGGCGTCAAGAACCGTAAGCAGCGTCGTTCGAAGTACGGCGCCAAGCGTCCGAAGTAAGCGGGAACCAGATCCATGTCTCGTCGTCACTCAGCGGAAAAGCGCGAAGTTCTGCCGGATCCGAAGTTCGGGAACATCATCATTACGAAGTTCATGAACTCGGTGATGTACGCCGGCAAGAAGTCGGTTGCCGAAGGCATCGTCTACGGTGCGCTCGGCCTCATCGAATCCAAGACCAAGCAGAACCCGCTCGGCGTGTTCGAGCAGGCACTCGAGAACGTCATGCCGACGATCGAAGTGCGCTCCCGCCGCGTCGGTGGCGCGACCTACCAGGTTCCGGTCGAGGTTCGTTCGGTGCGCCGTCAGGCGCTGGGCATTCGGTGGCTGATTTCGGCTGCGCGCGAGCGGAACGAGAAGACGATGACCGAACGGCTTTCGGCGGAGCTTCTCGACGCATCGAACAGCCGCGGTAACGCCGTCAAGAAGCGCGAAGACGTGCACCGGATGGCGGAAGCCAACCGCGCCTTCTCGCACTATCGCTGGTAACGGCGACACACTCGGACTCGCAAGGAACGCCTATGCCCCGCCAACATGCCATCGAGGACTACCGCAACTTCGGTATCATGGCGCATATCGACGCCGGCAAGACCACGACGACCGAGCGCATCCTCTATTACACCGGCAAGAGCCACAAGATCGGCGAAGTGCACGAAGGTGCCGCGACGATGGATTGGATGGAGCAGGAGCAGGAGCGGGGCATCACGATCACCTCGGCTGCGACCACTGCGTTCTGGGCCGGCAAGCGACTGAACATCATCGATACCCCGGGCCACGTCGACTTCACCATCGAAGTCGAGCGTTCGCTGCGCGTACTCGACGGCGCCGTCTGCGTGCTCGACTCGAACCAGGGCGTGGAGCCCCAGACCGAGACCGTCTGGCGCCAGGGCGACAAGTACAAGGTTCCGCGGATCGTCTTCGCCAACAAGATGGACAAGACCGGCGCCGACTTCTTCAAGTGCCTGGCCGACATCGTCGACCGCCTCGGCGCCAAGCCGATTGCGATCCAGCTTCCGATCGGCGCCGAGAACAACTTCAAGGGTCTCGTCGACCTCGTGAAGATGAAGGGCATTGTCTGGAACGATGAATCGCTCGGTGCGAAGTTCGACTATGTCGACATTCCGGAAGATCTCGTCGAGCAGGCCAAGGAATACCGCGAGAAAATGGTGGAAGCCGCCGTCGAGCTCGACGACGATGCGCTTGCTGCTTTCCTCGACGGCAACGAGCCGGACGAAGCGACGCTGAAGCGGCTGATCCGCAAGGCGGTGCTGACCGGCGCGTTCTATCCCGTGCTCTGCGGCTCGGCTTTCAAGAACAAGGGCGTGCAGCCGCTGCTCGACGCCGTCGTCGACTATCTGCCGTCGCCGATCGACGTGCCCGCGATCAAGGGCACCGACGACCGCGGCAATGAGGTCTTGCGCAAGGCCGACGACAAGGAGCCGCTCGCGCTGCTCGCGTTCAAGATCATGGACGATCCGTTCGTCGGCACCATTACCTTCTGCCGCATCTACTCGGGCGTGCTCCAGAGCGGCACCGGTGTCGTGAACTCGACGCGCGAGAAGAAAGAGCGCATCGGACGCATGCTGCTGATGCATGCGAACAACCGCGAAGACATCAAGGAAGCCTATGCCGGCGACATCGTCGCGCTGGCCGGTCTGAAGGAAGCGCGCACCGGTGACACGCTGTGCGATCCCGACAAGCAGGTGATCCTCGAAAAGATGGAATTCCCCGAGCCGGTCATCGAGATCGCGATCGAGCCGAAGTCGAAAGCGGACCAGGAAAAGCTGGGCGTGGCGCTGGCGAAGCTCGCCGCGGAGGATCCGTCCTTCCGCGTGTCGACCGACCAGGAGTCCGGCCAGACCATCCTCAAGGGCATGGGCGAACTCCACCTCGACATCAAGGTCGACATCCTCAGGCGCACCTACAAGGTCGACGCGAACATCGGCGCACCGCAGGTGGCGTTCCGCGAGCGCGTGACCAAGAAGGCCGAGGTCAAGTACACCCACAAGAAGCAGACCGGCGGTACCGGTCAGTTCGCCGAAGTGTCGATCATCGTCGAGCCGAACGAGCCCGGCAAAGGCTACGAGTTCGAGTCGAAGATCGTCGGCGGCGCGGTGCCGAAGGAATACATCCCCGGCGTCGAAAAGGGCATCAACAGCGTCTTGAGCTCTGGCGTCGTGGCGGGCTTCCCCGTGGTCGACGTCAAGGTGCAGCTCGTCGACGGCAAGTATCACGATGTCGACTCGTCGGCGCTCGCCTTCGAAATCGCGTCGCGCGCGGCCTTCCGCGAAGCCTTGCAGAAGGGCAAGTCCGTCCTGCTCGAGCCGATCATGAAGGTCGAAGTGGTGACCCCGGAAGACTACACCGGCTCGGTCATCGGCGACCTGAATTCCCGGCGCGGTCAGATCCAGGGTCAAGACATGCGCGGCAACGCCAACGTCATCAACGCGATGGTGCCGCTCATGAACATGTTTGGGTACGTGAACAACCTGCGCTCGATGAGCCAGGGGCGCGCGACCTTCACCATGCAATTCGATCACTACGCAGAAGCGCCGGCAAACGTGTCGGCAGAAGTCCAGAAGAAGTTTGCCTGATTGTCGTCGGTCTCGAACTGACGATTGAACGGAGAGTCAAATGGCCAAAGCAAAGTTTGAACGTAACAAGCCGCACTGCAACATCGGCACCATCGGTCACGTCGACCATGGCAAGACGTCGCTGACCGCGGCGATCACCAAGATTCTCGCCGAGACCGGCGGTGCGACGTTCACGGCGTACGACCAGATCGACAAGGCGCCGGAAGAGAAGGCGCGTGGCATCACCATCTCGACCGCGCACGTCGAGTACGAGACCAAGAACCGCCACTACGCCCACGTCGACTGCCCCGGCCACGCCGACTACGTGAAGAACATGATCACCGGCGCTGCCCAGATGGACGGCGCGATCCTGGTCGTGTCGGCTGCCGACGGCCCGATGCCGCAGACCCGCGAGCACATCCTGCTCGCCCGCCAGGTCGGCGTGCCCGCGCTCGTTGTGTTCCTCAACAAGTGCGACATGGTGGACGATCCGGAACTGCTCGAACTGGTCGAGCTCGAGGTACGCGAGCTGCTCTCGAAGTACGAATTCCCGGGCGACAAGATCCCGATCATCAAGGGTTCGGCGCTCGCCGCTCTCGAAGATTCGGACAAGAAGCTCGGCCACGACGCCATCCTCGAGCTGATGAAGAACGTCGACGAGTACATCCCGCAGCCGGAGCGTCCGATCGATCAGCCGTTCCTGATGCCGGTTGAAGACGTGTTCTCGATCTCGGGCCGCGGCACCGTCGTGACCGGCCGTGTCGAGCGCGGCATCGTCAAGGTCGGCGAGGAAATCGAGATCGTCGGTCTGCGCGCGACCCAGAAGACCACCGTCACCGGCGTCGAAATGTTCCGCAAGCTGCTCGATCAGGGCCAGGCCGGCGACAACATCGGTGCGCTGCTCCGCGGCACCAAGCGCGAGGACGTCGAGCGTGGCCAGGTGCTGGCGAAGCCGGGTTCGGTCAAGCCGCACACCAAGTTCAAGGCCGAGGCCTACATCCTCACCAAGGAAGAGGGCGGTCGCCACACCCCGTTCTTCACCAACTACCGTCCGCAGTTCTACTTCCGCACCACCGACGTGACCGGTGTCGTGCATCTGCCGGAAGGCACCGAGATGGTGATGCCAGGCGACAACATCGCGATGGAAGTGCACCTGATCGTGCCGATCGCGATGGAAGAGAAGCTCCGCTTCGCGATCCGCGAAGGCGGCCGTACCGTCGGCGCCGGCGTCGTCGCCTCGATCATCGAGTAATCACGCGAATAGGGAATGGCGAGTGGCGAGTGGATGAAATCCATTCGCTGTTCGCTACTCGCCACTCACTAAGAAAGACACGGCAATGAACGGCCAAAATATTCGTATCCGTCTCAAGGCGTTCGACCATCGAATTCTCGATACGTCGACCCGCGAGATCGTGAACACGGCGAAACGTACCGGCGCGCAGGTTCGCGGACCCATTCCGCTGCCCACCCGCATCGAGAAGTTCACCGTCAACCGTTCGCCGCACGTCGACAAGAAGAGCCGCGAGCAGTTCGAGATGCGCACTCACAAGCGCCTGCTCGACATCGTCGATCCGACCCCTCAGACCGTCGACGCTTTGATGAAGCTCGACCTGGCCGCCGGTGTCGACGTCGAGATCAAGCTCTAAGATTTTTGGATCACGTTCGCGCCTAGCGGACAGAAAGAACAGGAAGCACGCCGATGCGCTCCGGAGTGATCGCACAAAAGGTCGGGATGACGCGGGTCTTTACAGAGGCCGGCGAACATATCCCCGTGACCGTGCTGAAGCTCGGCAATTGCCAGGTCGTAGCCCACCGCACTGAAGAGAAGAACGGCTACGTCGCGCTCCAGCTTGGTGCCGGCAGCCGCAAGACCGTGTATCTGCCCAAGGCAGAGCGCGGCCAGTTCGCCGTCGCCAAGGTCGAGCCGAAGCGGCAGGTCGAGGAATTCCGCGTCTCCGCGGATGCCATGATCCCGGTTGGTGCCGAGATCCTGGCCGACCACTTCGTCGTCGGCCAGTTCGTCGATGTCACCGGTACCTCGGTCGGTAAGGGTTTTGCCGGCGGTATGAAGCGCTGGAACTTCGGCGGTCTGCGCGCCACCCACGGCGTGTCCGTCTCGCACCGTTCGATCGGTTCGACCGGTGGTCGTCAGGACCCGGGCAAGACCTGGAAGAACAAGAAGATGCCCGGCCACATGGGTGTCGATCGCATCACCACGCTCAACCTTCGCGTCGTCCAGACCGATGTCGAGCGCGGCCTGATCCTCGTCGAAGGCGCCGTTCCCGGCTCCAAGGGCGGCTGGATCCGCGTGCGCGATGCCGTCAAGAAGCCGCTGCCGAAGGAAGCTCCGAAGCCTGGCAAGTTCAAGGTTGCCGGCGGCGAAGCCGAGGCTGCGGCCCAGCAAGAGGGAGCGTGAGATGGAATTGAAGGTCACGACCCTCGAGGGCAAGGAAGCCGGCTCGGTCCAGCTTTCCGACACCATTTTCGGCCTTGAGCCGCGCCAGGACATCCTTGCACGTTGCGTGCAGTGGCAGCTCAACAAGCGTCAGGCCGGCACGCACAAGGCCAAGGGCCGCGCCGAGATCTGGCGCACCGGCAAGAAGATGTACAAGCAGAAGGGCACCGGCGGTGCTCGTCACGGCTCGGCCCGCGTGCCGCAGTTCCGTGGCGGCGGCCGTGCCTTCGGTCCGGTGGTGCGTTCGCACGCCACCGGCTTGCCGAAGAAAGTCCGCGTGCTTGCGCTCAAGCATGCGTTGTCGGCCAAGGCCAAGGACGGCGATCTGCTGGTGATCGACAAGGCCGCGCTGGAAGCCGCCAAGACCAAGGCGCTGCTCGGTCACTTCTCGGGCCTCGGCCTGACCAACGCGCTGATCATCGACGGTGCCGAGCTCAACAACGGTTTTGCCGCTGCCGCTCGCAACATCCCGAACATGGATGTGCTGCCGATCCAGGGCATCAACGTCTATGACATCCTGCGCCGTCGGAAGCTGGTTCTGACCAAGGCCGCCATCGATGCGCTGGAGGCGCGCTTCAAATGACGAAGAACATCGAGCCCCGCCATTACGACGTGATTGTCGCCCCGGTCGTGACCGAAAAGGCGACGCTGGCGTCCGAGCACAACAAGGTCCTGTTCAAGGTGGCCGCGAAGGCGACCAAGCCGCAGATCAAGGAAGCGATCGAGAAGCTGTTCGACGTCAAGGTCAAGAGCGTCAACACGCTGGTCCGCAAGGGCAAGACCAAGATCTTCCGCGGCAATCTCGGCTCGCAGTCGAATACCAAGCGCGCGATCGTGACCCTCGAAGAGGGCCACCGGATCGACGTTACCACCGGTCTGTAAGGTCGCACGACGATGGCACTGAAGACATTCAATCCCACGACGCCGGGCCAGCGCCAGCTGGTCATGGTCGATCGTTCGGCGCTCTACAAGGGCAAGCCGGTCAAGGCGCTCACCGAAGGCAAGCACTCCTCGGGCGGTCGCAACAACACCGGCCGCATCACCGTGCGTTTCCGTGGCGGCGGCCACAAGCGGACGCTGCGGACCGTCGACTTCAAGCGCGACAAGATCGACGTTCCCGCGACCGTCGAGCGGCTCGAATACGATCCGAACCGCACCGGCTTCATTGCGCTGATCAAATACGAGGACGGCGTGCAGGCCTACATCCTGGCGCCGCAGCGCCTGGCCGTGGGTGACACCATCATCGCCGGCAACTATGTCGACGTGAAGCCGGGCAACGTCATGCCGCTCGGCAACATGCCGGTCGGCACGATCATCCACAACATCGAGACCAAGATCGGGAAGGGCGGCCAGCTCGCCCGTTCCGCGGGCACCTATGCCCAGCTCGTCGGTCGCGACCAGGACTACGTGATCATCCGCCTGAACTCGGGCGAGCAGCGCCTGGTGCACGGCCGTTGCCGCGCCACGATCGGCGCGGTGTCGAACCCGGATCACATGAATACCTCGATCGGCAAGGCCGGCCGCACGCGTTGGATGGGCCGTCGCCCGCACAACCGCGGCGTCTCGATGAACCCGATCGACCATCCGCACGGCGGTGGTGAAGGTCGTACCTCGGGCGGTCGCCACCCGGTGACCCCGTGGGGCAAGCCGACCAAGGGCAAGAAGACCCGCACCAACAAGTCGACCAACAAATTCATTCTCCTAAGCCGCCACAAGCGGAAGAAGTAAGGAACGCCGGACATGGTTCGTTCAGTCTGGAAAGGCCCGTTCGTCGAGGGTTCTCTGCTCAAGAAGGCAGATGCCGCGCGCGCTTCCGGCCGTCACGACGTCATCAAGATCTGGAGCCGTCGCTCGACCATCCTGCCGCAGTTCGTCGGTCTGACCTTCGGCGTCTACAACGGCCAGAAGCACGTGCCGGTGGCGGTCAACGAGGAAATGGTCGGTCACAAGTTCGGCGAGTTTTCGCCGACCCGTACTTTCCATGGCCATTCGGGCGACAAGAAAGCCAAGAAGGCTTGAGGATTAAACGATGAGCAAACCTAAGCGCGAACGGAGCCTCGCCGAGAACGAGGCCAAGGCGGTCGCCCGGATGCTGCGGGTGAGCCCGCAGAAGCTCAACCTGGTCGCCCAGCTCATTCGCGGCCGGAAGGCGTCTGCGGCACTCGCCGACCTGCAGTTCTCGCGCAAGCGGATCGCGGTCGACGTGAAGAAGTGCCTGGAGTCGGCGATCGCGAATGCCGAGAACAACCACGACCTGGACGTCGACGATCTCGTCGTGACCCAGGCTTTCGTCGGCAACGGTCTCGTGATGAAGCGCTTTGCACCGCGCGGCCGTGGCCGCTCGGGCCGTGTCTACAAACCATTTTCGCAGCTGACGATCATTGTGCGTCAGGTCGAAGCCGAAGCAGCAGCGGCTTAAGGGACGCAGGAGAAAACGATGGGTCAAAAGATCAATCCGATCGGTCTGCGTCTGGGCATCAACCGGACCTGGGATTCCCGCTGGTACGCCGGCAAGCAGGAATACGGCAAGCTGCTGCACGAGGACGTCAAGATCCGCGAGATCCTGCACAAGGAGCTGAAGCAGGCGGCCGTCGCCCGCATCGTGATCGAGCGTCCGCACAAGAAGTGCCGCGTCACCATCCACTCGGCTCGCCCGGGCGTGGTGATCGGCAAAAAGGGCGCCGACATCGACAAGCTGCGCAAGAAGGTCGCGGACATCACCGCGTCCGACGTCGTCATCAACATCGTCGAGATCCGCAAGCCGGAGCTCGATGCGACGCTGGTGGCCGAATCGATCGCGCAGCAGCTCGAGCGCCGCGTCGCGTTCCGCCGTGCCATGAAGCGCGCCGTGCAGTCGGCGATGCGTCTCGGCGCGGAAGGCATCCGCATCAACTGCTCGGGTCGCCTGGGCGGTGCGGAAATCGCGCGCATGGAATGGTACCGCGAAGGCCGCGTGCCGCTGCATACGCTGCGCGCCGACATCGACTACGGCGTCGCGACCGCGTTCACGACCTTCGGCACCTGCGGCGTCAAGGTCTGGATCTTCAAGGGCGAGATCCTCGAGCACGATCCGATGGCCCAGGACAAGAGAATGGCCGAAGGCGAGACGGGTGGCGGTGGCGGCGGCCGGCAGCGCCGTGACAACGCTGCGGCCTGACGCCAGCACAGAGAATTTGAGGGCTTGAAGCCATGATGCAACCTAAGAAAACGAAGTTCCGGAAGGCGCATAAGGGCCGTATCCACGGCGTGGCGTCTTCGGGTGCGACGTTGGCGTTCGGCCAGTTCGGCCTGAAGGCGACCGAGCCTGAGCGCGTCACCGCGCGCCAGATCGAAGCCGCTCGCCGCGCGCTGACCCGCCACATGAAGCGCGCCGGCCGGGTCTGGATTCGCGTGTTCCCCGACGTTCCGGTGTCGAAGAAGCCGGCCGAAGTCCGCATGGGCTCCGGCAAGGGCGCGCCGGAACTGTGGGTGGCGCGCGTCAAGCCGGGCCGGGTGCTGTTCGAGATCGACGGCGTCAACACCCAGACCGCGCGCGAGGCGCTGACGCTGGCGGCCGCCAAGCTGCCGATCAAGACGCGCTTCGTCGAACGCATTGCGGAGTAATGGCCATGGCCCAGATGAAGATCGAAGACATCCGTGCGCTGAGCCCCGACCAGCAGGATGATGCTGTGCTGAACCTGAAGAAGGAGCGCTTCAACCTGCGCTTCCAGCGCGCCACCGGCCAGCTCGAGAATACCTCGCGGCTGCGCGAGGCCCGTCGTGACATCGCCCGGATCAAGACCGTCGCCGCGCAGCAGCGCGCGAAGAAGAAGTAAGAGGCTTACGAAGATGCCAAAACGTACTTTGCAAGGCGTGGTCGTCAGCGACAAGACAGCCAAAACCGTCGTGGTGCGCGTCGACCGCCGCTTCACGCACCCGATCTACAAGAAGACGATCCGCCGTTCGAAGAACTACCACGCGCACGACGAAGGCAACGAGTTCAAGCCGGGCGATGTGGTGTGGATCGAGGAATCGAAGCCGATTTCGAAGTTGAAGCGCTGGATCGTGATCCGGGGCGAACACAAGAAAAGCGCCTGATCTGTTGGCTTTGGCCGACTGACTTCAGGTAAATGTTGAGCGCCGGCTAGGCTGGCGCAAAGAGAAGAGGACGAGGTGCATCAATGATTCAGATGCAGACCAACCTCGACGTGGCCGATAATTCTGGCGCACGCCGTGTCATGTGTATCAAGGTGCTCGGGGGCTCCAAGCGCCGCTACGCCACGATCGGCGACATCATCGTCGTCTCGATCAAGGAAGCGATTCCGCGTGGCAAGGTGAAGAAGGGCGACGTGATGAAGGCCGTCGTGGTGCGCGTCCGCAAGGACATCCGCCGCGCTGACGGTTCGGTCATCCGCTTCGACCGCAACGCCGCCGTCCTGATCAACAACCAGGCCGAGCCGGTCGGCACCCGTATCTTCGGGCCCGTGCCGCGCGAGCTGCGCGCCAAGAACCACATGAAGATCATCTCGCTCGCGCCGGAGGTGCTGTGATGGCTGCGAAGATCCGCAAGGGCGACAAGGTCGTCGTGCTGACCGGTCGCGACAAGGGCCGCACCGGCGAAGTGTTCGAGGTGCGTCCGGACGCCGGCACGGCGCTCGTGCGCGGCATCAACATGGTCAAGCGTCACCAGAAGCAGACGCAGGCCCAGGAGGGCGGCATCATCTCGAAAGAGGCGCCGATCCAATTGTCCAACGTCGCCTATGTCGGCAAGGACGGAAAGCCGACGCGCGTCGGATTCAAGATTCTGGCGGACGGCAAGAAAGTTCGCATCGCCAAGAGCTCGGGAGCTGAGATCGATGGCTGAGACCGCTTACACCCCGCGCCTGCGCGCGGAATACGACGCGAAGATCCGGACGGAGATGACCGAGAAGTTCGGTTATGACAACGTCATGCAGGTTCCGCGGCTGGACAAGGTCGTGCTGAACATGGGCGTTGGTGATTCCGTCAACGACCGCAAGAAGGCCGAGAACGCCGCTGCCGAATTGACCCAGATCGCCGGCCAGAAGGCGATCGTGACCTATTCGCGCGTCGCGATCGCGACCTTCAAGCTGCGTGAGAACCAGCCGATCGGCTGCAAGGTCACGCTGCGCAAGGCCCGTATGTACGAGTTCATCGATCGCCTGGTGACGGTCGCGCTGCCGCGCGTCCGCGACTTCCGCGGCCTGAACCCGAAGAGCTTCGACGGCCGCGGCAACTATTCGCTCGGCATCAAGGAACACATCATTTTCCCCGAAATCGACTTCGACAAGGTCACCGAAGCCCGCGGTATGGACATCACCGTCTGCACCACGGCCAAGACCGACGACGAGGCGAGGGCCTTGTTGACCGCTTTCAATTTCCCGTTCCGGCAGTGAGACGCTGACCTAAAGCCTCTCAAACGCGGATACCCAGGAGCCAAGCATGGCAAAGAAGAGTTCAATCGAGAAGAACAACCGGCGCAAGCGGATGACGAAGAACGCCGCCCCGAAGCGCGAACGGTTGAAGGCGATCATCGCCGACAAGACGCTGCCGATGGAGGAGCGGTTTGCCGCGACCCTGAAGCTTGCCGAGATGCCGCGCAATTCGTCGGCGACGCGCATTCGTCTGCGTTGCGAGCTGTCGGGCCGTTCGCGCTCGAACTATCGCAAGAACAAGCTGTCCCGTATCGCGCTGCGCGAACTTGGCTCCAAGGGCATGGTCCCGGGCCTCGTCAAGTCGAGCTGGTAAGGAGGGTCGTTTAGATGTCCACGCACGATCCAATCAGCGATCTGATCACCCGCATCCGCAACGCGCAGATGCGCGCCAAGAACAAGGTCTCCACGCCTGGTTCGAAGATGCGCGAGAACGTCCTCGAAGTGCTGAAGAGCGAGGGCTACATCCGCGGCTACGCGACGCTCGAGCATTCCTCGGGCCGCAGCGAGATCGAGATCGAGTTGAAGTATTTCGACGGCGAGCCCGTCATCCGCGAGATCGAGCGGGTCTCCAAGCCCGGGCGTCGCGTTTACGCCTCGGTGAAGAACCTGCCGCGGGTCAATAACGGACTCGGTATTTCGGTGTTGTCGACGCCGAAGGGGATCATGGCCGACCACAGTGCGCGTGAAGCGAACGTGGGCGGTGAAGTCCTCTTCACGGTGTTCTGAGAAGGATTTTTGATCCATGTCACGAGTTGGCAAAAGGCCGGTAGCGGTGCCGTCGGGTGTGACCGCGTCCGTCGACGGGCAGACCGTCAAGATGAAGGGGCCCAAGGGCCAGCTTCAGTTCGTCGTCCATGACGACGTCGAGGTGAAGCTCGACAACGGCCAGGTCAAGGTGAACCCGCGGGTCGAGACCAACCGCGCGCGGGCGCTGTACGGTACGGCTCGCGCCCAGGTCGCGAATCTGGTCGAAGGCGTCACCAAGGGCTTCGAGAAGAAGCTCGAAATCACCGGCGTCGGTTACCGCGCCGCGCTGCAGGGCAAGAACCTGCAGCTCGCGCTCGGCTACAGCCACGACGTGGTCTACACGATTCCGGAAGGGATCACGATCACCGTGCCGAAGCCGACCGAAATCACGGTGACGGGCAGCGACATCCAGCGTGTCGGCCAGGTCGCCGCCGAGATTCGCTCCTATCGTCCGCCGGAGCCCTACAAGGGCAAGGGCGTGAAGTATGTTGGCGAATTCATCTTCCGCAAGGAAGGCAAGAAGAAGTAACGGAGCCGGTCATGTCGAAAGCCAAGGTTACGAATGCCCGGCGCAAGCGGAGTGTGCGGCTGAAGTTGCGCCGCTCCGGTGGCGGCCGTCCGCGCCTGTCCGTGTTCCGCTCGTCGAAGCACATCTACGCCCAGGTCATCGACGACCTGAAGGGCGAGACGCTGGCCTCTGCCTCCTCGCTCGAGAAATCGATGCGCGACGGCGGCAAGACCGGCGCCGACATCGATGCGGCGAAGGCGGTCGGCAAGCTGCTGGCCGAGCGCGCTGCCGAGAAGGGCGTCAAGGAAGTCGTGTTCGATCGCGGCAGCTATCTCTATCACGGGCGCGTCAAGGCACTGGCCGACGCGGCGCGTGAGAGTGGGCTGAGCTTCTAACAGAATTTGAGGATTGAGGCGCAAGCCTCTGAAGGATTGGAAAAATGGCAGAACGCGAACAACGTGGTGGACGCGATCAACGCGGCGGACGTGACCGCCAGCAGCGCGAGGAGCGCGACAGCGAGTTCGTCGACAAGCTCGTCCACATCAACCGCGTGGCCAAGGTCGTCAAGGGCGGCAAGCGCTTCGGTTTCGCAGCGCTGGTCGTGATTGGCGATCAAAAGGGCCGCGCCGGCTTCGGTCACGGTAAGGCGCGCGAAGTGCCTGAGGCGATCCGCAAGGCCACCGAGTCCGCCAAGCGCAATTTGACCCGCGTGTCGCTGCGCGAGGGCCGTACCCTGCATCACGACATTGCGGGCCGTCATGGCGCGGGCCGGGTCTATCTGCGTGCTGCTCCGGCTGGTACCGGGATCATCGCCGGCGGCCCGATGCGCGCCGTGTTCGAGACGCTCGGCGTCCAGGACGTGGTGGCGAAGTCGATCGGCTCGTCGAACCCGTACAACATGGTGCGCGCGACTTTCGACGCGCTGAAGCACCAGGATTCGCCGCGTTCGGTCGCAGCCCGCCGCAACATCAAGGTGTCCACCCTGCAGGCCCGTCGTATCGGCGGCGATGCCGAAGTGGCTGCCGAGTAACGGAATCTTTTCGGAGTAGACCACGATGGCCAAAGCCGCAAAGACGATCAAGCTTGAGCAGACCGGCAGCGCGATCCGCCGCCATCACTCGCAGCGTTCGACGCTGATCGGGCTCAAGCTCAACAAGATCGGCCGCGTCAGCGAACTGCCGGATACTCCGGCCGTCCGCGGCATGATCGACAAGGTTCACCATCTCGTCCGCATCGTCGACGAGAAGTAAGCAAGGCGCGTGATCCCGCAAGCCGGGTACCGGTTTTCGGGCGAGATCATGAGCAGGAAACAAGGAGCAGGGCGATGAAGCTCAGCGATATCGCCGACAACGCCGGCTCGCGCAAGAAGCGTATGCGCGTCGGCCGTGGCATCGGTTCGGGCAAGGGCAAGCAGGCTGGCCGCGGTGGCAAGGGCCAGACCGCGCGCTCGGGCGTGCGCATCAAGGGTTTCGAAGGCGGCCAGATGCCGATGCATCGCCGTCTGCCGAAGCGCGGCTTCACGAACATCTTCCGCGTCGAGTTCGTCGAGATCAACCTCGACCGGCTCCAGGAAGCGGTCGATGCCAAGAAGGTCGACGCCGGGAGCGTTGTGAACGTCGAGGCTTTGGTGAAGGCCGGCGTGCTGCGCCGCGCCAAGGGTGGTCTGCGGCTGCTCGGCCGCGGCGAGCTCAAGGCCAAGCTCAACATCGAAGTGCACGGCGCCTCGAAGACCGCGATCGCGGCCGTTGAGAAGGCCGGCGGCTCGGTGAAGATCCTCGCCGCTCCCAAGGAAGAAGGCGAGGCGGCGTAACAACTGCGTCATTGGCCCGCGCCTTGCGGGCCTTACGCATGCGGGACGATGGACTTATCGAAGCCGAGCACCAGATAATGTCCGGCGTCTGCCGATTTGCCCGGCTGCGGGCATGACGGCGCAAACGGCGGCGGGAGAAAGTCCAAAATGGCCTCAGCAGCGGAACAACTGGCAGCCAACCTCAATTTCGGCGCGTTCGCCAAGGCCGACGAGCTGAAGAAGCGCATCTGGTTCACCCTGGGCGCGTTGCTGGTCTATCGGCTCGGCACCTACATTCCGCTGCCTGGCATTGATCCCAATATTTGGGAGCAGGTGTTCAAGTCGCAGGCCGGCGGCATCCTCGGCATGTTCAACATGTTCGCCGGCGGCGGCATCCACCGCATGGCGATCTTCGCTTTGAACATCATGCCGTACATCTCGGCTTCGATCATCATCCAGCTCCTGACCACCGTCTCGCCGCAACTCGAGGCGCTGAAGAAGGAAGGCGAGTCGGGCCGCAAGCTGCTGAACCAGTACACCCGCTATCTCACGGTGATCCTGGCCGCGTTCCAGTCCTACGGTATTGCGGTCGGCCTCGAAGGCGCCGGCAACGTCGTCAGCGACCCCGGCATGTTCTTCCGTCTCTCCACCGCGATCACCCTGACCGGCGGCACCATGTTCCTGATGTGGCTCGGCGAGCAGATCACCTCGCGCGGCATCGGCAACGGCATCTCGCTGATTATCCTGTCCGGCATCGTCGCCGAGCTGCCTTCGGCGCTCGCCAACATGCTCGAGCTCGGTCGTCAGGGCGCGATGTCGACCGGCCTGATTCTGGTCGTGATCGTGATGGCGGTCGCCGTGATCGCCTTCATCGTGTTCATGGAGCGCGCCCAGCGCCGGCTCCTGATCCAATATCCGAAGCGCCAGGTCGGCAACAAGATGTTCGAGGGCCAGTCCTCGCATCTGCCGCTCAAGCTCAACACCTCGGGCGTCATCCCGCCGATCTTCGCATCCTCGCTGCTGTTGCTGCCGACCACGGTTGCGAATTTCAACGCGGGCCGCGGTCCGGAGTGGTTCCAGTGGATCACGACGCAGCTCGGCCACGGCCGTCCGCTGTTTCTGATTCTCTATCTCGCACTGATCGTGTTCTTCGCGTTCTTCTACACCGCGATCGTGTTCAACCCGACCGAGACCGCGGACAACCTGAAGAAGCACGGCGGCTTCATCCCGGGCATCCGTCCAGGCGAGCGCACCGCCGAATATATCGACTACGTGCTGTCGCGCATCACCGTGCTCGGTGCGATCTACCTCGCGATCGTCTGCTTGATCCCGGAGATCCTGATCTCCTACGCCTCGGTGCCGTTCTACTTCGGCGGCACCTCGCTGCTGATCGTCGTCAGCGTCACCATGGACACGGTGGCGCAGGTGCAGGGCTATCTGCTGGCGCATCAGTATGAGGGGCTGATTCGGAAGTCGAAGCTGCGGGGCCGCCGCCGCTGAGGCGCGGCGTCCTCTTTCGACTTACATCGCCGATTCACCGCGCCCAGCTGCGCGGTTTCCGCGAGATGCGGACGGACCGTTCGGTCGCATCGGCAGCGCTGCTTTCACTGCGCTTCAATCACTGATTTCAAAGCCGTTGTTGGCGTCCGGGCATCCGCTCCCCTATGATATGGGTAGCGGTGTGGCGCCGATTATGGTTTGCACTGTTGCTGATCTTCAAACACAGGTGCGCGACATATCGCTCACCAATCCGGGGGGCGTACGCCGATGAGAATTATACTTCTGGGGCCGCCGGGGTCGGGCAAGGGGACCCAGGCGCAGCGGCTGGTGCAGCGCTATGGCATCGTCCAGCTCTCGACCGGCGAAATGTTGCGCGCGGCCGTGGCGGCCGGTACGCCGGTCGGGCTGAAGGCCAAGGAGATCATGGCCCGCGGCGGCCTCGTGCCCGACGACGTCGTGGTTGGAATCATCTCCGACCGGATCGACCAGCCCGACGCGCGCAATGGTTTCATCCTGGACGGCTTCCCGCGCACCGTGCCGCAGGCGGAAGCGCTGGATGAGCTGCTCAAGCACAAGCACCTCAAGCTCGACGCCGTGATCGAGCTTCGCGTCAACGAGAGCGCCTTGTTGAACCGCGTCGAGACCCGCGTGGCGCAGATGCGGGAACGTGGCGAGGAAGTCCGGGTCGACGACACGCCGGAAGTCCTGACCAAGCGACTCGCCAGCTATCGCAGCCTGACGGAACCCCTGATTCACTACTATTCCGAGCGGCGGAAGCTTTCGACCATCGATGGCATGATGGCCATCGACGAGGTGACCCGCGCCATCCACCGCCAGTTGCTGGCGCTGGGGGCGGTCGAACCCAAAGGCCACGCCCGGAGCTCGGTCACAGCAGCTGCCGGCAAGAAGGCGGTCACGAAGGCCAAAGCTGCCAAAAAGCCGGCGAAAACGGCCAAAAAACCTGCCAAAGCGACCAAAAAGCCAGCGAAGAAGGCTGTGAAGGCGACCAGGAAGACGGCGAAGAAGGCGGCCAAGAAGGCCGCCAAAAAAGGGGCCAAGAAGGCCGCAAAAAAGGTCACGAAAAGGCGAGCTAAGCGCTAGCAGCGGTTGACGAAAGCCCCCTGAATCCCTTAATAAGCCCCGCATCCAAGTCGGATAGTTTCAGACGATGCCGGGCCCCAGGAAGACCAGGGGTGGGCGTCGTGTTCGCGTTTGTGAACACCTGCCCGAGAAACCAAGCACTTAAAGCCTGATTCCTGACGAGGGATCGGCAACAGGAGAGAAGGCCGTGGCCCGTATTGCCGGCGTGAACATTCCCACCAACAAGCGCGTGCTGATCGCGCTTCAGTACATCCATGGCATCGGCGAGAGGATTGCCGGCGAAATCATCGAGAAGGTGAAGATCCCGGCGGATCGTCGCGTCAATCAGCTCAGCGATGCCGAAGTGCTTCAGATCCGCGAAGTCATCGACCGCGACTACCTCGTCGAGGGCGATCTGCGTCGTGAGGTCGGTATCAACATCAAGCGTCTGATGGACCTCGGCTGCTATCGCGGCCTGCGTCATCGTCGCGGTCTGCCGGTGCGCGGTCAGCGTACCCACACCAATGCGCGCACGCGCAAGGGCCCGGCCAAGGCCATCGCCGGCAAGAAGAAGTAAACTCGCGAATAGGGAATGGCGAATGGCGAGTAGGGAGCATCCCTATTCGCCATTCGCTGCTCACCATTCGCATCCACAGGTGTAGCCGCTGGCATTACGGCGGCGTTTGAGATCTCCAGGAAAGGTACTCTATGGGCAAGGAAGCCACCCGCGTTCGTCGTCGTGAGCGCAAGAACATCGCCTCCGGCGTCGCGCACGTGAACTCGTCGTTCAACAACACGACCATCACCATCACCGACGCGCAGGGCAACACGATTGCCTGGTCCTCCGCCGGCACGATGGGCTTCAAGGGCTCGCGCAAGTCGACCCCGTACGCCGCGCAGGTCGCAGCTGAAGACGTGTCCAAGAAGGCGCAAGAGCACGGCATGCGCACGCTGGAAGTCGAAGTCGCCGGTCCCGGTTCGGGTCGTGAGTCGGCGCTCCGCGCGCTCCAGGCCGCAGGCTTCACCGTCACCTCGATCCGCGACGTGACCACGATCCCGCACAACGGTTGCCGTCCGCGTAAGCGTCGGCGCGTCTGATACGAAGTTGCGGGCGCATCGTCGCCCGCAATGACTTTTGCAAAGCCGCGGGAATGACCTGCGGCCTTTCTCCAACGCCAGTGTCTGCGACAGCAGTTTGACTGGCCTGTATGGGTGAAACAGTGACGATCCAGAAAAATTGGCAAGAACTGATTCGGCCGAACAAGCTCCAGGTCCAGCCCGGCAGCGATTCGAACCGTTTTGCGACCATCGTCGCGGAGCCGCTCGAGCGCGGCTTCGGCCAGACGCTCGGCAATGCGCTGCGCCGCATTCTGCTCTCCTCGCTCCAGGGCGCGGCGGTGCAGTCGGTGCATATCGACGGCGTGCTGCATGAGTTCTCCTCGATCGCCGGCGTCCGTGAGGACGTCACCGACATCGTGCTCAATATCAAGGACATCGCGATCAAGATGCAGGGCGAAGGCCCCAAGCGCATGGTCGTGAAGAAGTCCGGCCCCGGCGTGGTCACCGCCGGCGACATCCAGACCGTGGGCGACGTCGTGGTGCTCAATCCGGATCTGCAGATCTGCACGCTGGACGAGGGCGCCGAGATCCGCATGGAGTTCACGGTCGCGACCGGCAAGGGCTACGTGCCGGCCGAGCGCAACCGTCCCGAGGACGCGCCGATCGGTCTGATCCCGGTCGACAGCCTGTACTCGCCGGTCCGCAAGGTCTCCTACAAGGTCGAGAACACCCGCGAGGGCCAGATCCTCGATTACGACAAGCTGACCATGACGATCGAGACCAACGGCGCGCTGACGCCTGATGATTCCGTGGCCTATGCCGCACGCATCCTCCAGGACCAGCTCAACGTGTTCGTCAACTTCGAAGAGCCACGCAAGGAAGTCGCCCAGGAGATCATCCCGGATCTCGCCTTCAACCCGGCCTTCCTCAAGAAGGTGGACGAGCTCGAGCTGTCGGTGCGTTCGGCCAACTGCTTGAAGAACGACAACATCGTCTACATCGGCGACCTCGTGCAGAAGTCGGAAGCGGAAATGCTCCGCACCCCGAACTTCGGCCGCAAGTCGCTGAACGAGATCAAGGAAGTGCTGGCCCAGATGGGTCTGCATCTTGGCATGGAAGTGCCGGGCTGGCCGCCGGAGAACATCGACGAGCTCGCCAAGCGCTTCGAGGATCACTACTGATCCGAACTCACCACAGGCTAAAGCGCGAAATCATCGCGCTTTAGCGGGCGAACGCAGGCAGCCCACCTGAGCAACATGTCCGACGAACCGTCGCGGCAATTTTTACGTAAGGAATAGTCACATGCGTCACGGCAAGGTTCATCGGAAGCTCAATCGCACCGCCGAGCATCGCAAGGCGATGTTCGCCAACATGGCGGCCGCGCTGATCAAGCACGAGCAGATCGTCACCACGCTGCCGAAGGCCAAGGAGCTGCGCCCGATCGTCGAGAAGCTCGTCACCCTCGGCAAGAAGGGCGGCCTGGCCATGCGCCGCCAGGCGATCTCCGAGATGCGCGACAAGGATCAGGTCCGCAAGTTGTTCGACACGCTGGCCACCCGCTACAAGGACCGCCAGGGCGGCTACACCCGTATCATCAAGGCTGGCTTCCGCTACGGCGACAACGCGCCGATGGCCGTCATCGAGTTCGTCGACCGCGACGTCGACGCCAAGGGCCAGGACTCCGGTCCGGTGCAGGCGAAGGAAGCCGAGGCGGCGTAAGCCGGTCGGTATCAAGTTTCGAGAAAGCGGCGCCTTGGGCGCCGTTTTTTTTGTCGGCGCAGTTGTTTCATCGGCTACTGAGGTGTCGTCCCGGCGAAGGCCGGGACGACAATATCCATCTTCCCTCACGCATCGGTGAGCGCTGATTGCCAGGACGCTGGCAACGCCCAATATCTCCGTCGACATCAACGGAGATCGCGCATGAACATCGACCTTTCCGGAAAGACTGCCCTCGTGACCGGTTCGACAGCCGGCATCGGCCACGCCATTGCCAAGGGCCTTGCCGCGTCGGGCGCCAGCGTCGTGATCAACGGGCGCGGCCAGGACAAGGTGGATGCGGCCGTGCGCAAGCTGGAAACAGCGGGGGGCAAGGTTCGCGGCATCGCCGCTGACGTCTCGACCGCGGCCGGATGCAAGGCGCTTGTCGCGGCGCTGCCGGAGGTCGACATCCTCGTCAACAATGCCGGCATCTTCGAGCCAAAGGACTTTTTCGACATCCCCGACGAGGACTGGAGCCGCTTTTTCGAGGTCAATTTGATGAGCGGCGTGCGGCTGTCGCGGGCGTATTTGAAAGGCATGCTCAAGCGCAATTGGGGCCGCATCGTCTTCATCTCCTCGGAGTCCGGGCTCAACATTCCCGTCGAGATGATCCATTACGGCATGACCAAGACGGCACAGCTCTCGGTCGCGCGCGGCCTGGCGCAGCTCACCGGTGGCACCGGCGTCACCGTCAATTCGGTGCTGCCGGGTCCGACCATGTCGGAAGGCGTCGCGACCTTCGTGAAGGATCTGGCCAAGCAGAACGGCCAGTCCGTGGACGAAGCCGCGGCCAATTTCGTCAAGCAGCATCGGCCGAGTTCGCTGCTGCAACGCTTCGCCAGCGTCGAGGAGATCGCCAATATGGTGGTCTACGTCGCGTCCAAGCAGGCGTCCGCGACCAACGGCGCGGCACTTCGCGCGGAAGGCGGCATCGTCAATACGATCGCGTGAGGCGTGCAGATGCCGGCCTATGTGATTTCCGAGGTCGAGGTGCGCGACCAGGCCGCGATGCAGGCCTATCGCACGCTCGCCGCACAAGCCATTGCGCGCTATGGCGGCCGCTACCTCGCGCGCGGCGGCGCCACCGAATTGGTGGAGGGCGGCCCGCCGCCCAGGACCATCATCATTGTGGAGTTTCCTTCGATGGCCCGCGCGCGCGAATGGTACGCATCGGCTGAATATGCCGAGGCTCTGAAACTGCGGCGGACGGCTCTGGAGCGGCGGCTGATGTTCGTCGAGGGCGCGGTTCCTGACTGACTGGTCTGCTCGCTTGCCGCTTTCATTTGCGCTGCGACCGGCTAAAGATCGGCCTCATGATCATGGTCAGGTCTCTTCGCAACAAGCGGCGGTTGAGAATCACGTCTGCCCGCTGGCAGCGGCGGGCGATTTTTCTGTTGGGCGGGATTGTCGTTGGCGCCGCGGCCGTGGCCCTGGCCCAACTCGCCGACCTCGCCCAGCACGCCTTCAGGCTGCTGCTTGCCTATTCGCGCTATGCGGTCCTGCTGGTGACGCCGCTCGGCTTCATGCTGTCGGCCTTTCTCACCATCCGGGTGTTTCCCGGTGCCCAGGGCAGTGGAATTCCGCAAGCCATTGCCGCGCGGCATCTGAGCGATCAGGCGGCGCGGGGGCGGCTCGTCTCGATGCGCATTGCCGTTGGCAAGATGATCCTCACCCTGTTTGGACTGCTGTGCGGGGCATCGGTCGGGCGGGAAGGGCCCACGGTGCAGGTCGGCGCCTCCGTCATGTTCGCGATCGGCCGCGTCTCGCCGCGCCGTCAACCCGGATTGATCCTGGCCGGCGCGGCGGCTGGGGTCGCCGCGGCGTTCAATACCCCGCTGGCCGGCATCGTGTTCGGGATCGAGGAGATGAGCCGCGCTTTCGAGACGCGCACCAGCAGCCTCATCATCGCCGCGGTCATCGCGGCAGGCCTGACGTCGTTGGCGTTGATGGGCAACTACACCTATTTCGGCAGCAGCGCGATGTCGCTCGCCCGCGGCATCGACTGGCTGGCGGTGCCCGCCTGCGGCGTGGCTGGGGGTGTGCTCGGCGGGCTCTTCAGCCGAACCGTCATCACCATGTCGCGGGGGC
Organism: Bradyrhizobium sp. Kon10; assembly: GCF_055807395.1. Lineage (NCBI taxonomy): Bacteria > Pseudomonadati > Pseudomonadota > Alphaproteobacteria > Hyphomicrobiales > Nitrobacteraceae > Bradyrhizobium > Bradyrhizobium sp. Kon10. The sequence continues at coordinate 1,942 of NZ_JBVVOZ010000042.1, read as the reverse complement.
TTCCCAATTCCGTTGGGCACGCCATCAAGGCCCACCCGCTGTGGTTCGCGCTGGCCTGTGGCTTTGCCGTTGCCGGCTGCGGCCTGGTCTCCGGCGATACCATCTATGGCACCGGGTACGAGCAGGTGAAGATGTCGCTGGAGCACGGTTCGCCTCTGCCGCAGGATTTTGGCGTGCTCAAATTTCTCGCGACGACCTTCGCCGCGATTAGCGGCATCCCCGGCGGCATCTTCTCACCTTCGCTGGCCATCGGTGCCGGCCTCGGCAGCAATGTCGCGCAGCTGTTTCACGATGCACCGCTCGGCGCGATCATGCTGCTCGGCATGGTATCCTATTTTGCCGGTGTCGTGCAGGCGCCGATCACCGCGTTCGTGATCGTGACCGAGATGACCGACAATCACGGCATGGTGGTGCCGTTGATGACGGCGGCGCTGATTGCGCACTTCGTGTCTCGATTGATCTGCGAAGAGGGCATCTATCACGCCCTCGCAAAGGGCTTTATCGAGCGGGCGACGCTTTCGCCGGAGACGAAGCCGCCGCCCGCCTCGCATTGAAGCCTACCACCCCTCCAGCACGATCTTGCCGCGCGACTTGCCGCTCTCGAGCAGCGCATGGGCGCGCTTGAGGTTGGACGCGTTGATCGTGCCGAAGGTCTGGTCGAGCGTGGTACGCAAGACCCCCTTGTCGATGAGGTCCGCGACGTCGCCCAGCAGCTGATGCTGCGCGATCATGTCCGGCGTCTGGAACGAGGAGCGCGTGAACATCGATTCCCAGTGCACCGAGATCGCCTTGCCCTTGAACACGCTCACGGTGAATTCGGGGGGATCGTCGATCAGGCCGAACTTGCCCTGCGGCGCCATGATGTCGGCGATCGCCTTGTAGTGCTGGTCGGTGAAGGTGAGGCTCGCCACCAGCGCGACGGGCGGCAGCTTGAGCTTCTCGATCTGCTCCTTCATCGGCTTGCCGTGGTCGATCACCGCATGCGCGCCGAGGTCGAGGCACCATCTTTGCGATTCCGGCCGCGTCGCGGTGGCGAGCACGGTCAGTCCGGTCAGGCGGCGGGCGAGCTGGATCAGGATCGAGCCGACGCCCCCGGCACCGCCGGTGATCAGCAGCGTGCGCGGATCGACGCTCTTGCCGGGTATCGCACTGAGCCGATCGAACAACAATTCCCACGCGGTGATGGAAGTCAGGGGGAGGGCGGCTGCCTGCGCGAACGAGAGCGACTTCGGCTTGTTGCCGACGATGCGCTCGTCGACCAGGTGGAATTCGGAATTGGTGCCCTGGCGCAGGATCGAGCCGGCGTAGAACACCTCCTCGCCCGGCTTGAACAGCGTCACCTCGGGCCCGACGGCGTCGACCACGCCGGCGGCGTCGTAGCCCAGAATCTTCACCTCACCTTCGGGCGGAGCGGCGCGCTTGCGTACTTTGTAATCGACCGGATTGGCCGAGATCGCCTTCACGGCAACACGGATGTCGCGTCCCTTTGGCTCGGGTTTTGCGGTCTCGAAATCGATCAGCGAATTCGTATCCTCGATCGGAAGCGACTTTTTGTAGCCGACGGCCTTCATGGCTTGTCTCCATCAGATGGTTGATCGCATCAGAATGCGAACTGCGTGCGCATCGCCACGGCATCGAATTTCGAACCGACATCGGCGGTCGAGACCGGCGAGGCCTGCTTGGAGATATTGCCATGCAGGTAGTCGAGCATGAAGCGGACGTTGCCGTTGACATACCAGTTGAGCGCGAGCGTGTAGACGGTCTGGCGTCCACCGGCGACGCCACTGGCGGTCGCGAGCTGATCGTTGAGGTCGATCTGGCTCACGCGTCCGGCGACTTCCCACGCGCCCCAGCCGCCGCCGTCGAGCGAGAACGGATGCGCCGGCTTGACGCCGTTATAGGCGGCGTTGGCCGCGTTATAGCTGCGACCTTCGCCTGTCAG
>NZ_JBVVOZ010000041.1:0-54617 GCF_055807395.1 Bradyrhizobium sp. Kon10 | reverse complement strand
TTGGCTTCACCGTTCAACTCCAGCCCATCGCGGAGGCCGCCTGACGCTAAACCATTACCTGTTTCTTCCTAGCGCAGCGAAGCAATCCAGAATCCCTCCGCGGCGGCAGCATGGATTGCTTCGCTGCACTCGCAATGGCGAAGTGCTTACCGCTCCGCCCGCCCGATCACCGCCATCAGCTCCGCGATCTTCTCGCGCTGGTCCGCCTTGTCGCCGCTGGCGATCGCGTGCTCGACGCAATGGGCGACGTGGTCTTTCAAAATCTCTTCCTCGACCCGGCGCAATGCGGCACGCACTGCCGAGATCTGCGTGACGATGTCGATGCAATAACGGTCGTCCTCGACCATTTTCGAGAGACCGCGAACCTGGCCCTCGATCCGGCCGAGACGTTTTCCGACGGATGCCTTGATGTCCTTGCGCATGCGCTCTATATACCCCCCTAGGGTATACGTTGCAAGGCCGGAGCATGGCAATGAAGGACGCAGAACACGAGCATCATCATCAGGCGGAAACTCATTCCGGATGCGGCTGTTCCGCCGATGCGGCAGCGCCCGCTGCCAAGCCTGCGGCTGCGTCTTGCTGTGGAGGACATGGTGATCACGCACATGACCATGGCCAGGCGCCAACGAAGGTCCGCGATCCCGTCTGTGGCATGACGGTCGATCCGGCGACATCCAGGCATCGCTTCGAGCATCACGGCGAGACGTTCCATTTCTGCTCGGCGGGCTGCCGCAGCAAATTCGCCGCCGATCCCGCGAAATATCTCGGCAAGGAGAACGCGCCCGAGCCGGCGCTGCCCGCAGGCGCCATCTACACCTGCCCGATGCACCCACAGATCCGCCAGGTCGGACCGGGAACCTGCCCGATCTGCGGCATGGCGCTGGAGCCCGAGGTCGCGAGCCTGGAGAGCGGACCCAATCCCGAGCTCGCCGACATGACGCGGCGGTTCTGGATCGGCGGTGCACTGGCCTTGCCGCCGGTGGTGCTGGAAATGGGCGGCCATCTCGCCGGCCTGCACAATTGGATCGACCCGACACTGTCGAACTGGATCCAGCTCATGTTCGCGACGCCCGTTGTGGCCTGGGCCGGCTGGCCGTTCTTCGTGCGGGGCTGGCAATCGCTGGTCACGCGCAACCTCAACATGTTCACGCTGATCGCGATGGGCACGGGTGTCGCTTATGTCTACAGCCTGATCGGCACCGTCGCTCCGCAGATTTTCCCCGCGACCTTCCGCGGCCACGAAGGCGCGGTTGCCGTCTATTTCGAGGCCGCGGCCGTGATCACGGTGCTGGTGCTGCTCGGCCAGGTGCTGGAGCTGCGCGCCCGCGATGCGACGTCGGGCGCGATCAAGGCGCTGTTGCAGCTCGCACCAAAGACTGCGCGCCGCGTCGAGGCCGATGGCAGCGAGCACGAGGTCGACATCGATTCACTCCATGCCGGCGACCGCCTGCGGGTGCGTCCCGGCGAGAAGGTCCCGGTCGACGGCGTCATTCTCGAGGGCCGCTCCTCGCTCGACGAGTCCCTCGTGACCGGCGAATCCATGCCGGTCACCAAGGAGACCGACGCAAAAGTGATCGCCGGCACGCTCAATCAGTCCGGCAGCTTCATCATGCGTGCCGACAAGGTCGGGCGGGAGACGCTGCTGTCGCAGATCGTGCAGATGGTTGCCGACGCACAGCGCTCGCGCGCGCCGATCCAGCGGCTGGCCGACCAGGTCGCCGGCTGGTTCGTGCCGACGGTCATCCTGGTGGCCATCATCGCTTTTGCGGCCTGGGCCTGGTTCGGGCCGGAGCCGCGGCTCGCCTTCGGCCTCGTCGCCGCTGTCAGCGTGCTGATCATCGCCTGCCCCTGCGCGCTGGGGCTCGCCACCCCGATGTCGATCATGGTCGGCGTCGGCCGCGGCGCGCAGGCCGGCGTCCTGATCAAGAACGCCGAAGCTTTGGAGCGGATGGAGAAGATCGACACGCTCGTGGTCGACAAGACGGGCACGCTGACCGAGGGCAAGCCCAAGGTGGTGTCGATTGTCCCGGCCGCGGGCTTTGCGGCGGACGACATCCTTCGGTTGGCGGCCAGCGTCGAGCGCGCCAGCGAGCATCCGCTGGCCGACGCCATCGTGCGTGCGGCAAAGGAGAAGCAGCTCACACTGGCCGAGGTCGAGCAGTTCGACTCGCCCACCGGCAAGGGCGCCACCGGCAAGGTCGACGGCAAGACCATTGTGCTCGGCAATGCGAGATATCTGTCGTCGATCGGGATTGAGACCAAGGCGCTCGACGACGAGGCCGAACGCCTGCGCGGCGATGGCGCCACCGTCATCAACATGGCCATCGACGGCGCGATCGCCGGCCTGTTCGCGATCGCCGATCCGGTCAAGGCTTCGACACCGGAGGCGATGAAGGCGCTTGCGGCCGAGGGCATCAAGGTGATCATGCTGACCGGGGATAACCGCACCACGGCGGACGCCGTCGCGCGCCGTCTCGGCATTGCCGATGTCGAGGCTGAGGTGCTGCCGGACCAGAAGAGCGCGGTGGTGACCAAGCTGCAAAAGGCCGGCCGCAGCGTCGCCATGGCCGGCGACGGCGTCAACGACGCGCCGGCGCTGGCGGCGGCCGAGGTCGGCATCGCGATGGGCACCGGCACCGACGTGGCGATGGAGAGCGCCGGCGTCACCCTGCTCAGGGGCGACCTCACCGGCATCGTGCGCGCGCGGAAGCTGTCGCAGGCGACCATGAGCAACATCCGCCAAAACCTGTTCTTCGCCTTCATCTACAATGCCGCGGGGATTCCGATCGCGGCCGGCATCCTCTATCCGGCCTTCGGCGTGCTGCTGTCGCCGATCATCGCCGCCGCCGCGATGGCGCTGTCCTCGGTGAGCGTGGTCGGCAACGCGCTGCGGCTGCGCGCAACGCGGCTGTGACGATCCAGGGATCTGCGTAGCCCGGATGGAGCGGAGCGAGATCCGGGTTCTGCCAACCTATCGGGCACTGTGCCGGATTGCGCTTCGCTCCATCCGGGCTACCGTTCAGCGGACACGGACGGCACGCGAACTCACCGCATCTGCCGCGCCGGCTCGATCAGCTCGGGCCGCGATCCGGACAGGCGCTTGTGCATGTGGACCATGAAGGCCATGCCGAAGATCGGCGTCGCCAAATTCACGATCGGGATCGAGACGAAGGCCGCGATGATCAGGCCGGCGGTGAAGATGGTCGCGGCGTTGTCGCGCCGCATCGCCTTGGCTTCCTGCGGCGAGCGGAAGCGCATTGCCGCGAGCTCGAAATATTCTCGGCCCAGCAGCCAGGCGGCGGCGAGGAAGAAGATCAGAAAGCCAGCGCCGGCCAGGAATACGAAGGGCAGCGCGATCAGATAAACCACGATCGTCAACAGCGCGGCCTTGACGCCCTCGTAGATCGCCTGATTGAAGGGCAGCGCAACGCCGGGCCGCTCGGCGGGATAATATTCGCGCTCGACGATATCGGCGACGTCGTCGACGAACAGGCTCGCCACCAGCGAGGTGATCGCGGGCATCAGGAAAACACTGCCGAACACGACGCCAAGCCCCGCCGCGATCGAGACGATCCAGGCCAGAACCTCGAGCGAGGCGTGCCAGCCTGGCCCGAGCAGGCCCTCGAGCCAGACCTCGCCGTAGGTGGCAAACCAGCTCAACAGCCGCTGCAATCCGATCGCCAACACGATAATCAGCACCAAGGCGACACCGATCGACCGCCACAGGATCGAGCGCATCGGCGGCGACATCATTTGCGACAGCGCCTTCACGGCGGCATCCAGCATGGAACACCCTCTCACGAATACCCGCGAGAGGTAGACACCCCGAGCTGCTTCGGCAAGGGAGGCTGACCTTGTCTCGCTGCGGCTCAGGGCTCCGCCGCGGGGTGGGATGAGGGGCTGTCTTCGCGATCAGGGTGAGAGCTATATTCGCTGAAGCCCCCTCCTCTCCGTCATCGCGAGCGAAGCGAAGCAATCCAGGAGTCTCACCGCGGAGGCAGACTGGATTGCTTCGCTCCGCTCGCAATGACGGGGGAAGAGACCGGAGCTACACCGTGTCCAGCGGCTTGCCGCGTACGTTCGGGCCGAACAGCGTCATCGCGATCACCACGATCAGCATCGCCGCGGTGATCAGGCCAAACACGCCGGTGACGCCGGCCTCCTTCAGCATGTAGGCGACGATGAAGCCCGAGAACGTCGCGCTGAGCCGGCTCATCGAATAGACCAGGCCGGAAGCCCGCGCCCGGATCTGCGTCGGAAACACCTCGGTCTGATAGGCGTGATAGGCGTAGGACATCGTGGTGTTGCAGGCGGTCAGCAGCACGCCACAGACGATCAGCAGTCCAGGCTCGGTCAATTGCGCGAACGCCATGCCGAAAATGATGATGGCGATGCAAGCGCCGGCAATGATCCATCGGCGCTCGAACTTGTCGGCAAAGCTGGCCGCGAGCAGCGGCGCGATCGGATAGGCGAAGGCGACGATGAAGGAATATTGCAGGCTCTTGGTAACGGTGATGCCCTTCTCCACCAGCAGTGTCGGCACCCAATTGGCAAAGCCGTAGAAGCCGAAGGCCTGGCACAGGTTGAACACCATGAAGAGGACGACGAGCGAGAGATAAGGCGGCCTGAACAGATCGGCGAAGCTGACGCGTGCGGCCGATTGTGCCGCCGCGCGTGCAGACGATGGCGCGGCAGGTGCGCCCGTGCCACCGCCGGCGGCCTCCAGCATCGTCACGATCGCAAAAGCCTCCTCGGTGCGGCCATGGCGCGCGAGCCAGAGCGGGCTTTCGGGCAGGAACAATCTCACCACCCAGATGATCATGCTGGCGGCGGCGCCGATCAGCACCACCCAGCGCCAGCCCTCGACGCCGTAGGGCGCGAGCGGCACCAGCCACCAGGCGAGAAAGGCGACGACCGGCACCGCAACGAACATGATCGACTGGTTCACCGCAAAGGCGCGTCCGCGCATCCGGCTCGGCACCAGCTCGGTGATGTAGGCGTCGATGGTGATGACCTCGACGCCGATGCCGATGCCGGCGAGGAAGCGCCAGAGCAGCAGGCCTTCCGAGGAGGTCTGGCAGGCCATCACCACCGACGCCGCGGTGTAGCCGAGCAGGGCTGAGGTGAAGATCGCACGCCGGCCGAAGCGGTCGGCGAGAAAGCCGAGGAAGAAGGTGCCGACGAACAGGCCGGCGAACGTCGCGGCGACGAAGGCGCCGATGCCGGAGAAACCGAAGAACGCCGTTGTCGTCGCGCTCAAGAGTCCGCTGCGGCTCAGGCCCGGCGCGATGTAGGCGGTGAGAAACAAATCGTACATCTCGAAGCAGCCGCCCAGCGAGAGCAGGACGACGAGGCGCCAGACATAGGCCGTCGCCGGCATGGCCTCGAGCCGTCGCGAGATCTGGTCTGGAACCGATGGCGCAGCGCCGAGCTCAAAGCCTGTGTCGATACCGACAACGCTCATGATGTCCTCCCGTGGCGCGCGGATCGCGCGCGTTCCCCGGCGGCTCATCTCTGTGGTGCTGGTGGGCTCTGCCGGACCGCGCCATGTTGGCCTACGCGAGCCAGAAATCCAGACGAACATATCGATCGAAGCGTTCGAGAATTTCGAACTCGGCCGATGAGAGGCTGGACGGCGGTCGGCGAACTCGCTCCCTCTCCCGCTTGCGGGAGAGGTCGGCGCGTAGCGCCGGGTGAGGGTTAGCTCCGCAACGGGACAATCCCGATGCGGAGATACCCTCTCCCCAACCCTCTCCCGCAAGCGGGAGAGGGAGCGCACCGCGGTCGCGGCGACGTTAATCGCCCTCACCCCGCCAGCGTCGCCTGCCAGCCGCCGCTTCGCACCTGCTCGGCGATCAGCGCGAGCATCAACCGGCGCATCTCTTCCATCGCATACGTCATCGGGCGGTTGCGCAGGCGGCAGAGATAGAGCGTGCGGGTCAGCTTCGGATCGATCACCCTGCGTGCGACCAGGCGGCCGGCCGCGAGCTCCTCCCGCGCGAACAGCTTTGTCGCGATGGTGCAGCCCAGCCCTTCGACCAGCACGCCGGTCATGCCCGTAATCGAATTGGCGTGCAGGATCGCGCTGCCTTCCAGCCGCTTGAGCAGGACCGGATCATCCAGCAGCGCCCGCGACGACAGGCCGAGGCCGTAGCGCAGCAGGATCAACGGCATCCGGCTCAGCTCCTCGAAGCGGATCGGGGCCTTGCCTTTGCCGACCAGCTTCGGAATGCCGACGCAGAACATCTCCTCTTCCAGCACGGCTTCCGTGATCAGCTCCTTCTCCGACGGCGGATTATAGACCAGCGCCAGATCGACGCTGGAGATCATCAGGTGCATCAGCGTCGCGCCGGACAGGCTCTCGGTGAGCGACAGCTTGAGCTTGGGATATTTGGTGAGCACGGTGCGCATCAGCTCCACGCCGATCGCCTTGACGCCGGAGTTGGCCATGCCGATCGAGATATCGCCGGCGATGACGCGGGCGCCTTCGCGCACCTCGGTCTCGGCCTCCGCCATCGCGCGCAGGATGATGCGGGCGTGTTCATAGAGCCGCTCGCCGGCCGCCGTGGGTTCCATGCCGCGCGGCTTGCGTTCGAACAGGGGAGTTGCGAATTCCGCCTCCAGGTTCGAGATATGATGGCTGAGGGCGGACTGCGCGACGTTGACCTGGTCGGCCGCGCGCGACAGGTTCCGCTGCTCATAGACGGCAATGAAATAACGGAGCTGGCGCGAATCCATGGCAAAGCGTTCTATAACTGCGAAGGCAATCTTCGACAGATTATATTTTTCAGAAGGCTTGTGAAGGCCTACTCTTCTCGCGAACGAACAGGGAGAGACGGATGACCGAGGCCGGATTGCCGCTCGAGGGCGTACGGGTCGTCGAGATGACGCACATGGTCATGGGTCCGACCTGCGGCATGATCCTCGCGCAATTCGGCGCCGAGGTGATCAAGGTCGAGCCGCCCTCTGGTGACAAGACCCGCACCCTTGGCGGCATGGGAACGGCGTTCTTTCCGCTGTTCAACCGCGGCAAGCGCAGCGTCGTGCTGGACCTCGAGAGACCCGAGGACCGCGAGACCATGCACCGGCTGCTGCAAACCGCGGACGTGTTCCTGGAGAATTTTCGCGACGGCCAGCTCGAGAAGCAGGGGCTGCGTGCCGAGGAATTGCGGCACCGGCATCCGCACCTGATCATCGCCGGCCACAAGGGTTTTCTGTCCGGGCCCTATGAGCATCGCCCTGCGCTCGACGAGGTCGTGCAGATGATGTCGGGCCTTGCCGCCATGACCGGCACGAAAGAGAAGCCCCAGCGCGTCGGCTCCTCCGCCAACGACATCATGGGCGGCATGTTCGGCGTGATCGCGATTCTGGCCGCGCTGTACCAGAAGCGCGGGGGAAAACGCGAAGGCGCCGACATCCGCATCGGCCTGTTCGAGAACTGCCTGTTCCTGGTCGCCCAGCATATGGTCGACTATGAGATGACCGGCAACAAGCCGCGCTCGATGCCGGAGCGGGAGCACGCCTGGCCGATCTACGACATCTTCGACGTTGCAGACGGCGGGCGGATCTTCATCGGCGTCGTCACCGAAGGCCATTGGCAGAGTTTTTGCCATGCGTTCGGCCTTGCGGAATACCTTGACGATCCGGCCTTGCGCACCACGACCGACCGCATCCTGGCACGGTCGCGGATCATTCCGCGCGTCGCGGAAATCATCCGGCAGCGGAGCGTTGGAGAGCTGTCGCAAAAGCTCGACGCGCTCAACATCTGCTTTTCGCCGATCAACCGTCCCGAGGATCTCCTGACCGATCCGCACGTGCTGCGGCCGGGCGGTCTCGTCAACAACATCAATGCCGACGGCAAGCCGTTCCGGGTGCCGGCGCTGCCGATCGAGTGGAACGGCAGCCATGTCGGTGAAGGTCTGAAGGTCGCACCGCTCGGTGCCGACACGTCGGCAGTCCGCGCCGAGATCGAAAATGGCGACGTCACGTCCAAGGCCGCTGGGAGGCGCGCATGAACCGGATCGAGACAATTTACCCCGCGGACCGCGTCAGCCTGCGCGAAGTCGGTTTGCGCGACGGGCTCCAGCTCGTGAAGAAATTTCCCTCCACCGAGGCGAAGCAGCGCTGGGTGCGCGAGGAATACGCCGCCGGCGTGCGGCATTTCGAGGTTGGCTCGTTCCTGCCGGCCAAGACCTTTCCGCAATTCGCGGACGTTCGCGACGTCATCGCGACAGTGGCAAGCCTGCGTGGGGCCCATGGCATCGCGCTTGCGCTCAACGAGCGCGGCGTCAATGAAGCCCTCGAATCCGGCGTCGGCGAAATCGCCTCGGTGGTCTCGGCCACGGAAGAGCACAGCCAGGCCAATGCGCATCGTTCGCGCGACTCCGCGATTGCCAATGTGAAACGCCTCTGCGAGATGCGCGATGCCAGCGCGCACAAGCCGCTCGTCAACGCCGCGATCTCGATGGCGCTGGGCTGCTCGATCACCGGCGCGGTTGACCCTGCCGAGGTGCTGCGTCTGGTCGACAAGTGCCTCGAAGCGGGCGTCGATTTCGTCGCGATCGCCGACACCGTCGGTTATGCCGGCCCGAAGCAGGTGGCCGAATTGTCGCGCGCCGCTGTCAATCTCGCGGGGTCGAAGCCGATCTGCATCCATCTTCATGATACCCGCGGCATGGGAATTGTGAACGCGTCAGCCGCGCTGGACGAAGGTGTCCGCATCCTCGACGGCTCGCTCGGCGGCCTCGGCGGCTGCCCCTTCGCGCCCGGCGCGACCGGCAACGTCGTGTTCGAGGATCTGGTGTTCCTGTGCGAGAGCAAGGGTTTTGCCACGGGCATCGATCTCGAGAAGCTGATCGCGGTGCGCAAGATCTTGCGCGAGGAGATGCCGGACGAGCAGCTCTACGGTGGCGTCGCGCGCGCGGGCTTGCCGGGCGTGAGTGCAGCGAAGGCGGCGTAGGCGCTCTTACGCCTCTCCTCAGCGGCGAATAGGGCGTCAGACCGTCTTCTCCGGCCACCTGCAAAGATCGTTAATCAGGCAGACCTCGCAGCGCGGCTTGCGCGCGAGACAGGTATAGCGGCCATGCAGGATCAGCCAGTGATGTGCATGCAGCATGAATTCGGCCGGGATGATCTTTTCCAGGCCGAGCTCGACCTCCAGCGGCGTCTTGCCGGGTGCAAGCCCGGTGCGGTTGCCGACCCGGAACACATGCGTGTCGACCGCCATGGTGTGCTCGCCAAAAGCCATGTTGAGCACGACATTGGCGGTCTTGCGCCCCGCGCCGGGCAATGACTCGATCTCGGCGCGCGTGCGCGGCACCTCGCCGCCGAATTCGCCGAGCAGCTTGGCCGACAGCGCGATCACGTTCCTGGCCTTGGTGCGATAAAGCCCGATGGTCTTGATGTACTCGCGCAAGCGCTCCTCGCCGAGGTCGAGCATCTTCTGCGGCGTATCGGCGACCTCGAACAATGCGCGTGTGGCCTTGTTGACCCCGGCATCGGTTGCCTGGGCCGACAGCACCACGGCAACCAGCAGCGTGAAGGGATTGATGTGCTCGAGCTCCCCCTTCGGCTCCGGATTGGCTTTGCGAAACCGGCTGAAGGCCTCGTGAATTTCGGCCCGAGTCCAAGGTTTGGTCGCCTTGAGGGATTTCTTCGCGGCCGCCTTCGGCTTCGCGACAGCCGGCTTTGCCTTTTTCTTCGGGACCGCCGCTTTGCGCGGGACCGGCTTGCGGATGATTTTCGCCATGATCGGGATATACTGAGGGACGATGAGCACAGCCAATGAATTTGAGCGCCAAGCATCTGGCCAAGAATCCGGCCAAGGCTCTTTCGGCCAAGGCTCTGAGGGTCCGCGCGAGGTTCAGATCCTCTCGGCGCGGCTGACGCCGCACCGCTCGCTGAACCGCACCGGCTTTCTTGCCGTGATGCTGTTCTTGAGCGTGGTCAGCTTTGTCACCGGCATCGCGTTCATGATGATGGGGGCCTGGCCGGTGCTCGGCTTCTTCGGGCTCGACGTGCTGGTGGTCTGGTGGGCTTTCAAGGTCAATTTCCGCAGCGCACGCGCCAGCGAGGAAATCGTGGTTACGCCGTCCGAGCTGCGCGTTCGCCGGGTGAGCCATCGTGGCCAGGTCGCCGAGTGGACCTTCAACCCGCTCTGGGTCCGCCTCGATCACGAGATCGACGAGGAATACGGCATTGAGCATCTCTATCTGATCTCGCGCGGCCGCCGGATCCAGATCGCCGGTTTTTTGGGACCCGAGGAAAAGGCAAGCTTTTACAAGGCCTTGATTGAAGCACTCAACGCCGCGAAGCGCGGCCCGATCTACAACCCGGTCTCCTGAGCCCGGGTCGGAAAACGGGTGGTTTCGCCTCGCCGCCTCTCCTACATTTCCGGTCATGATGACACTCGCCATACATGATCAACGCCTGGCCAAGCCGGGCACCCAGAACGCCGCGTTGCGCGACTATGATTCGGTGCGCCGGGCGATCGCCTTCATCTCCGAGAACTGGCGCGCGCAGCCGACCATCGAGGCGATGGCCGATGCGGCCGGCGTCACCCCGGATGAGTTGCACCATTTGTTCCGCCGCTGGGCCTCGATCACGCCAAAGGCCTTCATGCAGGCGCTGACCCTCGACCACGCCAAAGGGCTGCTCAGGGATTCGGCGAGTATCCTGGATGCCGCGCTCGACTCTGGCCTGTCGGGCCCGGGCCGGCTGCACGATCTGTTCGTCACCCACGAAGCGATGTCGCCGGGCGAATGGAAGAACGGCGGCGCTGGCCTCACCTTGCGTTACGGCTTTCATCCCTCGCCGTTCGGCACCGCAATCGTGATCGCGACCGATCGCGGCTTGTCTGGGCTTGCCTTCGCCGACCCCGGTGAGGAGAAGATCGCGCTCGCCGACATGACGCGACGCTGGCGGAATGCGACCTATGTTGAGGATCACGAAGGCACGGCGCCGCTCGCGCAGCGCATCTTCGACACCCGACTGTGGCGGCCGGATCAGCCGTTGCGCGTGGTGATGATCGGCACGGACTTCGAGGTGCGGGTGTGGGAAACCCTGTTGAAAATCCCGATGGGGCGCGCGGTGTCCTATTCCGACATCGCCTGCAACATCAACAGCCCAAAAGCCTCGCGCGCGGTCGGTGCTGCGGTCGGCAAGAACCCGGTGTCGTTCGTGGTGCCCTGCCATCGCGCACTCGGCAAGAGCGGCACGCTCACCGGCTATCACTGGGGCATCACCCGCAAGCAGGCGATGCTGGGCTGGGAAGCCGGGCAGCTGGGGATGCAGTAGGTGAGGTGCCGTAGGGCGGGCAAAGGCGCGCTCTTCGCGCGCCGTGCCCACCATCGTTCAGCGAGTGTGGATGCATGGTGGGCACGCTTTGCTTTGCCCACCCTACGGCTCTGCCCGTGTGGCGAAACCTACCCCGCCAGATCCAGCTTCGAGGCCACCGTCGAATCCGCGTTCAGTCGGTAGATGATCGGCACACCGGTTGCGAGCTCGCGCTTCAGGATGCCTTCGGGCGAAAGTTTTTCCAGCACCATGATCAACGCGCGCAGCGAGTTGCCGTGGGCGGCGACCAGCGTGCGCTTGCCGTTGAGAACGCCGGGCAGGATCTCCTGAACGTAATAAGGCAGCGCGCGCGCGAGTGTATCCTTCAGGCTTTCGCCGCCGGGCGGCGGGACGTCGTAGGAGCGGCGCCAGACCAATACTTGGTCTTCGCCCCATTTCTTGCGGGCGTCGTCCTTGTTGAGGCCGGAGAGATCGCCGTAGTCGCGCTCGTTCAGCGCGAGGTTCTTCGCTGTCGGCAGGCCCTTCTGGTCGAGTTCGCCGAGAATGAGATCAAGCGTGTGCTGCGCGCGCGTGAGCACCGAGGTGTAGGCGACGTCGAACACAAGGCCGTGCGCCTTCAGCTTGCGGCCGGCTTCCCTAGCTTCGGTGACGCCGAGCTCGGTGAGATCCGGATCCTTCCAGCCGGTGAAAAGGTTCTTCAGATTCCATTCGCTCTGGCCGTGGCGCACGAGCACGAGAAGACGTTCGCTCATTGACTGCTTTCCGCTCAGTTATTGCTTGAGCATGATCGTGCCGGAAACCGCTTCAGACGTTTCCGGATCATGCCCTGGCTCATTCAGATATCCGCGAGGCCGAGCACGTCGGCCATGGAGTAGTGCCCCGGCTGCTTGCCGTGCGCCCACAGCGCCGCCTTCAGCGCCCCATGGGCGAACAGCATGCGGTCTTCGGCGAGATGCGACAGCGTCAGCCGCTCGAACGGACCGAGGAAGGTCACGCTGTGCTCGCCGGCGACGGTGCCGCCGCGCACGGAAGCAAACCCGATGTCGCCGGGCCGGCGCGCGCCGGTGATGCCGTCGCGGCCGCGCGCCGCGTGCTCCTCAAGCGAGATGCCGCGGCCGGCGGCCGCCGCCTGGCCCAGCATCAGCGCAGTGCCCGAGGGCGCGTCGACCTTCATGCGGTGGTGGGCTTCGACGATTTCGATGTCAAAACTGTCGTCGAGCGCCTTGGCGACGCGCTTGACGATTGCGGCCAGCAGATTGACGCCGAGGCTCATATTGCCGGACTGCACCACGACGGCACGGTTGGTCACGCTCTTGATCACGGCATTGTCTGAGGCCGACAGGCCGGTGGTGCCGATGACATGGACGAGACCCCGCTCGGCCGCGATCGCGACATTGGCGATGGTCGCCGCCGGCACGGTGAAATCCAGAATGCCGTCGGCATCCTTCGACATCGCCCAGAGATCGGCGGACAGCTTGATGCCGTTGGCTGGCAGGCCGGCGAGCACGCCGGCATCCTTGCCAAGCAGCTCCGAGCCCGGCGCCTCCAGCGCACCGGCGACCACCGCACCGTCGGTGTCGGCAATCGCCCGTGTCAGCGCGCGGCCCATCCGGCCGCCGGCTCCCGCAACAATCAAGCGCATCTCGGACATGGTGTGATCCTCTCAGCTGCGTTGTAGCGGCGGGATGCAGTTCCGGCAACCGAGGGGGGTCGGGCGGTCGCTTGCGGCCATCCTTCGAGACGCCCGCCTACGGCGGGCCCTCAGGATGAGGTCGGAGCACGGGGCAGCAAATTGGACGGGTGCCGATGCTGCTTAGCCTCATCCTGAGGAGACCGCAGAGCGGTCGTCTCGAAGGACGAGGCGCGCAGATCGCGCCTCAGCCGTCCGACGGCTGCGGGCCGTCATAGCCTTCGATGATGATGAGGTCGGCCACCGAGTGCGGCTGGCGCACCTTGATGTTGGCCTGGTATTCCGGCGAGTTGTAGCAGGCGATCGCGGTCTGGTAGTCCGGAAATTCGATCACGACGTTGCGGGTGCGGCTCTGGCCCTCGACGGTGGTGAACTTGCCGGCGCGGACGACGAAGCGGCCACCCCATTTCTTGAAGATCGGACCATTTGCGACGGCGTAGGGCTTGTAGCCTTCGTCATTGCTCACGTCGACGCGTCCGATCCAGTAGCCTTTTGCCATTGTTCTTCTCCCTTTTTTGATCAGCTAGGTTAACCGAGCGCCTGCGCGATCTCGGCCTGGATGGATTCAGCCATTGCCTTGGGATCAGTGGCCTCCACCACTGGCCGGCCGACGACAAGATAGTCGGCGCCAGCCGCGATCGCGCGGCCCGGCGTCATGATGCGTTTCTGATCGCCGGTTGGCGCGCCCGCCGGCCGGATGCCGGGGGTGACGAGACTCATCTGGTGGCCGACGATTTTGCGCAAGGCGCCCACCTCTTCCGGCGAGCAGACGAGACCGTCGACACCAAGCCCCTGTGCCTGCCGCGCGCGCGCCTCGACCAGCTCCGACACGCCGAGCCGATAGCCGGCCGCATGCAGATCGTCATCGTTGTAGGAGGTCAGCACCGTGACGGCGAGGATCTTCAGGCCGGCGCTGCCGCGGCCCTCGACGGCGCCTTTCATGGTCTGCGGATAGGCATGCACGGTGAGGAAGGTCGCACCCAGCCTGGCAACGCTCTCGACCCCCCGCGTCACCGTGTTGCCGATGTCGTGCATCTTGAGATCGGCAAACACCTTCTTGCCCTTGTCGGCGAGCTTGCCGATCAGCGGCAGGCCGCCGGCATAGGCGAGCTGATAACCGATCTTGTAGAACGTCACACTGTCGCCGAGCCTCGCAATCATCGCCTCCGCGGCATCAAGGCTCGGCAGATCGAGCGCGACGATCAGGCGGTCTTTCGGGGCGATTTCGGCTGGCGTCATGTCACCTCACATCATGCGTTGGGAAACGTCGATCAGCTGCCGCACCATCTCCTTCATGGCGTCGATATCACCCTGATGCTTCAGCCTGTCCATATCGTCATAGGCTTGATCGGCAAAGCCGAGCGTGAGCTGGCTGGCGATCACATTGGCGTGGCAGGAGGTCAGGATCAGCCGCAGCGACTGGAGCGCGCGGGCTGCACCAAGCCGGCTCTGCGAGGCGCCCGCGAGTGCGAAGATTCGGTTGCGGAACACCTCGCCGCGCGCCTCGTTCAGCTCATGCACGCGGCTGACCCAGTCGATCGCGTTCTTCAGCAGCGGCGGCACCGAGGCATTGTATTCGGGCGAGACGATCAACACGCCATGATGCGCGCCGATCATGCGCTTGAGATTGATGGCGTGCTTCGGCACGCCGGATTTGGCCTGGAGATCGCCGTCGTAGATCGGCAGCGGGAAATCGGCGAGCGAGATGCGGGAGACGTCGACGCCGACCTGGGCAAATTCGGAGACGGCCACCGCCGCCAGCTTCGCATTGTGCGAGCCGGTGCGAAGCGAGCCGGGAATGACCAGGATCTTCGGTGAGGGCATCCGATCCAATGCATTGGCGAAACGAGGCCGCCGCGCAAAGAAGGAAGCCGGCGGAATTAATCCTTGCGATACACCCAGACGCGGGCCGGCGGAAGGTTCATCCAGATCCGTTCCGAAGCCTCTGTGGATACGCCGGGCAGCGATTTCGGGATCGGCGGCACCACCGCATAGGTAAACTGGACGAAGGGTGCGCCGGGCGCGAGTGCCGTGAAGGCATCGCGGATCAGCCGCAGCCGCGTCAGCATCGGTTTTGTCACCAGCGGCAGACCGGAGACCACCGCGGCGGCCGGCGCGCTCAGCACGTTCCAGAGCGTGTCGCGCAGACGATAGGCATCGCCCTGCACCACCTTGGCCTGCGGATAGCGATCGCGCAGCAGCGCGCAGAAGCCGGGATTATATTCGACGAGAACGAGACGCTTCTGGTCGACGCCGCGCTCAACCAGCGCCGACGTGATTGCGCCGGTGCCGGGCCCAAGCTCGACCACCGGAGCGTCCGAATCGATGTCGACATAATGGGCCATGGTCCGGGCCAAGAGTTTTCCGGACGGCATCACCGCGCCCATGTGGAGGGGCTTTTCGATCCACGATCTCAGAAAGCGCACCTCGTCATCAAGACGGGGCTTCTTCAACGCACGCGCGGACGATGGCAATGGCATGTCAGGACCGGCCGGGACCGCGTGACCGCGGCGTGTCAGAAAATGGTCATAAACAGGTATAGGCCGAAGACGATACGGTCAAGCCGGGTCAATTCGCCCGATTGCCGAAGAAATCCTTGACCTTGGTGAAGAAGCCCTCGGATTCCGGCTGGGTGTTGCCGGAGGAGAGTTTTTCGAATTCGGCCAGCAATTCCTGCTGCTTCTTGGTGAGGTTCTGCGGGGTCTCGACCACGACCTGGACGTACATGTCGCCCATCTGGCGCGAGCGCAGCACCGGCATGCCTTTTGACGCGATGCGGAATCGGCGGGCCGACTGGGTCCCGGCGGGGACCTTCACCTTGGCCTTGCCCTTGTCGATGGTCGGCACCTCGAATTCGCCGCCAAGGGCTGCGGTCACCATCGAGATCGGCACACGACAATGCAAATCGGCGCCGTCGCGCTGGAAGAACTGGTGCTGGGCCAGCGACAGGAAGATGTAGAGGTCGCCGGGCGGGCCGCCGCGGACCCCGGCCTCGCCTTCGCCGGCGAGCCTGATCCGCGTGCCATCCTCGACGCCCGCGGGGATGTTGACGGACAGACTCCGCTCGCGGGTGACGCGGCCCTGGCCCGAGCAGGACGGGCAGGCGTCCTCGATCATCTGGCCGCGGCCCTGGCAGCCCGGACAGGTCCGCTCCAGCGTGAAGAAGCCCTGCGACTGCCGCACGCGGCCGGCGCCGCCGCAGGTCGAGCAGGCCTTCGGCTTGGTGCCGGCCTTGGCACCGATGCCCGAGCAGGCCTCGCAGGTGACCGAGACCGGAATCTCGATCTGCGCGGTCTTGCCGCCAAAGGCTTCCTCGAGCGTGATTTCCATGTTGTAGCGCAGGTCGGCACCGCGCTCGCGGCCGCCACGACCGCGCTGCCCGGCCATGCCGAACAGGTCTTCGAAAATGTCGGAGAAGGAGGAGGCGAAGCCCGCACCGAAGCCGGCGCCGCCACCCGGACCACCCTGCTCGAACGCCGCATGGCCGAAACGGTCGTAGGCCGCGCGCTTGTCCTTGTCCTTGAGGACCTCGTAGGCCTCGTTGATTTCCTTGAAGCGGACTTCGCTGGTGTCATCCCCCGGATTGCGATCGGGATGAAATTTCATCGCAAGCTTGCGGAACGACGATTTCAATACGGAATCGTCGGCGGAGCGGTCGACTTCGAGGGTTTCGTAGTAGCAGCGCTTGGTGGACGTGGACATGTTGAACTCGGTCTATCCAATCGCGATTCAAGTCGGTGCGAAATAACGTCGCTACGCGACGATATAGGCAGCTCTCCGCCTTGCGGCAGAGGGCAGCACGACGGCTTTCACGATAACAGCTGGAAATTGATCGATCGTAACGGGAGCAAGCCCCGTCGAGCCCGACACGAAAGCCTCCCCCTCGAAGGGGGAGGCTGAAGAAGCGTGTCGGGTCCAAGCCGTCTGCATCATCACCCTCTTGGGGCTTATGCAGACTTCTTGTTGTTCTTGTCGTCGTCGACCTCGGTGAACTCCGCGTCGACGACATCGTCCTTCGCAGCGTCCTTGGCCGCGTCGGCCTCGGCCTGCTGCTTGTACATGGCCTCGCCGAGCTTCATCGAAGCCTGGGCCAACGTGTTGGTCTTGGTCTTGATCGCCTCGGCGTCGTTGCCCTTCAGCGCTTCCTTGAGGTCGCTGACGGCATCCTCGATGGCGCGGCGCTCGGTCTCGGCGACCTTCGAACCGTGCTCGGCCAGCGCCTTCTCGGTGGAATGCACCAGCGCGTCGGCGTGGTTCTTGGCGTCGACCGCCTCGCGGCGCTGCTTGTCGGCCGCGGCATTGGCCTCGGCGTCCTTGACCATCTTGTCGATATCGGCTTCCGACAGGCCGCCGGAGGCCTGGATGCGGATCTGCTGCTCCTTGCCGGTGGCCTTGTCCTTGGCCGAGACGTTGACGATGCCGTTGGCGTCGATGTCGAACGTCACCTCGATCTGCGGCATGCCGCGCGGGGCCGGCGGAATGCCCATCAGGTCGAACTGGCCGAGCATCTTGTTGTCGGCCGCCATTTCACGCTCGCCCTGGAAGACGCGGATGGTGACCGCGTTCTGGCTGTCCTCGGCGGTCGAGAACACCTGGCTCTTCTTGGTCGGGATCGTGGTGTTGCGGTCGATGATGCGGGTGAACACGCCGCCCAGCGTCTCGATGCCCAGCGAGAGCGGGGTCACGTCGAGCAGCAGCACGTCCTTGACGTCGCCCTGGAGCACGCCGGCCTGGATCGCGGCACCGATCGCCACGACTTCGTCCGGATTGACGCCCTTGTGCGGCTCCTTGCCGAACAACTGCTTCACGACTTCCTGGACCTTCGGCATGCGCGACATGCCGCCGACCAGCACCACTTCGCCAATCTCGGCGGCGGTGAGGCCCGCATCCTTCAGCGCCTTGCGGCACGGCTCGACCGTCTTCTGGACGAGGTCGTCGACCAGGGCCTCGAACTTGGCGCGGGTGAGCTTCATCGTCAGATGCTTCGGACCGGTCTGGTCCGCGGTGATGAAGGGCAGGTTGATCTCGGTCTGCGTGGTCGAGGACAGCTCGATCTTGGCCTTTTCGGCGGCTTCCTTCAGGCGCTGCAACGCGAGCTTGTCGTTGCGCAGGTTGATGCCCTGCTCCTTCTGGAACTCGTCGGCCAGATAGCCGACCAGCCGCATGTCGAAATCTTCGCCGCCGAGGAAGGTGTCGCCGTTGGTCGACTTCACCTCGAACACGCCGTCGCCGATTTCGAGAATGGAAATATCGAACGTGCCGCCGCCGAGGTCGTAGACGGCGATCGTGCCGGCCTTGGTCTTGTCCAGACCATAGGCGAGCGCAGCCGCGGTCGGCTCGTTGATGATGCGCAGCACTTCAAGGCCCGCGATCTTGCCGGCGTCCTTGGTCGCCTGGCGCTGGGCGTCGTTGAAGTAGGCGGGAACGGTGATGACGGCCTGGTCGACCTTCTGGCCGAGATGGGCTTCCGCCGTCTCCTTCATCTTCTGCAGGATGAACGCCGAGACCTGCGAGGGCGAGTAGGTCTGGCCGTCGGCCTCGACCCAGGCATCGCCGTTGGAAGCCTTCACGATCTTGTACGGAACGAGCTTCTTGTCCTTCTCGACCATCGGATCGTCGTAGCGGCGGCCGATGAGGCGCTTCACTGCGAAGAAGGTGCGCTCGGGATTGGTAACGGCCTGGCGCTTGGCAGGCTGGCCGACGAGGCGCTCACCGTCGTCCGTGACGGCGACGATGGAAGGCGTCGTGCGCATGCCTTCGGAATTCTCGATGACTTTGGCGTTCTTGCCATCCATCACGGCGACGCACGAATTCGTGGTGCCGAGGTCGATCCCAATGACCTTTCCCATGGTCCTGATATCCTTGTTTTTGCGGCAGGTTGGCTGGGCCCAGAAGGCACCCGAACCGAACCCCCTAAGATCAAACATTCGCGATATTGCGATGGTTGACGCTCATATAGGAGGGGGGGAGGGGCCCGCAAGGACCGAACGCAAGTTTGAGCCGCGAAAACATTGGGTTTTGGAAGAACATATCCGGGCTGAATCGCCCTTGCGGGTGAGGATTTATTAACAGGTCCGCCCTCGGCCGGCACCCCGCCACCGCCCTGTTGCGGCAAGGCCAAACCCGCTAAAAGGCGGACCGGCCGGACCACCCCGCGCGAGGCTGCCTTACGCGACAAAGGGGCCCGATGACCGACCATCGAACGGCCTCAATGTGAACCAAGTAGAGTGCCCATGAAGCTCATTCGCCCCCTCGCCGCGCTCGCCCTGCTGGTTGCCACGGCATTTCCGGCCCTTGCCGCCGACGCGGTTTTCCCGCCCGGGCTGCGCCTCGGCATGGTGCCGCTGATCGGCCTCAACACGGCGAAGACCTTTCCCGGCTTCGAGAGCGAGGACGGCGCCGTCAAGGTGCTGGTCACCGAGCTGCCGCCGGCGGCCTATGGCGAGGTCGCGAGCGCCTTCAATTCCAATCCGGCCGGAGCGAACGGCATCAAGCCGGACAAGATCGAGACCGCCGCGGGCCTCGCCTATTTCACCACCGAAAGCGGCAAGGCCGGCGAGACCCCGGTCAAGCGCTATTCGATGATCGTGCCGGGTGCGGGCTTCTCCGGCTATGTCGCGGTGCAGATCCCGGAAAATGCGACCAAGATCTACACCGACGAGGCGGTGCGGCAGATGTTTGCGAGCACCGTCCTCCGCAAGCAGGTCTCGGCCGAAGAGCAGATCGCGTTGATGCCGTTCAAGATCACCGATCTTGCCAACTTCAAGGACATCCGCACGCTGGCGCCCGGGAGCAGCATCATCCTGGCCGACGGCGACGAGAGCACAGGCTACGAGTCGAAGCCCTTCATGATCCTCGGCCTGATCGGCCAGACACCGCAGCAGGCGGATGACCGCGCCCGCTTCGCCCAGGAAGCGGCGCTCCAGATCCCCGGCGTGCGTGAATCCCGCATCACCATGTCCGAGCCGATCCGCATCAACGGCCAGCAGGGCTTCGAGACTCGGATCGATGGCGTCAGCGGCAAGGACAAGACCGCTGTCACGGTGGTGCAGTGGATCCGCTTCGCGAGCGGCGGCGCCTCGCTGCGCATCATCGCCAGCGCCCCGCGCGACCAGTGGTCGGATGCCTTCACCCGCTTCCGCGCCGTGCGCGACGGTATCCAGCCGAAAGGCTAGGCGAAGGCGGCCCCGCACACTCCGTGTCGAGCTGAGCTAGCAGCCCAGCCACTAATCAGACCCGGCCGTATTTTCGGGCTTTTGTTTGTACACGAACGGAACTAGGCTTCTCTCCGTTGGATCATCCTGGAGGGAGACGAACCATGCTGGATCGGCGACAAGTCTTGGCGGTGCTCGGGACGACTGTACTCGCGAGCGTCGCTCCAACCGCGCTTTTTGCAGCGGCCTCAATCAAGCCGGACGACACGTCCGCGCTGCTCGTGATCGACGTGCAAAACTGCTTCCTTCCGGGCGGCAGCCTCGCGGTGAAGGAAGGCGAGCAGGTGGTGCCGGTCATCAACAAGGTGGCCAAGGGATTCGCAAACGTGGTGATGACGCAGGACTGGCATACGCCCGGCCACGTCTCGTTTGCATCGGTGCATTCCGGCAAGAAGCCGTTCGAGACCATCGACCTGCCCTATGGCAAGCAGGTGCTATGGCCCGACCATTGCGTGCAGGGCACCGACGGCGCTTCGCTGTCGAAGGATCTCTCGATCCCGCAGGCCGAGCTCATCATCCGCAAAGGCTTTCACAAGGACGTCGACAGCTACTCGGCCTTCCTCGAGGCTGACGGCAAGACCTCGACCGGTCTCGCCGGCTATCTGAAGGCGCGCAAGATCAAGCGCGTCTTCGTCGCGGGGCTGGCGACCGACTTCTGCGTCGCCTGGACCGCGCTCGATGCGCGCAAGGCGGGCTTCGAGGTCTATGTCGTGGAAGACGGCTGCCGCGGCATCGACAATCAGGGCTCGCTGGCAAAAGCCTGGGCCGATATGGCCAAGGCCGGCGTGAAGCGGATCCAGTCTGCGGATATCGCGGTGAGCGCGTAAAAGGCGGGATCGAACTGCCAAATCCTCATCCTGAGGAGCGCGCTTCTTCGCGCGCGTCTCGAAGGATGAAGGCCTCGCTGCTACATCTTGGCCTTCATGGTTCGAGACGCCGCGCAAGGGCGCGGCTCCTCACCATGAGGGTCGGAGAGCTAATTGGCCGCGCCGTTCGACTCATTGCTGTTGGCCGCGGGCGCGGCCTTCGCGCCGCCCTTGGCGACGCCGACCAGCGCCGGACGCAGCACGCGCTCGCCGATGGTGTAGCCGGCCTGCATGACCTGCACCACGGTGCCTGCCGGCACCGACGGATCGGGCACTTCGAACATTGCCTGCTGGAAGTTCGGGTCGAACTTCTGGCCCTGCGGATCGAATTTCTTCACGCCGTGCTTTTCCAGCGCGTTGAGCAGCGAGCGCTCGGTGAGCTCGACGCCCTCGATCAGCCCCTTCAGGCCGGCATCGGCATTGGCCCGCGCTTCCGCCGGAACGGCATCGAGCGCGCGCTGGAGGTTGTCGGCGATGTCGAGCACGTCACGGGCAAAGCCGGTGATGCCGTAGAGCTTGGAATCGGCGACTTCCTTGCTTGTGCGCTTGCGCAGATTTTCCATCTCGGCCAGCGTCCGCAGCATGCGGTCGCGCGCCTCGGCGGCTTCCTTCTGCAGCAGTTCGACCGAGCCGGGCTCCGGATCGTCGGGCATGATGTAGGGCTTCGACACCACGGGCTCGCCGGTCGCAGCGGCCGTGTCTTCAGGTTGCCGGTCTCGATCGGTCATCGACTACTTTCTCGAACTCGTCTGACGGGATTTTGCTGGCCCGGATATCGTGCTTCGGACGGGGAAAATCAAGCGCCCGTGATCGGCCCCAAGCCCGGTCAGCCGCCCAGAAGGCGACTGACGATGCGGGCGGCGTAGTCCACGGTCGGGATCACACGGGCATAATTCAGCCGTGTCGGCCCGATCACGCCCAAGACGCCGACGATGTGGCCGGCGGCATCCCGATAGGGCGAGATGATGGTCGAGGAGCCGGACAGGGAGAACAGCTTGTTCTCCGAACCGATGAAAATCCTGACGCCTTCGGCGGTTTCCGCGCGCCCCAACAGGTCGATGACGCCGCGCTTGGTCTCAAGATCGTCGAACAGCAGGCGCACCCGCTCGAGATCCTCCAGCGCATGCAGATCTTCGAGCAAATTGGCGTGCCCGCGGACGATGAGCTGGCGATCCTCGTTCTCGCCGCCGGACCAGCTTGCAATCCCGGCCGAGATCACCTTCTGGGTCAGTTGATCGAGTTCCGCGCGCGCCTCTCCGAGCGCGGTCTCGAGCTCGAGCCGCGCCTCGGCCAGCGTGCGGCCGCGGATACGGGAATTGAGGAAATTGCCGGCCTCGGTCAGCGCCGAGGAAGGAACTCCGAGCGGCAGCGCCAGCACGCGGTTTTCGACCTGGCCGTCCTCGCCGACCAGGATCACCAGCGCCTTTTCCGGTTCCAGGCGGACGAATTCGATGTGCTTCAGCCGCGAATTGGACTTTGGCGTCAGCACCACGGCCGCGGCACGGGTGAGGCCGGACAGCCGTGTCAGCGCCTGGTCCAGCGCCGCCTCGACCGATTGCGCCTGGCCGACGGAGGCGAGCTGGCTCTGGATCGACTGCCGCTCGGCCTCAGTGAGATCGCCGACCTGCATCAGGGCGTCGATGAAAAAGCGCAGACCGAGTTCCGTCGGCAGACGGCCGGCGGAGGTGTGCGGCGCATAGATCAGGCCGAGCTGTTCCAGATCGGCCATGACATTGCGCACCGACGCCGGCGACAGCGGCATGGCGATCAGGCGCGAAATGTTGCGCGAGCCGACCGGCTCACCGGTCGCGAGATAACTCTCGACGATTTGACGAAAGATGTCGCGAGACCGCTCGTTGAGCTGGGCGAGGCCCGCGCGCGGCGCGATCAGATGGATCGGATCGTGATGGGCCACGGCGTAACTCCTCTCGGCTGCTTGTAATTTGTCTATCCGGGAGCGCCCTGACAAGCGGGGTTTTGCGGTTGGTTGAAGGTTGCCCCAAGCTTGCCTTGCGGACCGAAAAGCCCTTGCCGCTCACCCTCACCCCCCCTACAAGCACCGCGAACAGCTCAATCCCTGCGAGTTTTGGAGGATTTCCCATGCGGCCAAGCCGCCGTGCGCCCGATGAATTGCGCCCCGTGACACTGGAGCGCGGCGTGGTCAAATACGCGGAGGGCTCCTGCCTGGTGAAATTCGGCGACACCCATGTGCTGGTCACCGCGACGCTGGAAGAGCGGCTGCCGCCCTGGCTGAAGGGCCAGGGCCGCGGCTGGGTCACCGCCGAATACGGCATGCTGCCGCGCGCCACGCTGGAACGTACCCGCCGCGAGGCCTCGGCGGGCAAGCAGAGCGGCCGCACCGTGGAAATCCAGCGCCTGATTGGCCGCTCGCTGCGCACCATCGTCGATCTCGAAGCGCTGGGCGAGCGCCAGATCACGGTCGATTGCGACGTGATCCAGGCCGACGGCGGCACCCGCACGGCGTCCATCACCGGCGCCTGGGTCGCACTCGCCGATTGCATCAGCTGGATGAAGACGCGCAACATGATCAAGGCCAACGTGCTGCGTGACAACGTCGCCGCGATCTCCTGCGGCATCTACAAGGGCACACCGGTGCTGGACCTCGACTATGCCGAGGATTCGGAAGCCGATACCGACGCCAATTTCGTCATGACCGGCGATGGCCGCATCATCGAGGTGCAGGGAACCGCGGAACGCGAGCCGTTCAGCGAAGCCGAGTTCCTGGCGCTGATGGCGCTTGCGCGCAAGGGCGTCGCGCGGCTCGTGGACTTGCAGAAACTCGCGGTGGCGTAGTCAATAGGCCCATGCATCGCCGAATCACCGGAAAGCTCGTCATCGCGACCCACAATCCCGGCAAGCTCGCCGAGATGAAGGAGCTGCTCGCGCCTTACGGCATCGAGGCGGTCTCGGCCGGTGAGCTCGGCCTCGCTGAGCCGGAGGAGACCGGCGACGATTTCCGCAGCAACGCCGCGATCAAGGCGATCGCGGCGGCGCAGGCGACCCGGCTTCCAGCTTTCGCCGACGATTCCGGCATCGTGGTCGATGCGCTCGACGGCGCGCCCGGCATCTACAGCGCGCGCTGGGCCGGTCCGACCAAGGACTTTGCCGCAGCGATGGCGCAGATCGAACGCCTGCTGCAGGAGCGCGGCGCAACCTTGCCGGAGAAGCGCACGGCGCATTTCGTCTCCGCGCTCTGCGTCGCCTGGCCCGACGATCATCTCGAACAGGTCGAGGCGCGCGTCGACGGCACGCTGGTCTGGCCGCCGCGCGGCACTGCCGGCTTCGGCTACGATCCGATGTTTTTGCCCGATGGCCATGATCGCACGTTCGGCGAGATGACCAGCATCGAGAAGCACGGCCTGCCGCCGCTCGGCCTCGGGCTGTCGCATCGGGCGCGCGCGTTCGTGAAACTCGCGGAGATCTGCCTTGAGCCGCGCTAAGGAAGCCTTTGGCGTCTACGTGCACTGGCCGTTCTGCCTGTCGAAGTGTCCCTATTGCGACTTCAACAGCCATGTCCGCCACGCCGCGATCGACGAAGCGCGTTTTGCCGCGGCCTTCGCCCGCGAGATCGCGACCACCGCCGAACGCGCGCCCGGCCGCGAGGTCACCTCCATTTTCCTCGGCGGCGGCACGCCGTCGCTGATGCAGCCCGCGACCGTGGGCGCCGTGCTCGATGCGATCGGCAAGCACTGGCGCGTCGCCAACGATGTCGAAGTCACGCTGGAGGCGAACCCGACCAGCGTCGAAGCCACGCGCTTCGCCGGCTATCGGGCGGCCGGCGTCAATCGCGTCTCCCTCGGCGTGCAGGCGCTCGACGACGTCTCGCTGAAAGTGCTGGGCCGGCTGCACAGCGCGCGCGAGGCGCTCGATGCGGTCGCCATCGCGCGCCGCTCGTTCGATCGTTATTCGTTCGACCTGATCTACGCCCGCCCCGACCAGACCCCGGCGATGTGGGCCGATGAACTCCGACACGCGATCGATGAAGCCGCCGAGCATCTGTCGCTGTACCAGCTCACGATCGAGGAAGGCACGCCGTTCTTCGGTCTGCACCAGGCCGGCAAGCTGAAGAC
This sequence comes from Bradyrhizobium sp. Kon10, assembly GCF_055807395.1. Taxonomy (NCBI): domain Bacteria; kingdom Pseudomonadati; phylum Pseudomonadota; class Alphaproteobacteria; order Hyphomicrobiales; family Nitrobacteraceae; genus Bradyrhizobium; species Bradyrhizobium sp. Kon10. The sequence continues at coordinate 29,461 of NZ_JBVVOZ010000041.1, read as the reverse complement.
GCCGGACGAAGCGGTAGCGCGCGCGCTCTACGATGTGACGCAGGAAACCTGCGACAAGCTTGGCCTGCCCGCCTACGAGATTTCAAATCACGCGCGGCGTGGCGCCGAATGCCGGCACAATCTCGTGTACTGGCGCGGCGAGGAATATGCCGGCGTCGGCCCCGGCGCGCATGGAAGACTCGATATCGATGGCATCAGGCACGCCATCGCCACCGAGAAGGGCCCCGAAGCCTGGCTGATGCGCGTCGAGAGCGACGGGCACGGCGTCGTCACCGACGATCTCCTCAACAGCGAGGAGCGCGCCGACGAATTCCTGCTGATGGGATTGCGTCTCGCCGAGGGCATCGATCCCGAGCGCTACCGCGCGCTCTCCGGCCGCCCGCTCGACCCCAAACGCATCGCGCTGCTGCGCGAGGAAGGCGCGATCACGGTGGATGCGACCGGACGGTTGCGCGTGACCAGCAGCGGATTTCCGGTGCTGGATGCAGTGGTCGCGGATCTGGCGGCATAGGTCTTAACCGAATCGGCGGTGCGCTCCCTCGCCCGCTTGCGGGAGAGGGTTGGGGAGAGGGTGTCTCCCCAACGGGACAATCCCCAAGCGGAGAAAGCCCTCACCCGGCGCTCCGCGCCGACCTCTCCCGCAAGCGGGAGAGGTGAACCATCAAGCCCCAAAACTCTTCGGCGAGCCCGCGACCGCGACACCGCCGCCGGTCGTCACCTTCATCACTGCGAGCCCGCGCTCGTTGGTGCCATCGGCGCGGAAGCGGAACAGGCCGTCGATGCCGGCGAAGCCTGAGGGGTTGGTGAGCACGTCGGACGAGAAGCGCGTGGTGCCTTGCGTGCGCGCAAGGGCTGCGACCAGCGCGACCGCGTCATAGGCCAGCGTTGCCGTCCGCACCGGGTCGGCGCCGTATTTGGTGCGATAGCGCCCGGAGAACGCGCGGAAGCCGGCCGGGTCCGGCGCGGCATAGAGGCCGCCCTGGAGCGCGGGGCTGGCATAGACACGCGGATTGTCCCACAGGCCGGTGCCGAGCAACTGGATGTTGCGCAAATTCGCGCCGGCCGCGGTCATCGCATCGGCCACCGCGACGACAGCATCGCCATCGTCGGCAATGAACAGTGCATCCGCACTGCCGAGTTGCTGCGCCACGGTCCGCGCCGGCGTGGCGCGATCGGCGCCGTATTTCTCGAATGCGACAATGCGCCCGCCGCGGCGCGGCACCGCCGCCTTCACCGCCGCCTCGACCACATTGCCATAGGCATTGTCGGGCACGAGCACGGCGACCGAACGTTTTCCGATGCTGGCGGAGTATTCGACGATGCGGTTGACGTCGGACTCCGGCAGGAAGGAGAGCAGGTAGACGCCGCGGCCGGCAATGCTGGAATCCGTCGAAAACGCCATCACCGGAATGCCGCGCGTGCGCGCGACCTGCGCCACTGCCGGGACCGACTGCGCGAACAGCGGTCCGAGAATGATCTCGGCGCCCTCGTCGACCGCCTGCTGCGCACCGGCCTGCGCGCCCTGCGGGGTGCCATTGTCGTCCTTGATCAGGAGCTGGATGTTGGGATTCTGGAACTCGGCCAGCGCCATCTCGGCGGCGTTGCGCATGGACTGCGCGGCAAGTCCGGCATTGCCGGCCGCCGAGAGCGGCAGGATCACGCCGACCTTCACCCCGCCGGTACCGGCGGTCGTGGCCTGTTGCGGCGGGCCGGCCGGCTGAGCCGGGGCGGAGGGGCTGTTGAATGGGCTTGAGAACTGGCTGAGGCTCTGCTGCACGCCGGCGCAGGCCGACAGCAGCGGTGCGCCCAGCAACAGGCCAAGCGCGCTCCGCCGGGTCGCCCCCGACGATTGGGGACCCGGAACGGGAGACTCCTCCGAACAGGAGGATCTGGGATCACGCGGGCCCGGCATGGCAGCTTCTCTTCCGGCCGGCCGTCGCCGGCCGGTCACAACATTCTTTCCACGACACAAGCCGTGGATTCCGGCATATTGTCGGCAAATAGTTAACTAAAACAAAAGGATAATGCCCCCTTAACACGACCCCACCGCAACTCCTGGCTAGCTGTCCACCCACCGTCCGTCACCCAGCATCAAGGCGGCATTTCCGCCGCGAATATGGCGCTGGCGCTTCACTCCCTCCGGAATGTGATACCGGATGGATCACATTCCAGTCCTTGCTCGCCCCTCGGCCCAGTATCTTGCCGCGGTGCGATCTTTTTCGGAGGACCGGTTCCCCGCCCTCGGGATCATGCCTAAGTTCGTTTGATTATGCGCGCAAAGCCGGCCCCGATAAATACGTCTGAAGTTACGGAAGCCGCCTCGCGCGGTTTCTCCATCGACGCCCATCGGCTTGCGGCCCCGAAGGCCGCGCCGGGCTTGCACCTGGTTGCGACCCCCATCGGCAATCTCGGCGACATCACGCTGCGGGCGCTCCAGACGCTCGCCGGCGTCGACGTCATCGCCTGCGAGGACACCCGCATCACGCGGCGCCTGACCGAGCGCTACGCCATCACGGCGCAGCTCAAGCAATATCACGAGCACAACGCGGAAGCCGCGCGCCCAAAGATCCTGGAGGCGCTTGCGGCAGGCGGCTCGCTCGCGCTGGTGTCCGACGCCGGCACGCCGCTGATCTCCGATCCCGGCTTCAAGCTGGTGCGCGAGGTCTGCGCCGCCGGCCATGCGGTCTACGCGCTGCCCGGCCCGTCCTCGGTGCTGGCGGCGCTGTCGGTCGCGGCGCTGCCCACCGACCGCTTCTTCTTCGAAGGCTTCCTTCCGCCGAAATCCGCGGCCCGGCGCACCCGACTCACCGAGCTCGCCCGAATCGACGCGACGCTGGTGATGTTCGAATCCGGCAACCGCGTGCAGGACACCCTCGCCGAGCTGGCCGAGATCATGGGTGGTCGCGAAGCCGCGATCTGCCGCGAGCTGACGAAGCTGCACGAGGAGATCTCGCGCGCCACGCTGTCCGAGCTCGCGCGCGAAGCTGCCACTCTGGAGACGCGCGGCGAATTCGTGCTGGTGATCGCTCCGCCCGCAGCCGACGCTGACGTGATGACGCCGGATGCACTCGACGAGCTCCTGCGCGCGCAGCTTGCCGCGCACAGCGTCAAGGATGCGGTCGCCCACGCGCTCGAATTGTCGGGGCGGCCGCGCCGCGAAATCTATGCCCGCGCACTCAAGCTTTCGAAAGACTTGCGGGGCGGCGATGGCGAAGACTGAGGGCGCGACGCCGGCGGAACCGAAGATCGCCTCGCCCGAGCGCGTCGCCGCATTCCGTACCGGCATCTCCGCGGAGGCCCGCGCCGCAGCCTTCCTGATGGCCAAGGGCTATCGCATCCTGGCAAAACGCTACCGCACGCCGCATGGCGAGATCGACATCGTGGCGCGCCGGCGCAATTTGATCGCATTCGTCGAGGTCAAGGCGCGCGCGACGCTGGATGACGCCGCCTTCGCCGTAACACCGCGCCAGCAGCAGCGGATCATCAATGCCGCGCAGGGCTGGCTTGTGGCGCATCCCGAGCATGCGGAATTCGACCTGCGATTCGACGCCATGCTGATTGCGCCGCGATCACTTCCACGCCATGTGTTGGCGGCATTCGACGCCTCGACCTGAAAGGCAGACCATGAAACTGAACGTCGCCGTCCAGATGGACCCCATCGCCCGCATCAACATCAAGGGCGATTCCACCTTTGCGCTGCTTCTGGAGGCGCAGAAGCGCGGCCACGGCCTGTCCTATTACACGCCCGACAAGCTCTCGATGGTTGGCGAAGAGATCGTCGCTCCCGTTCAACTGCTGACCGCGCGCGACGAGCCCGGCGATCATTTCACCCTCGGCGAGCCCAAGCGCGAGGCGCTCAACGGCTTCGACGTCGTGCTGCTGCGCCAGGATCCGCCGTTCGACCTCGCCTACATCACCTCGACGCATCTGCTCGAGCGCATCCACCCGAAGACGCTGGTGGTGAACGATCCCGCGTCCGTGCGCAACGCGCCGGAAAAGCTGTTCGTGATGAATTTTCCGCAGCTGATGCCGCCGACCCTGATCTCGCGCGACCTCGACGAGATCAACGCCTTTCGCGACAAGTACGGTGCCGTGGTGATGAAGCCGCTGCACGGCCATGGCGGCGCGGCGGTGTTCCGCGTGATGCCGCAGGACATGAATTTCGGCTCGCTGTTCGACATGTTCTCGGTGACCTTCAAGGAAGCGTGGGTGATCCAGCAGTTCATCCCCGAGGTGAAGCACGGCGACAAGCGCATCATTCTGGTCAATGGCGAGTTCGCCGGTGCGGTGAACCGCGTGCCGGCCGCGGACGACCTCCGCTCCAACATGGTGCGCGGCGGCGCCGCGCAGGAGACCGAGCTCACGCCGCGCGAGCGCGAGATCTGCGCCACGGTTGGACCGGCGCTGCGCGAACGCGGCCTGCTGTTCGTCGGCATCGACGTCATCAACGGCAACCTCACCGAGATCAACGTGACATCCCCCACCGGCATCCGCGCCGTTGCCAAACTGGGCGGCCCCGACGTGGCAGCGAAGGTCTGGGACGTGATCGAGCAGAAGCGGACGAAGTAGGCTGCCAATCCGGGCAGTGTTGAATGATTTGCAAGATCAGGCGGCGGCAGTTGACGAGCGGCTATAGCGATATTACTATAGCTCAATGAACGACGTCCTGCGGTCGCTCAAACCTGCCGTCTTCATCGGTACGAGCCGGAAGGACCTGCAGGCATTTCCCGTCGAGGTTCGCAGCGAGATCGGTCAAGCTCTGTTTGAAGCGCAACTCGGCGAACATCCGCGCAACGCGAAGCCGTTGAAAGGCCTAAGCGGCGTGTTGGAGATTCGCGATAGCCATGACGGCGACGCGTATCGGGCGGTTTACACAGTGCGATTTGAAGGTGTTCTCTATATTCTGCACGCCTTTCAGAAGAAATCGACGAGTGGAATTGCAACTCCGCAGCGGCACCTGGATTTAGTCCGAAAGCGTCTGCGGGATGCAGAGATCTTGCACCAAAGCACCAAGGGAGGTCGATGATGGCGATGAAAAAAATGCCGGCTCATGAAAAGGGTTCGGGCAATATCTTCGCTGATCTTGGCCTTCCCAATGCCGAGGAGCACCAGTTAAAGGCGGCTCTGGTGGTCCAGCTCAAGCGGCTGATCGTCGGACGCGAATTGACCCAAACAGCGGCTGCCCGCTTGATCGATATGAAACAACCGGATCTGTCAAAGCTGCTGCGCGGCGATTTGAGACGAGTTTCGGTCGAGAAGCTGATGCGTATGCTGACAGCGCTCGATCAAGACGTTGAGATCACGGTGAAGCCACGTCGCAGATCGGGCAAAACCGGGCGCATCACATTGATAGCCGTGGCGGCTTAACAAGCTTTTTTCCGACAGCCTGAACACTTCGGCAAACGCCGTTAAGATGGCTCTATCCCGGTTATGGCTCCTGATCTAGCCACTCGGTTCGTTTCCTAACCACCCATTCACCATGACGCCGCGCGTCCCCGCGGGCCTCTGTCGCCTTGCGTAAATCTACGGAGCTGCATGCTGCCGAATAACGCGGCATTCACCATCCGGGAAGAACTGGCATCGTGACCGGCCATCACATTCAGCCTCGCAACACCCCTTATACTTTTACTCCCTACTCATCGACACGGGGAAACCCGCCACGTGCGGTTCGAGTGCCCCGCGTAAGAGTAGAGGCGTATGAACACCGCACGCATTGTCGTTCTCGTCATTGCGCTGGGCGCCGGCGGAGTCGCCGCCTATCTGGCGAGCGGCTATGACAACAAGCCGGCTCCCGCAGCAGCGGTCGCCGAGAAGCTGCCCACGGTCGAGGTGCTCGTCGCCAAAACCGACATCCAGCTCGGCCAGGCCGTGAAGGCCGAGGACCTGCAATGGCAGACCTGGCCGTCAGCCACCGCGAGCAGCGCCTTCATCCGCCGTGACAGCCGGCCCGAGGCCCAGACGCAGATCGCAGGCTCGATCGCGCGCGTGCCCTTGATGCAGGGCGAACCAATCCGCGAGCAGAAGCTGGTGAAGGCCGACGGCTCCGGCTTCATGGCCGCGATCCTGCCCTCGGGCATGCGGGCGGTCTCCACCGAGATTTCAGCCGAAACCGCCGCCGGCGGCTTCATCCTGCCGAACGACCGCGTCGACATCGTGCTGACGCGCCGCCTGAAGAATCCCGACGGAGCCAACGGCCCGACCGGCGGCAACGACCTGATCCTGTCGGAAGTCATCCTGTCCAACATCCGCGTGCTCGCGATCGACCAGGCACCGAAGGAGAAGGACGGCCAGAACGCGGTGATCGGCAAGACCGTCACGCTCGAGCTCAAGCCCGATCAGGTCGCAACGATATCGGCCTCGCGCCAGGGCGGCACGCTGACGCTCGCACTGCGGAGCATCGCCGATGCCAACGCGTCCGATGGCGTGCCCGAGGATCAGGCGGCCAAGCGTCCAGGCGGCATCAACGTGATCCGCTACGGCGTCCAGGCGCGGCAACTAACGTCACAGAAGTGATGGGGATACCCAGGATGAACGACGGGGATAATCAGACGGGCCTGCGCATGCGGGGGACGCGCGCGCGCTCGTTCTGGACGGGTACCATGCTGATGCTCGGGCTGGTCGCAGCGCCGGGCTTTGTCAGCGCCGCGGATGCGCCGGTCGGCGACCAGGCGCCGCTGCGGGCGGCGGATATCGACGTGGCGCCGGTCGCGACCATCGCGCCGGCCCGCACGCGCTTCCTGTCGCTCGGCGTCGGCAAATCGGTCGTCATCGACCTGCCGCGCGAGGTCAAGGACGTGCTGGTGGCCGATCCCAAGATCGCCAATGCGGTGATCCGATCGGCGCAGCGCGCCTATATCATCGGCGGCACGGTCGGGCAGACCAATGTCGTGTTCTTCTCAGCCGACGGCCAGCAGGTCGCGGCCTATGATATCGCGGTGAAGCGCGACCTCAACGGCATGCGCACGGCACTCCGCCAATCGCTGCCCGGCGTGCAGATCGAGGGCGTCGGCGACAGCGTGATGCTGACCGGCTCGGTATCGAGCCCGGTCGAGGCGCAGCAGGCCGGCGACGTCGCCGCAAAGCTGGTCGGCGGCGCGGACAAGGTCGTCAACAACATCGTCGTGCGCGGCCGCGACCAGGTGATGCTCAAGGTCGTCGTCGGCGAAGTGCGTCGCGATATCGTCAAGCAGCTCGGCGTCGACCTCAGCGCCAGCCTGAACGCCGGCACCGCGGTCGTGAATTTCAACAATTCCAACCCGTTCTCGGCCAGCGGCGGGCCGCTGGTCAGCAACAACGCGCTCGGTGTTGCCGGCCTCACCAAGGGCTTCGCCACCGTCAGCGCCACGATGCGCGCCATGGAAAGCGCCGGCGTGATGCGGACGCTGGCCGAGCCGAGCCTGACGGCGATCTCGGGCGAATCCGCCACCTTCATCGCGGGCGGCGAATTTCCAATTCCCGGCGGCTACGCCTGCGATCCGACCACGCATGTCTGTACGACCCAGATCACCTACAAGAAATTCGGCATCTCCCTGAACTTCACGCCGGTCGTGCTCAGCGAAGGGCGGATCAGCCTGCGGGTGATGACGGAGGTCTCGGAGTTGTCGAGCCAGAACGCCATCACGGTGTCGCAGGCGCTGTCGCCGAGCTCGACCAACTCGATCACCATCCCCTCGGTCCAGACCCGTCGCGCCGAGACCACGCTCGAGATCCCGTCCGGCGGCTCGATGGCGATGGCTGGCCTGATCCAGCAGCAGACCAAGCAGGCGATCAACGGCCTGCCCGGCGTCGACCAGGTGCCGATCCTCGGCGCGCTGTTTCGCAGCCAGGACTTCGTCAACAATGAGACCGAGCTGATGGTGATTGTGACGCCTTACGTGGTGCGCGCGGTCGCCCAGAAGGAACTGTCGCGGCCCGATGACGGCTTCGCGCCGTCGTCGGATTCGCAGTCGGCACTGCTCGGCCGCATGAACCGCCTCTATGGCATCGCCCGCCGCATCGATCCGATGGACAGCAACCAGGGCGATTTCGGCTTCATCATCGACTGACACGAACGGACGTTTTGGGGAACGGGACGAGAGGGATGAAGCGATGACGAAGACAGACGATCGACGTCGCAATTTGCGCATCGCGCTTGCACTGACGGGGCTCTCCGTCATGCTCGGTGCGTGCAACACCACCGGTGACGTCGTCACCACCCAGACGGTGCCGACCGATTATCGCCAGCGCCACCCGATCGCGGTGCAGGAAGCCAAGCGCTCGATCGTGATTTTCGTCGGCAAGGCGCGCGGCGGCCTCTCGGCGGCGCAGCACGCGGACGTCGCAGGCATTGCCGGGGACTGGGTGCGCGAAGGCACCGGCTCGGTCGTCGTCGACGTGCCGGTCGACACCGCGAATTCGCGCGCCGCAGCGGCGACCTATCACGAAATCCGTGCCGTGCTCGGCGCCGGCGGCGTGCCGTCGCGCGCCATCGTCGAGCATACCTATCGGCCCGAGGATCCCGCGCTGCTGCCGACCATCCGGCTGAGCTATTCCAGGATCGCCGCGGTCGCCGGGCCGTGCGGATTGTGGCCCGAGGACATGGGCCCATCCATCCTCGACCCCGGCTACAACGAGAACCGGCCCTATTTCAATCTTGGTTGCGCCACCCAGCGCAATCTCGCGGCGATGATCGACAACCCCGCCGACCTCGAGCAGCCGCGCGCCGAAACGCCGGCCTATACCGCACGGCGCGATATCGCCTTCGACCGCTATCGCAAGGGCGCCGCGACCTCGACCACTTATCCCGAGGCTGACAAAGCCAAACTCAGCGACACAGGCAAATGACGAGCGCCCACGACCAGGAAGCGGACGATCCGCAGCACCCCGAGGAACACATTGCGCCGGTCCCTCGCATCTCGGTGCAGGCGTTTTGCGAGACCGAGCAGACGCTCGCGGCGGTGACCGCGGCCGGCCTGGACCGCCGTCTCGCCAAGGCGCATCTCACCGCCAAGGACGGCGGCCTGGCCGCGGCGATCGAAGTCTACGAGACGATGCCGACGCCGAACGTGATCGTGATCGAATCCGACGGCACGCGCGACATTCTCGAGGGCCTGGACGATCTCGCCGGCGTCTGCGATCCCGGCACGCGCGTGGTCGTGATCGGCAATCCCGGCGACACTGCACCCTACCGCGAGCTGGTGCGCCGCGGCGTCAACGACTACGTGGTCGGACCGGTCGAGACCATCGACGTGGTGCGCTCGATCTGTAGCCTGTTCTCCGCCTCTGAAACCATCATCACCGGCCGCGTCATCGCCGTGGTCGGCGCCAAGGGCGGCGTCGGCGCGTCCACCGTCGCCCACAACGTGGCCTGGACTATCGCGCGCGATCTGGCGCTCGATTCCGTGGTGATCGATCTCGATCTCGCCTTCGGCACCGCGAGCCTCGACTACAATCAGGACCCGGTGCAGGGCATCGCCAACGCGGTGCTGTCGCAGGACCGGCCGGACACGGCGCTGATGGAGCGGCTGCTCGCCAAATGCACCGAGCGCCTCAGCCTGCTGGCGGCGCCCGCGGCACTCGACCGTGTCTATGATTTTGGCGCCGAAGCGTTCGATGCGGTGTTCGACACGCTGCGCATGACCACGCCCTGCATCGTGCTCGACGTGCCCCATCAATGGTCGGGCTGGACGCGGCGCGCGCTGGTCAACGCCGACGACATCGTGATCGTGGCCGAACCCGATCTCGCCAACCTGCGCAACACCAAGAACATGCTGACCGTGCTGAAGGCGGCGCGGCCGAACGACCGGCCGCCGCTGTACTGCATCAACCAGGTCGGCATGCACAAGCGGGCGGAGATCGACGTCAAGTCGTTCGCCAAGACCATGGAGAGCCAGCCGATCGCGGTGATCCCGTTCGATTCGAAGCTGTTCTCGACCGCTGCCAATAACGGCCAGATGATCGCGGAGGTCTCCAAGAGCCACCGCACCACCGAACTGTTCCAGAACATCGCGAACCGCCTCGCCGGGCGCGGCGAGGTGAAGAAGCCGAAGCGGTCGCTGCTCGGACCGCTCCTGAAGAAGCTGAAGGGCAAGTCGGGACGCGGATCCGCTCCGCATCGCAAGGCGTCGTAAGCGCCAACGCGTCAAGCCAACAATCCAGGCTCCGGCGCGCTACTTCTCCGCCCGCTGTTGCTGCTTCTTGCTCAGCAGCTGCCGTAGCGTCGCGACCTTTGCTGCCGCCTGATCCGGCGGCAGATCGGCCTTCACGATGGTCTCGGCCTCGGCCTGCTTTCCTTCCAGTCCCAGCACCAGCGCGAGATTGGCGCGCACGCGAGGGTCGGCGGCGTTACGCCCGTAAGCGCGGCGCATGGTCTCCTCGGCCCTCGGCAGATTGTTCTGGAGCATATAGGACAGGCCGAGATTGGACAGCACCGACGGCTCGTCCGGCACGATCTTCAGTGCGGTCGCATAATATTGCTGCGCTTCCTCGTTGCGGCCGAGCTGGTCGAGCGCCGCGCCTTGCGCCGACAGGATGTGCCAGTCGGGATCTTCAGGCGTATGCGCGCGGCTGAGCACATCGTAGGCCTGCTGGAAATTGCCGTTGTCGGCCAGTGCGCGGCCGTAGCCGGCGAGCAGCGCCTTGTTGCTGGGATGGGCCAGCACGGCCTGCTCGAGCACCGCGACCGCCTGGGCGCGCTGGCGGGTCTCGCGCAGCGCCGTGCCGTAATCGAGGGCGATATTGGGATCGCTCGGCTTGGCGCGGTAGCGCTCGCGCAGCGCGTCCATGTCCGGCCTCCCGTCGGCCCTGGCCGCTGGCTCCGGCGTGCCGCCGAGCGCGCCGGTCACGTCCTCCAGGCTCGTGGTCTGGCAACCGCCGAGAACGAGCACCAGGAGGGCCGGAAGCAACAATCTCGCCGGGGAAGAGGCAAGGCACGAACGCTTGGACATACTCTGATCACCGCCGGCGGACTGATCAGAGATGCTTTGCCGATTAACGCTAAATTCCCGTTAAGGAAACGCGTTGGCAGGGTCTAATCGGTGAATTCGGCGCCGAATTCGCAGCCGATCCGCCAGCGCAGCCGGCATTGGCGCGAATAATCAGGCGCGAAGATGATGGTGAATTGCGGCGGCACTTCGAGAAATTCCGCCACCACTTTCACGCCCCCGTCCGAGATGTCCGTGATCGTGCAGTCCCTCGGCAAGGAGCCGGCGCCAAGATGGATCTTGGCAAGCCGAGTGCACATCCGTCGTTCGCTTCTGCGGCGATTTGCAAGCATTTGAATTGTTCACCCCGTTAGGTCACGGCCCATCCCGCAACTCTAGGAGTAGCGGACATTCGTTGGAATGTGCTGAGCACGGCCGCTCGCATTCGAGACGTAGTGTCGGCGCCTTGTTTACGATCGATTAGGGCTGGCCGGGCCGCCAAACCGTTCCCGTATTGTTCTTGCGGACAGGATCGGGCTCTGCTACCCTTGATTGTGCGAGAGGGCAGGCTGGTTTGAGCATGGTTCAGCGGGTTTCTACCGTCGCCTTTGAGGGGATCGAGGCCCGCGCGGTCGACGTGCAGGTGCAGGTCGCCCCGGGCCTGCCGGCCTTTGCCATCGTCGGTCTACCCGACAAGGCGGTGTCGGAGGCGCGCGAGCGGGTCCGCGCGGCGCTGATCGCCTCGGGGCTGGCGCTGCCGGCGCGGCGGATCATCGTCAATCTCGCGCCGGCCGACGTCCCGAAGGAAGGCAGCCATTACGACCTGCCCATCGCGCTCGGGCTGATGGCGGCAATCGGTGCGATCCCGCCGGACGCGCTGACCGGTTTCACGGTGCTCGGTGAGCTCGGCCTCGACGGCTCGATCGCGCCGGTCGCCGGCGTCCTTCCCGCCGCGATCGACGCCAATGTGCGCGAGGAGGGATTGATCTGCCCGGCCGCCTGCGGCTCGGAGGCGGCGTGGGCGAGCCCGGACATCCAGATCATCGCCGCACACTCGCTGATCCAGATTGCCAACCACTTCAAGGGCACGCAGGTGCTGTCGCGGCCGGTGCCGAAGGTACATGAGGCCACAGCCTCGCTGCTCGATTTGCGCGACATCAAGGGCCAGGAGAGCGCCAAGCGAGCGCTGGAGATCGCGGCCGCTGGCGGGCATCATCTGCTCATGATCGGCGCGCCCGGCGCCGGCAAATCGATGCTGGCGGCGCGCCTGCCCTCGATCCTGCCGCCGCTGTCGCCCGGGGAATTGCTCGAGGTCTCGATGATCGCGTCCGTCGCCGGCGAGATCGAGGGCGGCGCGCTGACGTCGCGGCGGCCGTTTCGCAGCCCGCATCATTCCGCCAGCATGGCCGCGCTCACCGGCGGCGGCGCGCGCGCAAAGCCGGGCGAGATCTCGCTGGCGCATCAGGGCGTGCTGTTTCTCGACGAGCTGCCGGAGTTCGATCCGCGCGTGCTGGATTCGCTGCGCCAGCCGCTGGAGAACGGCGAGGTCTCGGTCTCCCGCGCCAATCACCGCGTCACCTACCCTGCCCGCTTCATGCTGGTCGCGGCGATGAATCCCTGCCGCTGCGGCAATGCGTTCGAGCCCGGCTATGCCTGCAAGCGCGGCCGCGTCGATCGCTGCACGGGTGACTACCAGTCCCGCATCTCCGGCCCGCTGATGGACCGGATCGATTTGCGCATCGAGGTGCCGGCGGTGACCGCGGCGGACCTGATCCTGCCGCCGCCGGCGGAGGGCTCAGCCGAAGTCGCAGCACGCGTGGCGGCGGCGCGCGACATCCAAATAGCGCGCTACGCGGATGCTGGCCTGCCGCAGGTCCGCACGAATGCCGAGGCGCCCGCCTCGGTGCTGGAGGAGATCGCCAAGCCCGATGCGCAAGGCGCCAAGCTGTTGCGCGATGCTGCCGAGACCATGCGGCTATCGGCGCGCGGCTATCACCGCGTGCTGCGGGTGGCGCGCACGCTCGCCGACCTCGACGGCGCCGACAGGATCGGCCGGCTGCATCTGGCCGAAGCGCTGTCCTACCGCGCACTCGCGGAGGATGTGCGGCAGCTCGCGTGAACGATACGCGCGTCAACCCGGCGGTAACGAGTTTCCTTTACGCTCTGCAAACCATAAGGCCCAAGAGCTGCGTGTGTGAGTTCCCATACGAGCTTTCCGGGCCTTGGCGAGTACTTGGCGAGTAGAGTGTCATGTTGCGTTTTAAGATCCTGGCGTCGGTTGTTCCCCTGTTGGCCGCGGCAGTCTTCGCCCGCAGCGAAATCGGATCGGTCTCGCATCCCTGCATCGCGCTGGGCGAAACCTCGGTCGAGCTCACATCCCTGTTCTGGACCGCCGGGATCCAGGTCGCCTTCACCGACGATCCTGCGCAGGCGACCGTGCGGGTGCAGATCACCGACGACGCCGACGTGGCGGATTTTGTCGTGGTCGACGACGGCGAGAGCGAGGAGCCGGGTGCCTGCCAGGCCAATCCCGCGACGCGCCTCGTCGCGATTTCCGAACAATCGGGCGGCGGCCGGCCGACGATCTATCTCTCCAGCGAAGGCCCGGCCGACTACCGCATCTATGTGCGCTCGAAGACGTTTTCGCAGAGGGACGCCGCGGCCTTGATCGTCGGCGCCCATGGCGGCCTCCACCACCTCCAGGCCGCCTCGCTCTGAGGCGTTAACGTCTCGTCAATCCTGTTTGGAGGCGGGCTCCAAACCTCAAACTGTTCGCAACGTCGGCGGGACATCGTCAAAGAGTTTAGAGTCGGGGTCGGTGACGATGGATCGGACGTTCCGGATCAAGGTGCACATGCGCCGCTTCAGGCGTCGCCATCCCAGGATCGCGTTCGCGATCCGCTCCTTCATGATCTTCTCGGCGACGTTCGGCGGCGCCTATGGCTTCATCGCCGGCAGCCGGTCCGAGACATCCGGCTACGACCCCAACGCGTTCGCGATCGGCGCGAGCTTCCTGTTCGCGCTCGCCTGCCTCGGTCTCGCCACGCTCAGTATGCGGTTGCGTTTCGTCAACAAGCGGCTGCGCACGCTCGCCACCCACAACGACGTGCTGATCGATCGCAATTGGGAGCTGAAGGAAGCCGAAGAGCGCGCCCGCAGCCTGTTCGAATCGCAGGGCGACCTGATCGTGCTGCGCGACCATCAGGGCCGCATCACCTTTGCCAACGACGCCTATTGTGCGCTGGCCGGACGAGCGCGCGGCGCACTGGTCGGCACGCGCTTCGATTTTGACGTGCTGGAGCAGGGTGACAGCGCGCGCGAAAGCAACGGCACGCGCATCCACGACCAGAAGATCGCAACGCTTGTGGGAGCGCGCTGGATTGCTTGGCGCGAGGGCCTCGTCCGACACGATGCCGGCCAGCCCGCCGAATTGCAGAGCGTCGGACGCGACGTTACCGACCGCACCGAGACCGAGCGTGCGCTCTCGGACGCGCGCGACCAGGCCGACGCCGCCAACCGCGCCAAATCGCGCTTCCTCGCGATGGCCTCGCACGAGATCCGCACGCCGCTGAACGGCATCATCGGCATGGGCGGGCTGCTGCTCGACACCACGCTCACGCCGGAGCAGGCGACCTATGCGAGGGCCGTGAAAACCTCGGGCGAGGCCTTGATGGCGCTGATCGAGGAGCTGCTCGACTATTCCAAGATCGAGGCCGGCAAGCTTGACCTCGAGCAGCGTCCGTTCGCGCTCACGGCCTTGATCGAGGACATCACCGAGCTGCTGGCGCCGCGCGCGCAAGCCAAAAATCTCGAGATCGCGGCTTACATCGACGAACGCCTGCCGCTCGAGGTCAGCGGCGATGCCGGCCGGCTGCGCCAGGTGCTGCTCAATCTCGCCGGCAACGCCATCAAGTTCACCGCGAGCGGCGGTGTCGCGCTGATCGTCGAGCCCGGCATCTGGCCGAACGAGATCAGCTTTCTGGTGCGCGACACCGGGATCGGCATCGCGCCCGAGGCGCAGTCGCGCATCTTCCGCGAATTCGAGCAGGCCGACGAGCGAGTCGCGCGCACCCATGGCGGCACCGGGCTCGGCCTTGCCATCAGCGAGCGCATCGTCAAGCGCATGGGCGGCCGCATCACGCTGACGAGCGAACCGGGCAAAGGTTCGACCTTCGAGGTCGCGATCGCGCTTTCGCCATCGCAAGCCGGCGCAGCACAAGCCGCATTCCCGAGTCCCGACCTCGCCGGCAAGTCGATCCTCCTCGTGGCGGACGGCATCGAAGCCTCGCTGATCGCACGCCGGCTGGAGCGCTGGGGCGGCCAGACCTGCCTGGTGGCCGATGCGACCGTGGCCGAAGCGCTGCTGCCCGAACGCCCCTGGCATGCGGTGCTGATCGATCGTGCGATCGGAACCAGCGTCGCCGATCGCCTGGGCGAGGTCGCCCGCGCACATGCGGCGCAGCGGCTGGTGCTGCTGACATCGAGTTCGCGCCATGAAAAAATCGCGGAGGCCTTCACCGGCTTCCTGGTGAAGCCGCTGCGTGCGGCGTCGCTCGCTGCGCGCCTGGCGCTCGCGCCGGAGATCGCTTCGCCCGATCTCGCGCCGGAGCCCGTCGAACCCGCCGCGGTCGCAACCCCGGTGGAGCGCCTGTCGATTCTCGTCGCCGAAGACAATGAGATCAACGCGCTGTTGATGCGCTCGCTGCTGACCAAGCTCGGCCACCGCGTCGTCATCGCGGTCCATGGCGAGGCTGCGCTGGAATCCTGGCTCGCAGCGAGTTCGGCTGGCACGCCTCATGATCTCGTGCTGATGGACATCCAGATGCCGCAGCTCGACGGCATCGAAGCGACCAAGCGCATCCGCGCCCACGAGGCCGCCACTGGGGCCCGCCACACCCCGATCCTGGCGCTCACCGCGAATACGCTGGTGGAGGATCGCTATGCCTGTTTCGAGGCCGGCATGAATGGATTCTTGATCAAGCCGCTCGATCGCGACAAGCTCGAAGACGCGCTGGCCGGACTCGCGGCGGCACGGCATCTCGTGGTGTAGAAGAGTCTCTCCATCGTCATTGCGAGGAGCTCTTGCGACGAAGCAATGACGGCGTGGGCGTCACAACCTTCAGGCGTCGCGGCATTTGGGTGGTGTAGCCGCGATCAAAGGTGCCGTAGGGTGGGCAAAGCACAGCGTGCCCACCATTTACACTCAACGGGCGGAGAGATGGTGGGCACGGCGCGCGAAGAGCGCGCCTTTGCCCACCCTACCAGACCGTGGCCTACAGCCTGCGCAGCGCCACGCTCTCCACCACGTGATCCGCGCCCTTCTTCAGGATCAGCGTCGCGCGCGGGCGCGTCGGCAGGATGTTGTCCTCGAGATTGGCGAGGTTGGTGCGCTCCCAGATCGCGGTGGCGGTGGCGGTGGCCTCCTCGTCGGACAACAGCGCATAGCGGTTGAAATAGGACTTTGGATTGGTGAAAGCGGTGTCGCGCAGCGCCAGGAAGCGCTTGATGTACCAGCGCCGCAGCGCGGCTTCCTCGGCGTCGATATAGACCGAGAAATCGAAAAAGTCGGAAACGACCGGCACCGCCTTGCCGTCGCGCGGCAGCTTGCCGGTTTGCAGCACGTTGACGCCCTCGACGATCAGGATATCGGGCTGGTCGATCTCGACCCACTGGTTCGGCACGATATCGTAGGTCAGATGCGAATAGACCGGCGCGCGGACATGGCGGCGTCCGGCCTTGATGTCGGACAGGAAGCTGAGCAGCAGCGGCAGATCGTAGCTCTCGGGAAAACCCTTTTTCTGCATGATCCCCTGCCGGTCGAGCACGGCGTTGGGATAGAGAAATCCGTCGGTGGTGATCAATTCGACCTTGGGCCGCGGCGACCAGCGCGCCAGCAGCGCCTGCAGCACGCGCGCCGTGGTGGACTTTCCAACCGCCACCGAACCGGCGACGCCGATGATGTAGGGCATCTTGCGGTCGCGGATGTTGAGGAACTGGCGCTCCGCGTAGTACAGCCGCTGCATCGCGTCGACATAGATCGAGAGCAGGCGCGACAGCGGCAGGTAAATGTCCTCCACCTCCTGTAAGTCGAGGCGGTCGTGCAGCGAACGCAGCCGGTCGAACTCGCCCGGCTCCAGCGTCATCGGCGTGTCGTCGCGCAGTCGCGCCCACTCCTCGCGCGTATAGACGCGGTATGGATTATACTGCTGCTCGGGTGCGCGGATATCCATGACGCCACCTCTCCCTTAGCCGCCCTTGCGCGACGCCTTTTCTTCCAACCCCGACATCGAGGTCCGCTTGTCCAGCGCGGCCTCGACCTCGTCCAGCTTTATGCCGCGTGCCTTCAAAAGCACAAGGAAATGGTAGAGCAGGTCGGCACCTTCGGCGATCAGATGCGCGCGATCGTTTTCGACTGCTGCGATTACGGTTTCGACTGCTTCCTCACCGAACTTCTTGGCGCAATGTTCGGCGCCCTTGTCCAGGAGCTTGCGGGTATAGGACCCCTCGCCGCCGGCTGCCGCGCGGGCGTCGATGGTGGCGGCCAGATCGTGGATCGTGAAACGCGGCATACAAAATACTCAGCAAACACGCTCCGGCTGATTGAGCCGGTCCCTACCAACTCCTGTAGCATTTTTATGAACCGGAGTCGTCAGGCATCCAGGCGCATGGGTAACCCGCGCCGGGCCATGTGCTCCTTGGCCTGCCGGATAGTGAATTCCCCGAAATGGAAGATCGAGGCGGCCAGCACGGCGGTGGCGCGCCCGTCGCGGATACCGTCGACGAGATGGTCGAGATTGCCGACGCCGCCGGAGGCGATCACGGGAACGGGAACGCTGTCGGCGATCGCCCGGGTCAGCGGGATGTCAAAGCCCTGCCTTGTGCCGTCGCGGTCCATCGAGGTGAGCAGGATTTCACCGGCACCGAGCGAGACCACTTCCTGGGCATATTCGATCGCATCGATCCCGGTCGAATTGCGGCCGCCATGGGTGAAGATCTCCCAGCGCTCGGAGCCGCCCGCGCGCTTGACCCGCTTGGCGTCGATCGCGAC
Organism: Bradyrhizobium sp. Kon10; assembly: GCF_055807395.1. NCBI lineage: Bacteria > Pseudomonadati > Pseudomonadota > Alphaproteobacteria > Hyphomicrobiales > Nitrobacteraceae > Bradyrhizobium > Bradyrhizobium sp. Kon10. The sequence continues at coordinate 11,512 of NZ_JBVVOZ010000041.1, read as the reverse complement.
CACCACGCACTGCTCGCCGAACTTTTCGGCCGCTTCCTTGACGAACTCGCGCCGCGACACCGCGGCGCTGTTGATCGACACCTTGTCGGCGCCGGAGCGCAGCAGCATCCTGATGTCGTTGACCTCGCGCACGCCGCCGCCCACCGTGACCGGCATGAAGCAGGCCTCGGCCGTGCGCCGGACCACGTCCATCATGGTGCCGCGGTTCTCGTGGGTCGCGGTGATGTCGAGGAAGCAGAGCTCGTCGGCGCCGGCGGCGTCGTAGGCGATCGCGGCTTCGACGGGATCGCCGGCATCGCGCAGATCGACGAAGTTGACGCCCTTGACGACCCGGCCGTCCTTGACGTCGAGGCAGGGGATCACACGCACCTTGAACATCGGAAATCTCCTAGGCAGCGCGCGCGTTGCGGATCAGGCTGAGCGCGGCAGCGGGATCGAGCCGGCCGTCGTAGAGCGCGCGGCCGGCGATCGCGCCGGCGAGCTTTTTTGCCCGCGGCGCCAGCATCGCCTTGACGTCCTCGATCGAGGCGAGGCCGCCGGAGGCGATCACGGGAATCGAGATCGCGTCAGCCAGCGCGACGGTCGCGTCCAGGTTCAGCCCTTTCAGCAGACCGTCGCGGGCGATGTCGGTGAAGATGATGGCTGCGACGCCGGCATCCTCAAAGCGCTGCGCGATCTCCAGCACCGTTACCTCAGAGGTTTCGGCCCAGCCTTCGACCGCGACCTTGCCGTCACGGGCATCGAGGCCGACCGCGACCCGGCCGGGGAATTTCTTCGAGGCCATTTTCACCAGATCGGGATCGCGCACCGCGGCGGTGCCGATGATGACGCGGGTGATGCCCTTGGCGAGCCAGGCCTCGACGGTGGCGAGATCGCGAATGCCGCCGCCGAGCTGCACCGGAATCTTGATCGTCTTCAGCATGGACTCGACGGCCTGCGCGTTCACCGGCTTGCCGGCAAAGGCACCGTCAAGATCGACGACGTGGAGATACTCAAAACCTTGCGCGACGAAGCTCTGCGCCTGTGCCGCGGGATCGAGGTTGAACACCGTCGCGCGCGCCATGTCGCCTTGCTCGAGGCGCACGCATTGGCCGTTCTTGAGGTCGATGGCGGGAAAGAGAATCATGTCGCACCTTCTCCCGTCTCCCTCATGGGAACGGGGCTATCAGCCATGCACTCCCTCATTGCGAGCAATGACGAGGTGGAAACCATCGGAGCCCTCACGGTTTCCATCGCAAAAAGTTCGAGATCAGGGCCAGCCCAAAACGCTGGCTCTTCTCGGGGTGAAACTGCGTGCCGATGGCGGTGTCCTTGGCGACGATCGCGGTGACCGGCCCGCCGTAATCGGCGCGCGCGAGCACGTCCGCCTCATTGGCGGCGTTCAGATGATAGGAGTGCACGAAATAAGCATGCTGGCCCTTGGGGCCGAGCGGCAGCTTCTCCAGCACCGGATGCTCGCGCAGCACGTCGAGCGTATTCCAGCCCATGTGCGGAATCTTCAGGCTCTCGTCGCGCGGCGTGATCTTTTCGACGTCGCCGCCGATCCAGTTCAGGCCTTGCGTGATGACGTGCTCCTTGCCGCGGGTGGCGAACAGCTGCATGCCGACGCAGATGCCGAACATCGGCCGCGCCTTGACCCGGACCGCTTCGGTGATGGCCTCGACCATGCCGTTGACGGCATCCAACCCGCGCCGGCAATCGGCGAAGGCGCCGACGCCCGGCAGCACCAGACGATCGGCGCCGTAAGCCTGGTCCGGATCGCTGGTGACGAAGACCTTTTGCGGGTTCTCCATGCTGCGCGCGGCCCGCTCAAAGGCCTTGGCGGCGGAATGCAGATTGCCGGAGCCGTAATCGATGATGGCGACGCTCATCTTGACCCTCCCGGTTCTGGAAACAATCCGATGATGCCGCCCGCCGGCAGCGGCGGCGCATTCGAGAATTGCTGACCCGGCACGCTGCGGGTCGGCGGCGGGCCGCCGCGATCGACCGCCCATTGATCGTTGACGATGCCGCGCTGCTTCTGGCTCCAGCGCTCGAAGAAGCGACGCTCGGCGGTGTCCTCGTCGTCGGCAACGACGACGTCGAGCTGCCGCCAATTGCCGCGCGACAAGGTCCAGCGGCGCAGGCTCGACGCCTCAAATCCCATCAGGAGCGCGACGATGAAATTGGCGAAGGAAATCGAGCCGCGGCCCACGCCGAGGCTATGCAGCCCGGCATCGAACGCGGCGAGAAAGACCACCCAGCCGATCAATGCCAGCCAGAGCCTGTTCCAGAGCAGCCAGACCGGCCCGAACACCATCGCCCAGAAATGGAAGCCGTCGCGCACGAACACGAACTTGTCGGTCGCGCGCAGATCGGCCCCGCCGGGCGTGGGTGCATGAACTGTGTAGACAGGCATGGTGATGCCCCGTTCTCGAGAATTGAATAGACGCCGCCGGCGGCGGTGGCCGCGAGGCGGAGATGTCAGCCGCCGAGCGAGCCCTTGGTGGAGGGCACCTCGCCCGCCGCCCGTGGATCGATCGTGACCGCCGCCCGCAGCGCCCGCGCCAGACCTTTGAAGCAGGACTCGGCGATATGGTGGCTGTTATCGCCATATAGGGTCTCGACGTGGAGAGTCACGCCGGCGTTCATGGCGAAGGCCTGGAACCACTCGCGCACCAACTCGGTATCGAATTCGCCGATCTTGTCGCGCGGAAAATCGACCTTGAACACCAGGACCGGGCGGCCCGAAATGTCGATGACGATCCGCGACAGCGTCTCGTCCATGGGCATGTGGACGTCGGCATAACGGGTGATGCCGGCCATGGTGCCGAGCGCCTGCCTGACGGCCTGGCCGAGCGCGATGCCGGTGTCTTCGGTGGTGTGGTGATGATCAATGTGCAGGTCGCCGACCGCCTTGACCGTGAGGTCGATGCGAGAATGGCGGGCAAGGAGATCGAGCATATGGTCGAAAAAGCCGATGCCGGTCGCGATTTTGGACACGCCGGTGCCATCGAGGTTCACGGTGACCTCGATGTCGGTCTCCTTGGTCTTGCGCTTGATCGTCGCGGTGCGCATGGAAAGCTTTCGCTGGATTGGGCCGAAAACGCCGGTCTTTTAACAGCCAAATGACGCCTTCGCTACTGCGGGATCGCCCCGGCAGGCGCCACTTCTGCCTATGGTGAGCGAAATTTGGGCCCGGAGCGGTCCGTTGTGCGTCGGTTGTGTCTCGGCCGCTGACCGCCTAGATCAGGCCGGACAACGAGGTATTTCATGCAGGATTCCAAAAGCAGCTCGCCGGTCTGGCACGGCACCACGATTTTGACGGTCCGCAAGGGCGGCAGGGTGGTGGTTGGCGGCGACGGCCAGGTCTCGATCGGCCAGACCGTGATCAAGTCCAACGCCAAAAAGGTCCGCAAGCTCGGCAAGGGTGACGTCATCGGCGGCTTTGCCGGCGCCACCGCCGACGCGTTCACGCTGTTTGAGCGTTTGGAAGCCAAACTCGAGCAATACCCGGGGCAATTGACCCGGGCCGCGGTCGAGCTCGCCAAGGATTGGCGCACCGATCGTTACCTGCGGCGGCTGGAGGCCATGATGATCGTGGCCGACAAGGACGTTTCGCTGGTCCTGACCGGCACCGGCGACGTGCTGGAGCCCGAAGCTGGCGTCATGGCGATCGGCTCCGGCGGCAATTACGCGCTGGCGGCCGCGCGCGCCCTGCTCGACACCGACAAGGACGCCGAAACCATTGTCCGCCGCTCCCTCGACATCGCCGCCGACATCTGCGTCTACACCAACCGCAACGTCACCATCGAGAGCCTGGTGGCCGGGTAGGGCTGTGATCGAACAGCGGGGCTCCGGACTGGCTGTAACCTCTCCCGCCTGCGGGAGAGGTCGCGCCGAAGGCGCGGGTGAGGGCTCTGTCCTCTTGGGGGCTGTCCCATTGCGGAAGCACCCTCTCCCCAACCCTCTCCCGCAAGCGGGAGAGGGAGCGCACTTCCGCTGGGTTGCGCACGGTGGCTTCTCGCTGCGATGATGCGCGATCCATGAAGCTTGCATCTCCCGAGAGCACCAAATCTGCGGTCGCCCCGACCTATTGGCTCGGCCTCGCGTTGTTGCTGCTCGCCCTGCAGGCCGGAATCCTGTTCGCGATGGGACGGGTGCCGATCTGCACCTGCGGTTATGTCAAGCTCTGGCATGGCGTGGTGAACAGCTCGGAGAACTCCCAGCACATCGCCGACTGGTACAGTTTCTCGCACGTCCTGCACGGCTTCCTGTTCTACGGGCTGACCTGGATGCTGTTCGCACGATTGCCGCTGCTGCCGCTGTCCTGGCCGGCACGGCTGATCATCGCGATGCTGATCGAGGGCGCCTGGGAGATCGTCGAGAACTCGCCGTTCATCATCGAGCGTTATCGCGCCGGCACGATCTCGCTGGATTATTTTGGCGACAGCATCGTCAATTCGGTCTCGGACACACTGTTCATGGTGCTGGGGTTCCTCAGCGCGCGGGTGCTGCCGATTCCGGCAACGGTCGCCATCGGGCTTGCCTTCGAGCTCATGATGGCGCTGCACATTCGCGACAATCTGACGCTGAATATCTTGATGCTGGTCCATCCGGTCGATGCCGTGAAACAATGGCAATCGGGTCCGCCGATCATCTGACGGCCAAAAAAGCCGCTTGTCCCGACCCGTTTCTGACCCTAGCTAAGGTCCCATGACAGACTTCTCCCCCCGCGAAATCGTTTCCGAACTCGACCGTTTCATCGTCGGCCAGGCCGACGCCAAGCGCGCCGTCTCGATCGCGCTGCGCAACCGCTGGCGGCGGCAGCAGCTCGAAGGTTCCTTGCGCGAAGAGGTGTTGCCGAAGAACATCCTGATGATCGGCCCAACCGGCGTCGGCAAAACCGAGATCGCGCGGCGGCTCGCCAAGCTGGCCAATGCGCCGTTCCTGAAGGTCGAAGCCACCAAATTCACCGAGGTCGGCTATGTCGGCCGCGATGTCGAGCAGATCGTGCGCGATCTCGTCGAGGTGGCGATCGCCCAGGTCCGCGAACGCAAGCGCAAGGACGTGCAGGCGCGCGCCCAGCTGGCCGCCGAAGAACGCGTGCTCGACGCCCTGGTCGGCGCCAATTCAAGCGCAGCGACGCGGGATTCCTTCCGCAAGAAGCTGCGCGCGGGCGAATTGAACGACAAGGAAATCGAGATCGAGACGCAGTCGTCCGGCAGCGGTTTTCCGATGTTCGAGATTCCGGGCATGCCGGGCGCCCAAATGGGCGCGGTTTCGATCGGCGATATCTTCGGCAAGCTCGGCGGCCGCAGCAAGACGCGGCGGCTGACGGTGGAAAGCTCGCACGAGATCCTGGTCAACGAGGAATCCGACAAGCTGCTGGACACCGATCAGCTCACGCTGGAGGCGATCAGCGCGGTCGAGAACAACGGCATCGTGTTCCTGGACGAGATCGACAAGATCTGCGCCCGCGACGGCCGCGTCGGCGGCGATGTCTCGCGCGAGGGCGTGCAACGCGACCTGCTGCCGCTGATCGAGGGCACCACGGTTTCGACCAAGCACGGCGCGGTCAAGACCGACCACATCCTGTTCATCGCATCGGGCGCCTTCCACGTCGCAAAGCCGTCCGACCTGCTGCCGGAATTGCAGGGCCGCCTGCCAATCCGCGTCGAATTGCAGGCGCTGACCCGCGACGACATGCGTCGCATCCTGACCGAACCCGAGGCCTCGCTGATCAAGCAATATATCGCGCTGATGCAGACCGAGGGCGTCACGCTCGACATCACCGACGGCGCCATCGATGCGCTCGCCGACGTCGCGGTCGCCGTCAATTCCACCGTCGAGAACATCGGCGCCCGACGGCTCCAGACCGTGATGGAGCGGGTGCTGGACGAAATCTCCTTCGCCGCGCCCGACCGTAACGGCGAGACCCTCCGGGTCGACGCCGACTACGTCCAGAAGCACGTCGGCGATCTCGCCAAGAACGCCGACCTCAGCCGGTTCATTTTGTAATTCGAGGCCGGTCCGCGCTATTCATTGCGGCGTCGTCCCGGCGAAGGCCGGGACCCATACTCACCGGCGGTCCTTGTTGGAAATGATAGTGGCCCCAGCGTTGGCGCAAAACAAACATGGGAGGCTATGGGTCCCGGCCTTCGCCGGGACGACGGTGAAGATTGAGGCCGGCCAGGTGGCTCATGCTCGCTGACCTCAGGAAAAACCCCTGGCGCGTCCTGCTCGCGATCAACGCCGCGGTCATTGCCGGCGTCTTCATCCACAAAATCCAGCTGCCGCCTTACGTCCCCTACATCCACCTGCTGGTCGACTACCATTTCGGTTTCATCAAGCGCGCGCTGATTGGCGCCATCGTCGCGCTGTTCACGGCGAAGGTACCGGTCGGGCTGGTGTTCGCGCTCGGCGGCGCGACATGGTTGGTGACGCTGGGGCTGTACGCCAGATTATTTCAGAAGACGTTCGGCTTCACCACGAAGACGCTGCCGCTGTTCGTCTTCACCGCGGGCTCACCGTTCTTCCTGAAGAATTTCATGCACACGCTCGGCCATTTCGACATCTATGGCTGCGCGCTCGCGACCATCCTGCTGCTGTTGCCGGCCGGCTCGGTTCTGTTCGTGGCCATTGCCGCGCTGTTCTCGATCATTCTCGTGCTGATCCACCACATCCATCTCCTGATGTATGTGCCGACGATCATCACCATCGTCGTAACCAGGCATTACCTGGCCAGCGGCTGCAATCGCACCAATGTCGCGTTCGGCATCGTTGCCTTGCTCGTCATCTCCGCGCTGTTCCTTGCGGCGCAGTTTCTCGGAACGATGCCGATCCCGGAAGCCGATTTCGTCGCATACCTGAAGACGCGGATGGCCGATCCCTCGCGCACCGACCTGCTGCAATTCAGCTACATCTGGTATCAGCCGCTGGCAAAGGAGATTGCGGACACCTGGGGACGCCTGCCGCACAACATCCTCGGTGTGCCCGTGTTTGTGCTGCTGCTCTGGCTGCACATGCCGCTGTGGCGCTACTTTGCCGGCCTGATCGGCGCGCTCGCAAGCGACATGCACCGACGCCTGATCGTCGCGACGCTGGCTGGAATCAGCTTCGCCTATCTCGTGATGTTCGCGATGGTGTTCGACTATTCGCGCTGGATTTCGAACTGGGCGGTCTGCATGTTCCTGATCCTGCATGCGGTGAAGATGCTGCCGGCGGCAAAGGAGACACCGCTGATTCCGATTGGGGATCGCAGCACGAACATCTTCGGCCTGGTCGTCACACTGATTCCACGCGTCGGAATCGTCCGGCCGTTTTAAGGGCGTAAGCTCAGTGGCCACCTCGGAGAAGGTGCGCCCCCTCTCCCGCCTGCGGGAGAGGGTTGGGGAGAGGGCTTTCTCAGCGGCGAGAATCCCCGAGAGGAGAGAACCCTCACCCGCCGCGCACGGGACGATGCTTCGCATCGCCCGGAGCGCGTCGGCCTCTCCCGCAAGCGGGAGAGGCAAGAGAAGTCGCACGCCTGGTGCGGTTAAACCCGCGCCCGCCGGATCCGCACATACAGCGCGCCCTCGCCGCCGTGGCCGATACCGGCTTCCTCAAACCCGACCACGAAGGCGCGGAATTCCGGCAGGCTCAGCCATTCCGGCACCTGGCGGCGGAGCACGCCGCTTTCGCCGCCGCTGCGACCCTTGCCGGTGATGACCAGCACGAAGGTCAGGCCGTCGTGATGAGCACGATGCAGGAAGCCCGACAGCGCGCGATGGGCACGCGTCTGGGTCATGCCGTGCAGGTCCAGCCGCGCCTCGATCTCGCTGCGGCCCCGCGACAGCTTTGTGCGTTCGCGTTTGCCGAGCGGCGCCAAAGGCGGCATTGCCGGCTTTGATGGACGTGGCGCCGGCGCGATAGCCGATGGCCGCGCCGGCGGCGCGGGTTTGGCAAGTGTTGCCGCGGGCTGAGGCTCAGTGCGCGCCGAGGCCTGCACCTTCGTCGCACGATGCTTCCTGAGCGGCTTGACTTGCTTGGCGACCAGCTCCCACAGCTCGCGCTCCTCCGCACTCAGCGCGCGGCGGCGCGGTGAGGGACGAGGCTCCAGCACGGGCGGACGGGACGATCGTTTCATTGCCGATGGGGATGACTTTTCGCGGGCCGGCGCGGCTCGCGGACAGGCTCTATCACAGGACGCGGCGCCGGCAGCGGGACCGGATTGGCGACGGCGACGGTTTCGCTCTTGGCTTGCGTCGCGGCCGCGGCGGGAGCCGCCGGCTTGCCTAAATCCTTGGCCGAATCCTTGGCAGGATCGGTTTGCGGAAACAGCTTGGCGATCTTCTCCGATGGCCGCGGGTCCGGCACCGGCAGCTTTTGGCCGCGTGCACTGGGATCGAGGCTCTTCGGCACCAGCATCACGAAGTGCATGGGGTGGCGCAGCCGGCCCGAGACCCGGCCGGCGTCCTGGCCGGCACCAAAATACAGATCCGCGCGCGCGGGGCCGATGATGGCCGAGCCGGTGTCCTGCGCGATCATCAGGCGGTGAAACGGCGTTTTCGCGCGCTCGGACTCGATCGGCAGCTCGCCCTCGATAAAGAACGGCGTGCCGTAGACATGCAGCGACTTGTCGACCGCGATCGAGCGGCCCGCCGTCAGCGGAATGCCCTGCGCGCCCACCGCCTCGTCCTTGTCGGACAAATTGACCTCGCGGAAGAAGATGTAGGAGCGGTTCTGGCGGCGCAGCTCCTTGGCCCCGTCGGGGTTTTGCGCCATCCACTCCCTGATCTTCTGCATCGACATCTCTTCCTTCGGGATGATGCCACGCTCGATCAGGATGCGGCCCACGGCCGTGTAGGGATAGCCGTTATAGGAATCGTAGTTGAGCCGGACGGTGGTGCCGTCGTCGAACTTGATGCGAGCGGAGCCCTGGATCTGGGCAAACAGGAGATCGGTCGGATCCTTCAGCCAGGCGATCTCGAGACCGCGGCCGGCGATCTTGCCGTCCTCGATCTCGCCGCGGTCGTAATAGGGCACGAGCTTGCGACGGCCGATCTTGCGGTAGACCGGACCCTTGTTGGGCAGGCTGACCGAGGCCTGGTTGTAGCCGCGCACGAACAGGTTCGAGGGCCGGCGATAGACCGGGACGTTGTAGATGTCGGTCTGGGTGCGCGATCCCTCGAGCACCGGCTCGTAATAGCCGGTCACGAACCCATCGGGCTCGCCGAGGCGCGAGATCCGCAGCGGTGAAAAGTTGTCCTCGAAGAAGCTCTTGGCCTTGGCGTCGTCGGTAACCTCGAGCGTTTTGGCGGCCCGGCACGGTTCGCTCAGCGAGACGCCGAGAGCCTTTGCCTCAGGCTTGGCTTCGGCCTTGGCTTCGACTTTCGGTTGACCCACACCTGTCTGCGCATTGATCGAACGGCAGCTCGCACGAAACGTCTTGTAGGCCGCGAGATGATCGTCATCGCTCCAGCCCTTCACGTCCGCCCAGGCCTGCGGCAGATATTGCGCGCCGGGAATTTCGAGCGGGAGCGGGAGCTGCGGATACGGAAGGGCTCGCGGAGGGATCGCGGCCAGTTCGGGCACATGAGGGTGATGGCTGCGGTAGTGGCGCCGCGCCGCCTCGGCGCCGAGCGAAAACGTGGAAAGCGCAACGGCAGCTGCGCACAGCGTCGTCACAGCGTTCCTGAGGACGAGCTTAATTCGGGCTTCCGGTGCCAACCAGCTTCCAGTTCGGATCGCGAGAGGTGATGTCGCGGGCGAAAGTCCAGACGTCGGTGATATCGGCGACCGTATCGGCGCTGCCGTCGACGATGTTGCCGGCTTTATCCCGGGTGGCCGAGATCATCTGCGAGACAAAGCGCACGGTGAGCTGGGCGGTGCGGTCGCGCAACTCGGCGCCGACCAGTTCGGCCTTGTCGATCGAGACGAAACGCGTTTCGGTCTTCTGCTCGTTCTTCTCGCGTTCCTTGATCACGGCATCGAAGCTCTCATAGACCTCCGAGGACAGCAGGTCGCGCAGCGCGCGACGGTCGCCATTGGCGAACGCCAACACGATCATCTCATAGGCGCCACGGGCGCCTGACAGGAAGTGGCGGGGATCGAACGCGGACTCCTTCTCGGCGATGGCGTCCAGGCCCAGCGCCAGCGCGGTGCCGGGCTCGGTGAGGCCCTTCCAGCGGTCGGAGGGCGGGGTCGGCTCGGCCGTCGGCGCCAGCGGAGCCTGATCGATCACCTTGCCGGGCATGGTCACGACGTTCTTGTCCTGGGCACCCCCAAGCGCATTGCGGGCGGTGCGGTCGAACGGCGGCCGCTCGCTACCGGTCCGCTGCCCGAGGACACTGCGCAGCCGCAGGAAGATAAAGACCGCCAGCGCCAGGAAGATGATGGTGTAGATGTCCACGTCGTATTCGCTTTCTGGTCTTTTCAGGAGGTCGCTGCCGGAAAAATCCGTCCGGCCAGTAGACCGTTCCCCGGGGGAACGGCAAGACTACATCACCATTTTAGGCCAGCTTTCGGCCCGCGCGTCACGTCCGCCGGATGTAGGCACGAAATCTGGCCCGGCCAATGGCGCCTTTTGGCACAGTCCGAAGTGTAGCGCGTTTTATGCTTGAGGGGAAACCCGATCATGCCCGGAAATCGCGCATCTTCAATCGTTTAAGTACGATTTCGCATCTGGGGCGGAGACGTCGCACTGGTCGGCGCAGCCGGGATCCTTCATCCGGAGCCGTTCGTCCTTGTGGAACGAGGCAGCACTATGTTAGCCAACCGCCGCGAAATTCAGCCCCAATCGGGTAAGGAGACACTCTGATGACCAACGGCAACGGCACCCCTCCCGAGGCGGCCCAGGCACCCCAGCTCAACGTGCTGGCGCAATATACCAAGGACCTCTCGTTCGAAAATCCGAACGCGCCGAGCTCGCTGCAGCAGCAGAGCCAGCAGCCCCAGATCAACATCCAGATCAACGTCAACGCCAACAACCTCAGCGAACAGGAGTTCGAGGTAACGCTGTCGGTCGAGGGCAAGGCCGAGACCGCGGGCAAGGTGATGTTCTCGTTCGAGCTCGCCTATGCCGGCGTGTTCCGGATCGCCAACGTGCCGAAGGAGAACCTGCACCCGCTGGTCATGATCGAGTGCCCGCGGCTGCTGTTCCCGTTCGCCCGCGAGATCATCGCCACCGCCGTGCGCGATGGCGGGTTCCCGCCGCTGATGCTGGATCCGGTCGATTTCGTCGGTCTCTATCGTCAGAACATGGAGCGGCAAATGGCCGCTCAGCCGAGCGGTCAGGCCTGAGCGGCCGGACTGACGGCGGCTGGAGCGGCGAGGTACTCGCTCCAGATCGCCTTGTCGCCGAGCGTGGCGATGAAGGCCCGGTGGGCCTCGCGCTCGGCGTCTGTCACGCGCGGCGCAAGCGGCACCAGCCGCTGCCGCCGCGGCGCGTCGCCGGCTGCATTGACGCGAATCTCCTTGGCGTCCGACGCCAGGATCAACTGCGACTGCCGCGCCCCGATCAGATCGATATAGACCTCGGCGAGCAGCTCGG